>JAADEY010000015.1 GCA_013153145.1 Thermoproteota archaeon | reverse complement strand
CGCCTCGGCGCTAGCGTCTAAGCTCTTCAAGATACTCCACCAGCCAGTGGCCCTCCTCGTGAGGAGGGATGATGGGGCAGAGCTCCTAATCATAAGGACCCGTGGGGTCAAGGCCTACAGGATAGCGGTGGGGCTGCTGAGGCAGGGGCTCGCCGACAATATAGGTGGTCATTCAAGCCTAGCCGTAGTCAAGCTGGTGCAGGGGGTACAGCTACCGGTTCTCGAGAAGGCGTTGAGGAGGCTGAGCTTCGAGGCGGAGAAGGAGAGTGAGGCCGATATATTCTAGCAGTGTGTCTTCAAAACCGCTGAGCGGCCGGCAGTCCTCTTCATCCCGCTGGTGCGTGGCTCCTGCCCCGCCCTGGTTAGAGCTGCTGTACCTCGAAGACGCGTAGGATTGTCTTGGCTAGGTGCTCTGGCTTCGTGTACCACTTGTCGTACTTGTATTTCTGGCCCTTGAAGCTCAGCTCTACCTCCTCGCCCTTGTCGACGATGTTCATTACTGTCTGCATGCCCTTCATTATCTTCAAGGTCGAGCCCATTAGGAATAGCTTGTAGCCCTTGGCGGTGAGCTTGGGGCTTAGGAGCTCCTTCAGCTGGGAGAGGTACTGCGTCATTGCTTATCCCGGGGGCCCAGCAGTAATCAACAGTATTAAGTTTTACCCATACCGGTGGTGAAGAGCTCGCTGTACGACGCCCTGAACGCCTTTATCCCCGGCGTTGAGAGCGGGTTCACACCCTTCATTCTCGCCAGCTCCAGGCTCGCCAGGCCAGCCACGAGCGTGCCGGTCATCATCTTCGCCAGGGCTGAGCCCTGCTCAAGCCTAACCCTGACAACCCCATCACACCTATACCTGTCGGCGAGGAAGCGGAGGAGCTTGCTGCACTCCCCGCCCGTGTCGAGGAGGACTAGGACGGCCCCCTCCGGGGCCCTCGTCTCGACGAGGTTGTGGAATGCCTCTGGGAGTATCCATGGGGAGGCGAAGTGCTTGGCGTTCTCGGCCAGCTCGTAGCAGAACCTGTGCACGAGGCCCTGGTAGAGGCTGCAGCCCACGATGACCGGTAGCCTGTCCCTGGCGGCCTCCGCCACCATGCCTGCAGCCTCCCTAACCCTCCTGCCCGGCCTGAGGGCTGCAACCCCCTCCTCGAGGAGGCTGTCGCTGACCTTGACGAGGCCTAGTCTTGAGAGGGCTGCCAGGGCTGGGTAGAAGAGGCCTGGGAAGCTGGCCCTCGCGGCGGGGCCGCGTACAGCCCTCACGAAGGCAGCGCCCTGCTTGGCGGCTAGGCTCTCCAGCCTTCCACCCCCGGCGACGACGAGTATCTTGGCCTTCCTCTCAACCGCCTCCTCGAAGCACTTGACGGTCTCGAGGGTGTTGCCGGAGTAGCTCACAGCGACAACGAGCGTGTCCGGGCCGACCCACATGGGGAGCCTGGCGTCCCTAACCGTGACTATGGGTGCGCCGCCGTGGAGGCTTGAGAGGGCTGCGAGGTACTCGCCGACTATCCCCGAGCCCCCCATCCCGCAGACGACGACCCTGGTGACCCCCTTGGCCAGCTCCTCCGGTACCGGGGCCTCCTTGGCCTGGTCGAGGGCCTGCCTGGCCATCCTCTCCCAGGAGAGGTACGCGTCTAGGAGGGTTTGGAGCTCATCCTCAAACAACAAGGACACGGTACACCTCCCAGCCTGAGATCTCCGGGCCTAGACTGGGAAGCCTATCGACTTAAGCCTCTTCGCCGCCAGCCTCGCGTCGTCCTCCGGCAGGAGCTGCAGCGCCTCCCTAAGCAGCCTCGCGTCGAGCTTGAGGCGGCCCGTCTTGTAGAGGCTGTATATCCTCCTCAAGTCCTGTATATCCTTGTTCCTCCCAGCCTTAGCCTTCAGGACGACGTAGTCCTCCTTCAAGAGGTGCTGGACCGGAACCCCCTGGACACGCTCAACCGGCGCCCTCCGGAGCATCTCCTCCGGTATGTAGAAGTCATGTATATTCTCGTAGAACTCCAAGACGACCTCGCCGCGCGGGAGCCTAACAATAAGCCTAGGCGTCCCAAGCTCAGTATAGCTGAAGCCCCAGCCATGCTCCGAGGCTATGCCGCGGTAGAAGTCCTCCTCTATCAACGGGCTCGGCTCCAAGGCGAAGAAGTCGACGTCATCCTCAAGCTTCTTAGAGCCGAGGTAGAGCTGGATAACAGTGCTCCCGATGACGACGCCCTTAAACCCCCTAGACCGGAGCTTATCAATAATCCCCGCCAGGTCACGTAAACCATACGTCAACCTGCAACACCATTCGACATTGCAGAGAGACCGACAAAAGGGGGATAAAGAACTTCCCACCCACCAAGGACTGGGAGGCAATGAAGACTGTGGCGGGCGCGACCCCGCCCCCAAGCGCTTGGGGGCGGGGAGTGAAGACGAACACTGGAGCTGAGCCCTCCCATCCATTCCGGGGAGATGGTCTGGCCGTGACGCGTGTAAGAGGGTCTCTCGAGCTACTCCTCGTACTCCTCCTAGTCCTAGTAGTCACGGTAATGGTTGTCGTGCATGCACCCCTGAGCCGTGCAGCTATATGGAGGCCGCTCATCCACGCCTACAAGGCCCCCATAGTCCTTGATGGTGTCAGGGCTTCGCTTGTTGATGCCGAGGTAAGCGGCATGAACGTCACGGCAATCGTTGAGATACAGCCGCCCAACCCATGCGTAAACATCACCGCTAGGTTGGTCGAGGGCCGTAATGAGACTGTACTGCTGGTGCGCGTAGAGCCGCCGCCCAGGGGGACTGCATGCATACAGGTGCTCCCCCGGCCGCTGAGGATTGAGGCTGGGAGGGAGATGCCGAGGAGGCTGGGCTACACCTGGAGCCTAATAATACTCATGATGGATCCATGGGGCCACGTGAAGCAGTCAAGGCTCCTCATGGCCGCCTCCGCCAGGAACTCCGACCCCAGCATAGAGAGTATAATCAGGAATCCATCACGCTACGAGGGGAGGGTATTGAGGATAACAGCCCTATACATGGGGTGGACGCCGCCCGACAACACCAGAGCCCCTCCCGTCACCGCGCCGCCCGTGTCGAGGAGCGACTGGATAATAGCAGACTCGACAGCCTGGATCTACGTCCACGGAGAGGAGCCGAGGGCGTCATGGGGCGAGCCGGTCACGATAACCGTGGTGCCGAGGATAAAGACTGTGAACGGCAAGGAGACAATCTACCTAGAACGTGTAGGCTAGGTGTATCTTTGGGCTTCTTCTCCCATGCAGCATGATGTGGGCGAAAAATACTATGGGAGACACCTATACGAGTCCTCTTGAGTGGCAGGGTGTCGGAGAATTGGCTTTTGAGCAGCAGTTCGCCAGAGAGATCACCGCCTTGAGAGAGCAGGGAGAACTTGGAGAGACCATAGCTGAGCTGTTCACGGTGTTGATGAAGAGGCTCCAGTCTATGGAGGAGCGTTTGGAGGCGCGTCTTGAGGAGGTCTCTGCCCGCCTGGATAGGATTGAGGATAGGCTGGATGGGCTTGAGGAGGAGGTCTCTGGATTGAAGTCCAGGCTTGGGCGTGTCGAGGTGACAGTGGGTGGTGTGGCTGAGGCAATGCTCTCGAGGCTTGCTCTTGACGTGTTGCGCGGGGAGGGCTATGAGGTTGTGGCTGCTGAGAGGAACTATAGGGTTGACGACGAGGACGTAGACCTGCTGGTTAGGGCTAGGAGGGATGGGGAGGAGAGAGTCTTCTTGGTAGAGGTGAAGGTTAAGCCCAGGCATAGCGACGTCGGAGCCCTCTTGGCCAAGAAGGAGCTTGTGGAGGCCAGGCTCGGTGCTAGTGTTACGCCGGTTCTAGCGGCCGTCTATCTCGGGAGGGAGGTTGAGGCCTACGCGAAGGGCAAGAACGTGCTCGTGTTGAAGCTCTAGCCCCGCGGCGCCCCTTCCTGGCCAGTCTTCTGGCCCGCCCGATGGGGTTAACTGCATAGGATTGGCCAGGCCCTGGAGTATTCCCTGGTGGGCCTGGGGTGTCTGAGTATAGGCCGCGCTCGAGGGATGAGGATATAGAGGATCTTAGGCAGGTCTTCCGGGCTATAACCGAGTTCATGGAGGATATAAAGGACGTCGTTAAGGAGTTTATCGAGCTTCTCGGAGAGGCGTTCGACGGCTCGAGGCTTGGGCGCGAGGTCGGCGAGTTCTATAGGAGTCTCGTCGATAGTGGTGTGCCTGCAGAGGAGGCCCTTAAGATGACCAGGGAGTTCCTCGAGAAGAAGCTCGAGATAGTGTCGAGGATAGGTGAGACGCTGAACGTGATCCGGACCGGCCTTGGCCGGGAGGCTGGCTCCGCGGCGGGGGTGGCGCGTGGGGAGCGGAGGGGCGGTACTGAGGGCTAGTGTGGGGAGCGTCGTGTCTTGCCTGGTGAGGAGGACTATGAGGGGCTTGAGGAGAGGATAGAGGCCATAGAGGAGCTGTTATCGAGGGTGCTTGAGAGGCTTGAGCGGATAGAGGAGATGCTGAGGGCGGCCGGCGGCGAGGAGGCATTGATAGCTGCGAGGCTGGCGCTGGCTTTCTCGATGCCTGCGCTCAACGCTATAGAGGCTGCGAGGAGAATCGTGGCGGCCACCCGCGGCTCGAGGCTAGACCCCATATCTAGGAGCATAGTGGAGGCATTGGCCGAGTGCAGGCCGATGTCGATATCAGAGATAACGAGGAGGGTTAAGGCGCTGAGGGGCTCAGCCTCACGGACGACTGTGAGGTCTAGGATACGCAGGCTCGTCGAGGAGGGCGTCGTCGTCAGGGTTGATGAGGGGAGGCGCCCACTATACACGCTGAGCACCTGCAGGGAGAGAGGAGGGCCTTGAAGAGGGCTAGGGGCTTACTATCGCTCGCCGCATCCCTCCTCAGGCTTGGCGTGGCTGTAGTGGATGTCCTCCTCTCGGTGAGTGTTGGGGCCCGCGTTAGGGCTGGGCTGTGGAGGGCTGCTTTCAGATACCAGTTGTGGCGTCACGGAGTCCCCGGGGATGCGCGTAGGGAGCTCTCCAGGATCTACGACGAGTACCTTGACAGGGTTATGGAGGACTTGTTGGGCGGCGTTAAAGGCTTGTTCGGGGCTGCTGGGAGGGCTAGATGATTACCGGTATTATGCCGAAGTGCTCCAGTATCACCACAACGCCTAGGATTATCAGCGCTACCCCGGCCACCAGCTCGGCGTAGGGTACGAGCCTCCTATACTTCTCAACTATCTTTGTCGACGCCACCATTACTGCTAGCAGTGGAGCTATGAAGACTGCATTGTATAGTGCTAGGAGGGCGAGCTTCGCCGGAAGACTGTAACCCTCTAGTAGTACGAGGGCGGCCACGTAGGGGCCTGCGGTGCATGGTAGGAGGGTCCAGCTTGCGAGGAGCCCGAAGCCGTAGAGCGCTAGAGGCCCCTTCAAGCCCTTGATGTCTATGAGGCGGCATATCCTACACTCACCCTCCACAGCCTCCACCCCAGCCTGCTGGGGGGCTGGCTCGGCGCCGCCGGCCTGGGGCTGCTGGGCCTCCTGCTGCATGGCTACCGGTCTACGCTTCTTCCTCTCCCTGTATGCCTCGTAGATGCTCCTCGCGCCGAGGATTATCATTAGTGCTGCGAGGAGTAGTCTCAGCGGCCAGCCGACGACCTCCAACGCCTGTGCTATGCCGAGTCCTAGGAGGTAGTAGCCTGTATAGACCCCGAGGGTGACTGCTAGGCCTGCCGTGACCGCAGCCATCGCGCCGCCCGTCGCCGCGGCGGCTACTATGAGCATTGTGTATAGTGCTAGGAAGCATGGGTTTATGGAGTCTAGTGCTGCTAGGCCGAGGAGTGCGGGGATGAGTACTGCTAGTGGCTTCCTCCTGGCCTTCTCCGCGTAGCTCCATAGGAGGTGTGCGAGTGTCTCGTTGCTGGGTATTGCTTTCAGTCCTACCATGGGTGTTTTACCCTTCATGAATATGTATATCACGACGGGGGTCTTGAGGCCCTGGAGCGCTATCTTCGCGGTTATGCTTGCCACTAGGTTCTCGACGTTTATCGTCTTGTTCTTAACCACTATCATGCCCGGTATCCCGGGGCTTATGACCGTGAGCACCGGGATTAGGCCGTAGACGAAGAGGTACTTGTACCCGGCAGTCGTGTTGACTGTGGCGTTGAACTCGTGTATCGCCTGGAGGACAAGGCTCTCCGGTATACTGCCCCTGCACGAGGTGCCGTAGATCGCCTTTATCACTGTGTCTGGGAGGCCCTTGCATGCTATCAGTGTTATCTTTATCCCTCCCCTCGCTATAACGTTGAGCGTGTTGAGGTACTTCTCCTTGGAGAGCACTATGCAGTGCTTGAGGCTTGGCTCGAGGCAGACCAGCGCGGTCTTCGGCGGGTTGGAGGCTATCCTCTGGGCAAGCTGCTGCCAGAACTCGGCGGGCTTCTCCCCCACGACGAAGGCCTTCGGCTTACCGTTAAGCTTCACCACGACCAGGGGCACGGCGTAGAAGCTGTTGCCGAAGATGGCGTTCCACATCCCAGTATAAACCCTGTTAGCGGTCGAGTTCGAGGAAATGTCGTGGAAGACGACGCACCCCGGGAACAACATGTTGAGCGTACGGTTAGTCGCCCTGCAGTGGGGGCAGCGGGGGTCTCCATAGATGACGAACAACACCCTACACTCCCGCCCCCACGCCGCGGCGAGGGGGGCGGCTGCCAGGACTATGAGCGCCATGACGGCGGCCAGTGCAGCGAGCTTCTTCACGCCCTAGGCACCTCCTCCTCCATGCATGCAGAGTAGTAGCGTATGAGTAGCTTTGCCTCAAACCTCTCTATCGGCCTCCCGGGCACATAGATGTGGGAGGAGCCCC
This sequence comes from Thermoproteota archaeon, assembly GCA_013153145.1. Lineage (GTDB taxonomy): Archaea > Thermoproteota > Thermoprotei_A > Sulfolobales > Pyrodictiaceae > JAADEY01. The sequence continues at coordinate 4,585 of JAADEY010000015.1, read as the reverse complement.
CAGTGACGCGGAGCCTTATCCTCTGGGGGGAGACCGCTATTATCCACCCCTTCCTCCTCGACACGAGCACGTAGGCCCTAACCCTCTTCGGCATAACCTCCACCCTAACCTCCCCCTCCCCCGGCACCGGCGCTGACGCCATGAAGAACCTCCACGGCATGTCATCCAGCAGCTCCTCCACCTCGACACACCCCCTATCAAGGCTATACACTGCCTCGACGTTGACGAACCTCAGCCGTGGGCGGCTCGGCTCCGGCAACGCTCCCCCTCCCCCGTAGAGGGGTCGGCCCCTAGTAACTACGTCACAGCCGCCCATGAGTGTTCTGAAGCGTGTTGCCGCGTTTATCCTTAATTAATTAGGCTCCCGGTGGCCGAGTGTTTGTATGGATGCGTGTGGAAGGGGGTTGGAATGCTGAGCCCCGTCGCCGCGTTGTCCCTGCTCTTCGGAGTGATAGTCCTCGCGATAATACTCGCGTACAGTGTGAGGATTGTGAAGGAGTATGAGAGGGCTGTCGTGTTTAGGCTTGGCAGGGTTGTGGGGGCGAAGGGCCCCGGGCTCATAGTCATAGTGCCGTTCGTCGACCGTGTGAGGATGGTTGATCTCAGGATACATGTGATTGATGTCCCGAAGCAGAGGGTTATAACGAAGGATAATGTCGAGGTCTCTGTTGACGCCGTGGTGTACTATAGGGTGTTTGACCCCCTGAAGGCCGTGCTCACGGTGAGGGACTACCAGTACGCTGTAGCGATGCTTGCGCAGACGACGCTAAGGGATGTGCTTGGCCAGGTGGAGCTCGACGACCTACTGACTAAGCGTGAGGAGCTGAACAAGAAGGTTCAGAGGATACTTGACGAGCTCACAGACCCGTGGGGGATAAAGGTCACTGCAGTCACGATAAAGGAGGTGGTTCTCCCCGAGAACCTTGTGAGGGCGATGGCGAAGCAGGCTGAGGCGGAGAGGTGGAGGAGGGCTAAGGTGATCGAGGCTGAGGGTGAGAGGCAGGCAGCGAAGATAATGGTTGAGGCCGCCCAGCTCTACCGCGAGCACCCGATAGCTCTTAGGCTGCGTGAGCTGCAGACCCTCGTCGAGGTCGCTAAGGAGAAGACGCTGATGGTCGTGTACCCGATGGCGCTTGGAGCCGAGCTACCCCTGGTCGCCGGCCTCGCCAGGATGGAGGAGCTCGGTAAGAGGGCGAGACTTGGAGAGGAGTAGCTCCCCTACGCTTCCGCAGACGCTGCCGTCAATGTATAGTCTTGCGCCGTAGAGGAGGCCGAGGACTGCCAGGGTTACGGGTACAGCCCAGCGGCACTCCCCCGTCACAACTATTTCTTCGGCAACCGAGACGCTGTAGACAGCCTCGACGACCACCTGCCTCCTGAAGGGATTCTCGGCGAGGGGTATGTAGTCGCAGCCGCAGCCCCTGCCACCGCCCCCCGCATCCACTATGACTGCGCCGTCGACACAGTACCTGCAGGGGTTGCCGCCCGGGCAGGCGACCACAACCCTGCTATGCGTCAAGGCCTACGCCCTGCATACTTGGTTAGCAGCTCCTTCGTGTACCTGCCGGCTATCTCCTCTAGGACGCTGTACTCGTGGTTGCGTGCGGCGTCGTGTAGGTAGAGGATGAGTGGGCGTAGTATCTTCTTTGCCAGGCTGTGCGCGAATGCCTCGGCGAGGTTTACGGCTGCACCGTCCACCCCCATCCCCCTGAACCTGCTCGCTATCTCCTCCACCTCCTCCCTTATCACGGCCTCAACATACCTCATCAGCTCGGCTATTGCCTCGTCCGCCGCCTTCTTGTTCCAGAGATTCTTGAACCTCTCGACCTCCTCCTCCACGATCCTCTCAGCCTTCGGCACCTCCGCCTTCCTCTTCTCGACGAGCTCGTCTACAACCCTCTTCACGTCCTGGAAACCATAGTACTCAACCAGGCCCCGTGCCTCGTCCTCCACCATGGGGTTGAGGGAGATGTCTATGATTAGCGGCCTCCCCCCAATCCCCTCGACCATGCTCCTCCTTATTATCGGCTCGGGGGCCGACACTGCTATGAAGGTCACGTCCATTGATGGTAGTAGGCATGGGATCTCCTCGAGGCGGTGCGGCGTCCCCTTGACGCTCCTGGCGAGCTTCTCCGCCTTGCTGTATGTGCGGTTCGCTATGTGTATCTCGGCCTCCCTGTACTTCTTCCTTATGTTCTCAGCTATGATGCAGCCGGCCTCCCCGGCCCCGATGACCAGTATCCTCCTGCCGTCGAGGCCCCCTAGGAGCCTCTCAGCCAGCTTGACCGCCGCGCCTGGGAAGCCGACGCTGCCAGCGCTTATCCTGGTCTCGCTCCTAACCCTCTTCCCGGCCTTTAGCGCCCTGGTGAAGAGTAGTGAGAGGTACTTCCCGGCATAGGAGTTCTTGGAGGCGTACTCGTAGGCGCGGCGTATCTGGCCGAGTATCTCGTTCTCCCCGAGGATCATGGATTCTAGGCCGGCGGCTACGCGGAAGAGGTGTCTTACAGCGTCAACCCCCCTCTTCACGATGACGTAGCTTGTGTCTGCTGAGGGGCCTACTACGCGGCGTAGGAAGCGGTGGAACTTTACGAGGAACTCGGACTCCCTCCCCGAGGGGATGTACGCGTAGACCTCAAACCGGTTGCACGTCGCGAGGACTATCATCTCGTCGGTGTAGGAGTATAGCTCCTCGTATGCATCCCTCACAGCGTCCTCGAGGCGTCTCAGGACGTCGAGGGGGGCGTGGCGGTGGTTTATTGTCAGGAGGATGATGGACGAGAGGTCTGGTAGTTGCAAGGCTTCGCCACCTCTCCCTGAAATGGCAGCGTCGCCTCCATATCATGTAAATGAGTAGCCGGGCGGATAAAAATTGCAAGTTTATGTTTCTACTTACGTGCTGGATTGTTGTAGAATGGCATACATACTGGTATATACTGTAATGCCCTGGGAGAACCCTTCAAATACGCAGCCACGGGGCCTGCAAGGCAACGGTGCATGAAGGGTCTTGCTCAGCCTGATCTACCATAGGCCGGGCGAGGCGGGTGAGAGGGTTCTCGTCGGGAGGCTGGCTTCAATCGTATCGGCTATCCGCGGCGAGCCCGTGGAGTCATTGATGCTCGAGGAGGTTGCGGGGGGCTCGGCTAGGCCGCGGGGCAGGGCTGTCCTCTTAATGCAGCTCCGTGGGGGGCACTGGCTCAGCCTCTGCAGGGCCCTGGGTGCCTGCCCGGAGACGGTGCCGCCGGGTGTCACGGCTGCATGGATATACTCGCAGGCTGCTGGCCTCGGGGGCAGCGTCTACCTCGTCTACATGAGGGCTAGGAGGCTGGCCAGCCTCCAGCTGGAGGATCTGGGGAGGGTTGCGGGTGTGTTGGAGTCGGCGGGGCTTAGGGTCTTCCTCGCCAGTATTGAGAGGCCGGGTGGGGAGCCGAGCCTCCCGGAGAAGCATGGCCCGGGGGATGGCTGCGTCGCGGTGCCGATGAGCATGTTTAGGGGAGGGATATACAGGTCTGCCCTCCTCCTGGCGGAGAGGCTTGGCTGCAGGGCGGTGGAGCCGATGGCGAGGTCGGGGCTAGGGGTGCTCGCCTCCTGGCTCGGCCTCCTCCACTAGCCTGGTGAACTCCTCCACGCCCATGGAGACCCTGTAGGGCTTCAAGTCCTTGTCCTCGGTGACGAGCCTGAGCCCCTTCATCCTTGCCGTGTAGAGGTAGGAGGCATCGTAGAACGTTAACCCCTCCTCAACCGCGAGCCTCGCTATGCCCGTTATGTCGCGTGGCTCTATCCGTATGATCTCGACGGAGGAGAAGAACTCCTCCAGCAGCCTCGTGACGGGCTCCAGCCTCCTCACCCTACCCGCGCGGTGCTCCTTCCAAACCGTGTTGCCGGCCTCGTAGAGTGTGAGGTCTAGGACTGCCAGTAGGTGGGCGTAGTCTATGATCCTATCCCCGAGCCGTAGGAGCAGGGGGTAGAGGGCCGAGGTGTCCAGGAGGTACCTTGCCAACCCCTCCTAGGCCTCCTCCCTTACCTCCTCGACGGCCCTCACCCACTCCTCCGGCGTGACCTCCATGCTCCTAAGCGCCTCCTCCAGGAGCCTCCTAAACCTCTCCCTCCTCGCCCTCGCCACGGCCTCCTTAAGGGCCTCCTCGACAACCCTCCTCATATCTATGCCGAGCCTCTCAGCCTCCTCCTTCAGCTCCCTCCGCACCCTAACGGATAGGACGACCGTAGACAAGCCCTCCCCGCCCAGGGCGATGTATACGGCTGCAGGGTATATCTCCTAAACGTCTACAAGACCATCAACTCCCTGGCTGGAGGCCTCCTCCCCCTCCTACGCGCCAGCAGCACACCCGGGTTCACGGCCCCGCAGGAGCCGCACCTCGCGCCATGCCTATGGGCCTCAGCCCTCACCACGACCCCCCACGGCTTCCTCGAGACGATAGGGTTCCTGCATCTCCAGCACAGCGTGTCAGTGAGCGTATAGGTAGTGTCGCCCTTGAGGTACGTGTATGGCTTGACGAGCCTCAGCATCTTAGCCTCATCGTAGGCGTCGTAGCCCCCGACGGGATCGATCACGATGGAGGAGGGCGAG
>JAADEY010000033.1 GCA_013153145.1 Thermoproteota archaeon | reverse complement strand
CGTAGAAGCATGTGTGCATCCCGTTTGCAGCCATCCAGGCATCGTATACCCATTCTCCGAGCTCTTCCTCCAGCTCCCTCTCATACATCCACAGCTCTCCGTGGCTTGAGAGCCTCCTACCCCTCCTGGCCAGGGCGTGTGCCTTCACCGCTAGTGCCGCCGCGCCCCATAGCTTCTCGGCTGCCTGTCTCACGTCTCCCCTTCCAAGCTCGGTCTCGGCTTGCTCAAGCAGCTCCCTAGCAGCCCTGAGGTACTCTCGGGCCCTCTCCCGCGGGTCAAGGCTCCTGGTGATCGTCTCGACGAGGTACTCCTCCAGCGACATGCCTAGCCTATCAGCCTCACGGCGTGCGATCTCTAGAACAACTCTGGGGATGCTGGCCAACCCCACCCAGCCCATAGACTCCTATGCAGTGGTAGTGTTTATCGCTGTTCCAGGGAGGGGCTCGATGCCCCTCCTCAGTCGTGAGGGCTTGTTGCCCGCCGTTCCCCGTCATGGTGTTTCTCGGCCGGGCCCTGCCACGCTGGTGGTTCCATGTGCTTGGCTCCCCTTTATGGCACGTAGACCGCAGGTGCGCCTAGCTTCTGTGCTGTTTCTAGTTGTTTCTTGTCGCTTGTTAGTAGCGTCGCTCTATGCTCTAGTGCCTGCGCTATGTATAGTGCGTCGTAGATGGTTACCCTGTTCTTGAGCGCTATGCTGAATGCCTTGTCGAGGTACTTCTCCTCCCTCTCGACGAGTATGATGCCGTCCTCCACGAGGCTGTATAGTATCTGCTTCTTCTCCTCCGCAAGGCTCCTGGTTATCGTCCCGAGTATTACGGCGTGCTTCCATATAGTGTTGAGGACCTCCTTAAGCATAAGGTCCAGGGAGACTACATCGTCCTCCACCAGGTACCTCTCCACCTCGCCCCAGCCCTGCTCACGGAGCAGGTACTTCGCCACCGCCGAGGCATCAATGACTATCACGATCCCTCCTCAGCGCTGAAGCCGCTGAACCCCGTGGCAGTTCTGGATGCTTCTCTAGCACCTCATGTATCTTTTGAAGGGCTAGGCGTTTCTTGTAGTACTTCACGCGCTGCTCCAGGAATGCAGTTATCTCCCTCCTCCAGTCAACATGGTTCTTGAGCGCCTCCATCTCCTCCTTGAGCTTCCTCGGAACACGTATACTTAGAACAGCTGTGCTCACGCGCCCCTCCCTCGTCTACGGATACTTGTCCACGAGTTAATTGTGTTTTATCGTCTACGCTGCCACGTCTACGCAGGGTGTTCCTGGGGGTAGAATGGGTGTGAATCCGGGCCGTGTGGGGTTAGGGGGATTGGCGCCGGGGGCGGGATTTGAACCCGCGCGGGGTGAACCCCCACCGGCTTAGCAGGCCGGCGCCCTACCAGGCTAGGCGACCCCGGCACGTGCCCCCTCTCTCCGTGGGGGCTTCGTGTGTTGGTGTAGTGGGGTGTAGGGGTTTTATTCGTTTAGACTGGTGGCTTCTCGTGTAGGAAGAGGTGTAGTATTGTCATTAGGTAGTCTAGTATGTCTCTCAGTGAGAGCATGCCTACTGGCTTTCCTTCCTCGTCTACGACTGGTAGGTGTCTTATGTTTGCCTCCCTCATCTTCTCTACTGCTTCTATGAGTGGTGTGTCTGGGTTTACTGTTACGGGGTTCTCGGTCATTATCTCCCAGACTGGGAGCTTCTTCCCTACCTTGTTGCGTGCCACCGCGTAGATTATGTCCCTCTCTGTGACTATTCCTGCTAGTTTGCCGTGCTCGTCTACTACTAGGAGGCTCCCGATGCGGTTCTCGTACATCTTCTTCGCCGCTTCTTCTATGGGCTCGTTCAAGCCTATGGTTACGGGTGGGGTTGTCATGAGGTCTGCTGCGCGTAGGCCTATCCTGCGTCTCCTGCGTAGAAGGGGCAAGGCTCCTCCCTACCCGTTTATATGGTTGGGTGTTGTGGGATGCTTAAAAACTGTTGTATTTGTCTGGGAGGGGTCTATGGATGGGGTGTCCTACACGCGGCCGGCTCTATGACTACTATGTGGAGTCTGCCCTGGCTAGCCGCTATGCAGTCCTCCCTGCACTCGTGTATCTCTCCGGGCTCCAGGACGTACTCGGCCCCGCCGCTCTTCACTATGGTTCTGCGGAGGGCTACTATCAGGGTGCCGCCTGGTATCCTGGCCTCAGCCTCCTCCGTTAGGTCGTAGACCCTGGTGCCCCTGCATTTTACGCCGAAGCCCCTGGTGAGGGGCTGGCTCGGGGCGCAGCCCTTGACGAGGATTACTGCGGCGGGGCCGTAGAGGGGTTTTACGCGGAGCCCGGGTCTTAGGGGTATGAGGTTGCCGGGGCCTGCGTCGAGGGTTTTGCCGTCGCCCGCCTCTACGCGTACCACGCCGCTCGCGACGAGGAGGGCTGCGTGCTCCGAGCTGGTCATGTCGCTATTGTCTGCGAGCTTCTGGACGCAAAACGCAACGCCCCTCCTCCCCTCTTCCACCACCTCTAACCAGGCGTAGCCCTCCCCTGATAATGCCTCACCACCCCGCGGTGCTGTTGGGACACGCTTAGCCCACGCGCGATTTAAGTCTTTCCATCCCAGTCTAGGGGCGTCCCTGGAGGGTGGTGTGGGACTCTATGGCTGAGGAGTGGTGGAGCCTCGAGATACCCTACGTGATACTCGACGCGGTGACCAAGAGGATTGCGGGCGACATCGTGATGGCTGAGAGGGCTGGGAGGGCTCTGAGGAAGTGGAGGGAGTTCTTCCACGCCAGCCAGATAGAGGTTGCCAGGAGGATGGGTGTGTCTCCGAGCGTGATAAGCGACTACGAGAAGGGTAGGAGGACTCCCGGCGCAGCCTTCGTGAAGAGGTTTGTCGAGGCGCTCGTGGAGATTGACGAGAAGAAGGGGTGGCCGACGATAAAGAAGCTTGTGAAGATGTTCCAGCTCCAGCACCTCCACGCAGTCGTCGACATGAGGGAGCTTGAGGGCGGGATAGGCTTCGACGAGCTCCTACTCGCCGTGAGGGGCATACCCCTCACATCGTTCGCCCTCGAGGAGAAGATATACGGCTACACTGTCCTCGACAGCATAGCAGCCATACTCTCGCTGAGCGGCAACGAGTTCATATACGTTATGGGCTCGACGTCCCAGAGGGCCCTCGTATTCACACGCGTCACTACCGGGAGGTCGCCCATGATAGCGGTGAGGGTTGCGCCGATAAAGCCGGCCGTCGTCGTCATCCATGGCCCGAGGAGGGTGGACTACCTCGCGGTGCTGATAGCGGAGGCTGAGAGGGTTCCATTGATACTCTCGACTGCGAGGAGCGTCGAGGAGCTCGTGGAGGGCTTGAGGGGGCTTGCGAGGAGGGCCTAGCCCTGCTTCGCCTCCTGCAGCCTGATAATAGCCTCCGCTATGTCGCCGCCCGTCTCCTCGAGGGCCTTCCTAGCCTCCTCCAGGCTCACACCCGCCTGCTCCGCGACGAGGCGTACATCCTCCTCCGTGAAGGCCGGCGCCTGCTCCGCCTCGGCCTCAACCCTCCTGGGCCTACCCATCACCTGGAGCAGGGACTTGCCACCAGGCATCCTTATTATCATGGTTGTCTCCGGGTTCTCTATGACTATCCTGCCCCCGCCCACCTCCTCTATGATCACCCTGTCAGCGTCTATCGCCTCCACGTCGACGTTTATACCCAGCCTCTTCAACTGCTTCACGAGAGTAGTAGGATCCATCCTGAACACGGCCTACACCACTACCCAGCCTCCAGGCAGGGGCCCGGCTAAAATATTAGCCTCCTAAGCCGAGGCTAGGAGGCCAGGAAGCCCGGGAAAGGCTCCAAGCAGACACGCTCAAGCCGGTGTACTGAAGGTGTGTAGGGCATGGCTGACCGCAGGGTTCTGGTGAAGGTGCTCGGCGGGGGCGGCGAGGTGGGCCGCCTATCGGTGCTGCTGAGGTACAGCGACTCGAGGAGGGCTGTTATACTCGACGCCGGGGTGAACTTCGACGAGAACGATAACCCCGTCTTCGCGAACACCTATCCGCCGAAGTACGTGGAGGCCATAGTGCTCAGCCACGCCCACCTAGACCATATAGGCACGGCGCCGATGTACTACATCTCCGGCAACCCGGCGATATACGCGACGAGGCCCACCCTCGAGATGGCGAGGCTGATGTGGGCAGACTTCCTCAAGATAAACGGCTACTACTCCCCATACGAGGCAGGCGAGGTAGACAAGGCTGTAGCCGCCACTAGAACCATAGACTACGGCGACGAGGTCGAGGCGGCAGGCTTCACCCTCCGCTTCTACAACTCCGGCCACATACCGGGCAGCGTCTTCACCCTCATAGAGGCCGATGGGCTCAGGATAGGCTTCACCGGCGACGTCAACACCGTCGAGACAAAGCTCATGAAGGGGATGGACATAGACTCCATAGGGGGCGTCGACGTACTCATAATGGAGGCCACCTACGGCGCCTCAACACACCCCCCTAGGAGGGTCTCCGAGGCGAAGCTGGTATCCATAGTGGAGGAGGTCGTCGAGCAGGGGGGCACAGTGCTCATACCAGCCTTCAGTATAGCGAGGGGCCAGGAGGTCATGATGATACTCGAGGAGTACGGGGTGGACGTCCCAGTGGCGGTCGACGGCATGATAAGGAAGACCACAGAGATAATGCTCGAGAACAGGAGGTATATCAACAACCCGCACCTCCTCGAGAGGGCCTACAACGACTACCTCTTCGTCAGGGGCTGGAGGGATAGGAGCAGGGTGTGGAGGAGGCCGGGAGTCATCATAGCATCGGCTGGCATGCTGAAGGGGGGCCCGAGCCTATACTACGTGAAGAAGATAGGGGGCAAGAAGAAGAACGCAGTCATACTCGTATCATACCAGGCGGAGGGCTCGCCGGGCAGGAGGCTCCTGGAGGAGGGCAAGATACCGGGCAGCGAGGAGATGCTGAAGGCAAGGCTGGAGTGGCTAGACCTAAGCAGCCACGCCGACATGTACGGCCTCGCCGAGATGGCTAGGAGGCTCAAGCCCTCAAGGATAATAGTCGTGCACAGCGACGCCGAGGTCGCGGCAAAGTTCGTCGAGTACCTCCGGGGGAGGGTTGACGGGGACACCAGGATAGACATAGCCGTGAATAACGCCGAGTACATACTAGAGGCATAGCCCTGGGCGTGGACGGGGCCCAAAGCCTTGACGGCCGCGTCGGGGGACGTGTTCGCACTCATACTAGCCACGCTCCTCAAGCTCTACAACTGGGGGAGCTGCCTCCTCCACAACCTCCTCTCAGAGTACCTCTCGAGGTTCCCGCAGGCCGAGAAGACAGTCGAGGCCCTCGGCTCGGCCTTCAACCTCCTAGTGAACCTCACGGTGTTCTATATACTCTTCAAGCTCTTCAAGAGATTCGACAAGATAATCCTCATAGCCCTCATAATCGGGTGGAGCGTCTTCGCGCTAGTTATGCTCGGCGCCCTCAACCCACACACCGTGGCAAAGATATCCGAGATGCTCAACAAGACCGTCTACGGCCTCATAGAGAACGCTACAAGGGGGATAGGTAGGTAATGCTAAGACGCTGCCCCATATGCGGCAGGGAGGCCGTGGTCTCCAGGGTCATCGGTGCATGCGCTGACTGCGTGAGGAGCGGGAGGGCCAGAGGGCCGGAGAGGAGCTGGAGGCTGAGGCTAGGCCTGCCACCAGCCCCTCCACGGGCAGGGCCAGCAGAGTGCAGGATATGCGTGAACAGGTGTAGGCCTGGAAGGGGGGCGCCGGGCTTCTGCGGCGTATGGTTCTCCGGGAGAGGCGGGGGGCTGGCCCCGAGGACCAGGGGCCTCATGTGCACCTGGTACCTCGACCCACACCCCACGAACTGCGTCGCGACACCCGTCTGCCCGGCAGCGACCAGTGAGGGGTACCCGGAGTACACCTTTACGAGGGGGGTTGAGAGGGGCTACTACAACCTCGCAGTCTTCATGCTCGGCTGCAACCTCGACTGCCTCTTCTGCCAGAACATAGAGCACAAGACCCTCCTAGCGCTCGGCCCCCCGAGGGAGTATATACACGGCGTGGACGAGCTCGTCGAGGCAGCCATGGACCCGAGGGTCACCTGCATCTGCTTCTTCGGCGGCGACCCCACCCCCCACATGCCCCTCCTTCTGAGGGCCTCGAGGAGGATACTCGAGGAGGCCGCGGCCCCTAAGAGGATATGCTGGGAGACGAACGGGCTGGCCTCAGAGCCCCTCATGAGGGAGGCTGCGAGGCTCAGCCTAGAGTCCGGGGGGATAGTGAAGGTTGACTGGAAGGCCTGGAGCCCAGAGATATACAGCGTGCTCACCGGCGTCGACGGCGAGGCCGCCACCCGGGCGTTGAAGAGGAACACGGCGTTGATAGTCGACATGTGGCACTCCTCCGGGAGGAGGAGCCCACCACTCCTAGTCGTGAGCATGCTGCTGGTCCCAGGCTACGTCGACGAGGAGGAGGTCTACGGCGTCGCCGAGTACCTCGCCGGCATGGATAGGGATATACCCCTAGTCCTCCTAGCCTTCCACCCCCAGCACCTGATGAGGGACCTCCCCACGACGAGCAGGAGGCACGCCGCCAGCTGCATCGAGGCTGCGAGGAGGGCCGGGCTCCGCAGGGTCTTCCTGGGCAACGAGTGGCTCCTCGGGGACGCATACTAGGCGCAGGCCTACATGAAACGGGAGCACCCGGTAGATGGATCGGCACCGGGGAGCCGGGTCAATGCCTTAACCCTTGCACGGCTAGTGGGCCTGGAGTGCAGGGCTGCTGGATGCCGCTGGAGTCCATGGTCAGGAAGGTAGCGTACACGGTCGGCTTCCTTATAGCCATATACGCTGCTACCGTGGCTATACAGCTCTACCAGCCCGCGACCGGCGGCTACTTCAACCTCGGGGAGGCGGCCATCTACGCGGCTGCCCTTACCGCGACGCCGGGCGTGGCGGCTATAGCTGCCGGCGTGGGGTCTGCGCTGGCCGACCTCACCACGGGCTACGCTATATTCGCGCCAGGGACCCTCGTGATAAAGGCGTGTGAGGGGTACGTGGCGGCAGTCCTCTCAAGGAGGCTTAGGAGGCTTAGGGGCCCCGTGGCGGCGGGTATAGCGGGGCTCGTCGTCGGCGGCCTCGTGGCGAGCTTCGGCGTGATATACCTCTCCGGCACCGGCTACTTCGGCACAGCCTGGGCCAGCGTGGAGATACACCTCCCGTGGCCCTTCTGGCTCCTCGTGGGAGGGGTGGTTGCGGTGGCCGTCGCGGCCGCTGTGTCTAGGAGCGTCTACGCCGGCGAGGTGGCCGCAGTGCTCATAGCGGGCATGGTGATGGTCACCGGCTACTTCCTCTACGAGTACTTCATCTCAAACCCCCTCACCGGCAGGCCGCCGATACACGCCCTCGCAGAGGTGCCGGTGAACATGGGGCAGGCGGTCGTCGGCGCGGCCGTCGGAGTACCCCTAGCAGCCTGGCTGAGGAGGGCAGGCTACACCCTTGAGGCGGCCGGGCAGGGGTGAGCCACTGCTAAGGGCAAGGGTTAGGAGGGCCTGCAGGCCGAGCGGCTTCTGCGTCGAGGGCGTCGAGCTCGAGCTGTGGCCCGGAGAGGCCCTGGTGGTCGCCGGTAGGAGCGGCTCCGGGAAGACGACGCTCCTCCGCGGCCTCCTAGGCCTACCCGGCGTCACCCTCGAGGGCAGCGTGGAGGTGAACGCGCCGGCCGGCTACCTCCCCCAGGAGCCCTGGAGGGCCATACTCGGCCCGACACCCCGCTACGACCTCGAGCTCTCAGGGGCACCTCTCAACGGCTTCGAGGAGGTACTAGACAAGCCCGTCCACTGGCTGAGCGCCGGGTGGAAGCAGAGGCTCGCCCTACGCTCAGCACTACACGGGGCATCCATAGCGGTGCTCGACGAGCCAGGCGTATACCTCGACGCGGACGCGAGGCGGGAGCTACGCCTACTAGTCGAGGAGATGCTCCGGGAGGGGGGAGCAGCCCTCATAGTAGACCACGACCCCCACGCCTGGAGGGGCACGGCGTCGAAGGCGGTGGTGCTCGAGGAGGGGAGGCCCCTCTGCAGCGGCAGCTACGAGGAATGCATAGCCCACTACCCCCAGCCGCCGCCACCGCCCAGACCACGGGGGAGGGGGATGGGGAGTGTACTGGTGTCCGCTAGGGGTGTCTGGCACCGGTACCCGGGCTCCACGTGGGTGTTGAGGGGTGTATGCATGGAGGTTTACGCCGGAGAGGTTGCTGCGGTCACGGGGCCGAACGGCTCCGGGAAGACAACCCTCCTAAAGATACTTGCAGGCGTCTACCGGCCCACCCGGGGAAGGGTCGTCGCAGCCGCCCCGGCGACATACATACCCGAGAACCCCCTCCTCTACTACACCGGGGCCACCGTCTACGAGGAGGCTACATGGGGAGGGGTTGACGAGGCCTACGCCGAGGAGGTCTTGAGGAGGCTCGGGCTCTGGAGGCTTAGGGATAGGCCGCTGGCCTGGCTCAGCACCGGGGAGAGGAGGAGGGCGGCCATAGCCTCAGCCATAACACATGGATACCGCGTAGTCGCGGTCGACGAGCCCACAGCCGGCCTAGACCCATGGGCCTCCAACCAGGTGCTCAGCCTACTCGAGGAGGCAGCCTCCAGCGGAGCAGCCATAATAATGGCCACCCACGACGAGAGGGCAGCATCAACAGCAACCACCAGGTACAGGCTTGAAGGGGGAGTGGTGGCGAGGCTGCCTTGAGGAGGCTCGGCAGGCTGATAAGCATACTCGTAGGCCTCTCAGTGAGAGGCTTCTTCGAGGCAGGCTGGACGGGGTTCAGGAGGAGCCACCCAGCCGCAAAGCTCCTCATAGCACCCCTAGGCATAGCCCTAGTCTACCTACACGCCGCCAAGGGCGCGGCAATAGTCGAGGCAGTCATAGCAGTACTACTAGCACTCTCCGGAGACCCCGGCTGGGCCCTCAGCCTAGAAGCACTACTCCTCCTACCAGCAGCATGGGCCGCGGCCTCAAGCCTAGCACTAAGCATCCTCGGAGTCTCACCCATAACGCCGACCCAGGCCCTAGAGATAATGCTGAGGTACCACGCCGCAGGCCTAGCAATAGCATACCCAGCCGCAACCATAAACCCCATGGACGCCTACAACGCGGCGGCGAGGCTAACCAGCCCAGGCAGGGCGGCAGCAATACTAGCAGCCTACCGCCTCCTACCACACGGCCTAAACACGTTCAGGGAAGCCATAGAGACAGCCTCGACAAAGAACCCACCAATACACTCAGCACTAGCAGCAGCAACAGCAGCAGTCCTAGAAGAAGCAGAGGGGGTGATCGAGGCAGCCAAGTACCGCGCCCCGAGAACGAGGAGGGTGAGGCTGGAGAGGGACTGGCGCTGGACACTCCTAGAAGCAGCCGCAGCAGCAATACTCGCCGCCACACTACCATAAAGCCCCCTGGGGGAGAGGAATCCATGATCATCGTGAGGCTCGACCCACGGCGCCCAGACCCCGAGAAGCTGAAGCCCGTGGCCAGGGTGGCTGCACGGGGAGGCCTCGTAGTCTACCCCACCGAGACCGTCTACGGCCTAGGGACAAACCCCCTCCTAGAGGAGGCGGTGGAGAGGGTCTACGAGGCCAAGCAGAGGCCCCGCAACAAGCCCCTCCCAGTACTAGCGGCAAGCCTCCAGGACGTTGAGAGGATAGCGAGGCTGACACCGGAGGCCAGGAGGCTGGCGGAGGAGTACTGGCCAGGCCCACTAACAATAATCCTCGAGGCAAAACCAGCACTACCACACACCGTAACAGCATGCACCGGCAGGGTGGCAGTAAGGATACCGGGCCACCCAGTAGCAAGACTACTAGCAAGACTAGCAGGAGGCCTAATCATAGGCACGAGCGCAAACATATCCGGCATGAAGCCGCCAAGAACACTAGAGGAGGCACTAAGACAGCTAGAGGGCCGGGGAATAGAGGCAGCAGTAGACGCCGGCCCAACACCCCTAGGCAGGCCATCAACAATAATAGACATGACAACAAAACCCCCCAGGCTAGTCCGCCAAGGCCCAATACCATGGAGCGAGATAGAGAGGAGAACCCAGCACTAACAATACCCGACCTCCTCACAACAAATCCTCTTCATAACCAACGCGTCCTTATCAAGCAACGGGCTCTCAGAGATAACAGTAGCCCTCAAACCAACCTCCCTGTAAGCCTCACACACATGCCGGAACTCCGGCCCATAAGACTCCTCAGCCAAGGTATGATGCTCAACCTCCCCACCACTACCATACCTAATCCTAGAGAAGTGGGTATGCAGCGGATCCAAAGCCCACCTACCAAGACCCTTCTCAATCCTATCAATAACCTCCAAGACATGATCCTTAGACACTATATACGCACCCTTATACCGGGCATGCAGATGAGCCCAGTCAACAGTAGGCCTACACAACTCAACCCTACTACAAATCTCAACAACCTCATCAACATCACCAACCTGGCTAACCTTACCAGTAGTCTCCGGAGACAACCAAACACCCCTAATCCCCTCAGCCTTCATCCACTCAACAACCTCACCCAAAGCAGCCACAACCTTCTCCAAAGCATGACGCTTAGAAGGATTACCACGATAATAACCAGGATGAAACACAACAACATAAGCACCCATAAGCCAAGCAGCACGAACAGCAGCCTTCAACCTCTCAACACTCCTCCTCACAACATCCTCCCTACCAGCAAGATTGATATAATACGGAGCATGAAGAGACAACAACACACCATACTCCTCAGCAGCACGACGAATCTCCAAAGCCTTCTTCTCACTAACCCTCACACCCCTAACAGCCTCATACTCCAAAGCATCAAGACCCTCACCAGCAACATACTCAATAGCCCTAACATAATCACCACTCTTCAAATCAACAGGCTTACCAGCAGGACCAAACCTGATACGCTCCGGCAAACCCAGCACACACCCCAAGAAAACACCTCCAACCCAGACACCAGACAATAACCCGACCCCAAATCACCAAGAAAACAAACCCAACACAAGGGCAAGGAAACCCCCACCAGGACAGAGGAGGACCCCCCATGACACACAACAACCACCAACCAGAAACCATAAACCAGACCCTACACCCAAAGACACGAGCAAAACAATACATCAAGGAAGCACATGGACTCCTCCAAGAAGCAGTGAAAGAGCTAGAGAAAGGAGACCCGAGACAAGCAGCAGAAAAGTTATGGGGTGCAGCAGCACTAGCAGTCAAGGCATACGCCTACTGGAAAGAAGGAAAACGACTAACCAGCCACAAGGAGCTATGGCAGTACAAGGACAGGCTAAGAGACGAGCTCGGAGAATGGGTATACGATGCCTGGATGGCTGCAAACGGGATGCACACATGCTTCTACGAGGGATGGTGCACAAGAAGAGACGTGGAAGAAGCACTAAAACAAGTCGAGAGGCTCGTCAAGGGCATTGAGGTTCTCCTCGAGAGGTGCTAGGCTCAAGCATCCCCCGAGGAGCCGCTAGACCTCTCCAGCTCCCTGGCAATCTCCTTGGCGAGCTCCTCGTACTCTCTGGGTATGAATGCCCTCCCCTGCCCGGTCACAATAACTATGTATTCCCCCATGCGTACAACCCTTACAGGCATACCCCTAGCCCGCAAGAAGGCCAGCCCATGCCTACTGGAGGGAGCAGGGGTGCTAAGCGAAACTGCCAGTCCCATCGACGAACATGTCAGAGCGCATGTCAAGCAGATACTCAGCCTATGTAACTCAGCACCCTATAACACGACAACACTCTGCAAACTCCTCCAAGCATACATGAGGGGAGACATAGAAGAATCCAGGGAGTATGCTAAGCGGTATATCGATTTATTGACAAGTGCAGTCAGAGACGGAGTTTTAGAGGCTAAGAGGAGGAAAGGTCGGGCTACCGTAGGGAAAAG
>JAADEY010000014.1 GCA_013153145.1 Thermoproteota archaeon | reverse complement strand
AACACGGCTGGGCCCGTAGCTCAGCCAGGACTAGAGCGCCGGCCTCCGGAGCCGGAGGTCCCGGGTTCAAATCCCGGCGGGCCCGCCACACGATGATAACTGTCATCATGCACTTCTTGGCTGTCCCGAACTACTAGGCTATCGGAGAGCTATCCTTATTAGAAGAGAGTGATCTCATCCGCGCTTCTACTTTAATCTCTCTAGGACTTCCCGTACTACTTTGTCGGATATTCTGAAGCCAGCTGCATGTTCAACACTAACAATCCCACGGACAAAGAGGTCTATAGCATAAGCTAGCTTAACTTCCCTCTCAACATCATCAGCATAATGAGATGGCACACGAACTTTAACCACAACCTCCCGGGGCAACTTCTTACCTTCAGCTACCAGTTCCTTAACCTAGTGTATCACGTTAATCCATGCTGCCTTATAACGATCGAACAACCACAACAATCTCATGTATTTTACAGCTGATGCTGTTAACCCACAGCCTAAATATGCTGGCTAAGCCTCCTTCAAGAAGGTTCCTCAAGGCACCTTAAGGCTATATTTCTGGTAAGTTCCCAGCAAAGTCATGCCTTGAAAAATAGGCCAGATAGTTTATCCAATAGGTCAAGTGCTGGTAAACTAAGCGCTATTAATCTTAGGCACTGAAACACCTCTTTGCAAGTCTCTCTGGTCTCCGGGGCTGGAGGCTCTGGGGTTCAAATCAACAGATCTGCCATAACCAACCAATAGCCAAGTGTCTAGTATGCTTGGCTAGGTTTCTTGTGTCGTGCTCATCAGCAAGATTCAGCAAGTAGTAGATCCGTTTTGGGCTCAAGGGGTGCTAGAACCATTGCCCTTGTTCGAGTCTCGACTGCAGTCCGCGGGGAATTCAAGGCTGTCGTAGTGGCTGCTTTCCATGTGGTTTGGAGGGTTCTTGGTTTTTGGCGGTAATTGTGTTATTAGGTTTTTGGGCTGTCCTTCCTAGTAGAGTTTGTGTTTTCGACTCGTTGTTTCTCTGGTTGTCTCCTCCTTGGCCTGGGTATTGGTATTAGCATTGGTGTGTTCTTCATGTAGTCTATGTATTTCTTTCCCCAGTAGGCTATGAGCTCCCTCTCCTCGAGCCTCATTAGGAGTATCCATAGTGGTGTTGATAGTGCTGCTATTGCTAGCCCCCAGAGGCTGAGCATTGCTAATGGGAGGGAAAACGTGGCGATTATGAGGAGGAGGTAGAAGGGGTGTCTACAAGCCTTGTAGGGGCCTCTTGTGAATAGTTTTTCGAAGTCGCTTGGCTTGTCGTGCTTCTTGGGGTAGGATCTGTGGATTGCTAGTGCCAGGGAGGTGGAGGTGAAGAGTACTGCGGTGCTGCAGGCCTCGAGTACGTGGCCGTATAGGCTGGCAATATGTATGGAGCCGGGTGTGAGTATTGAGGCTATGGTGGCTGCTGTGAGGCTTCCTCCGACGATTAGTCTGCGAAGGGTTGAGGATCTAACCATAGACATGCACCTCGGCGACCTCTACTACCGAGAGGGCGAGGAAGCATAGCGTGGCTATCGGCAGTATCCTTGCAAGGTACCTGGTTGTCGCTCTCCATCTGCATTCAAGGTCTCTGCATGACTTCTGCTCAAAGTATATCCCTAGCGACGCGGTCCATAAGAGTATGTATGCCTGTGTCTCGGCAATGCCGTAGGCGAAGTGTGCTGGTGGGCAATGGCCTGCGAGCAGGGATGCAAGCAGATCAGCCTGCGAGGCCGAGACAGCGGCTACCGATAGGGCTCCGAGGAACGGGCTAACAACTACAAGAACACCCCCCAGGAAGAACGAGGAGAGGTTGCTCAACCATATACTCAGGGCGGCCTCGACGGGGCTGCGGCTGAGTATGAATGCTATCGATCCGACAGGGTGTGGGTGGCCGAAGAGGAGCTCCAGTAGCCCGGCTGTAAGCATTACGAGCAGTGACTCAGCCTCGTAGATCACGAGCCATGGCAGCAGCCTATACTTATGGCCAGATTGTTCCCGCACTGCTCATAGCCACTGTAGTGCTAGAAATGTGGAGGCGTTTAAGACTATGAAGTCTGTCTTGGTGATAGCGTCCGAGCCGTGGATGGCTGCGGCCGGCATTCCTACCGGTTATGAGTTTTGCGCTCATGAAGTGAGTACTCCTCATGAGCATGCCCTATAAAGCCATACACTACACGTCAAACACGGTGCCAGCAATATGAAGACCTCGAGGACGATACTCCTGGCTGTAGGAGTCAGCCTAGCAGTCCTAATGATAATAGGCGTCGCGATAGCCGCAACACACCCCGCGGCAATGCCCTGGAACAGCCAGCAAATGCCGCCCTACGCCCCGCAGGGCAGGCAGCCCCCGTTCACACAGAAGCCCATAACGGTAACCGGCGTAGTGAC
Source organism: Thermoproteota archaeon (assembly GCA_013153145.1). GTDB lineage: Archaea > Thermoproteota > Thermoprotei_A > Sulfolobales > Pyrodictiaceae > JAADEY01. The sequence continues at coordinate 36,767 of JAADEY010000014.1, read as the reverse complement.
GAAGAAGATGCCGCCGAGAGTCCTTGAAATAGAGGCTAATGGTGCAAAGTACCTGGTCGTACTCCCTCAGTACATGGTATCCGACGGCAAGCTAGTCCCAGCAGCAACAATCATAGCAAACATACCGTCAAACACCAAGATCACCGTCAAGGGCTACACCCACATACAATGGTACACGAACACGACAATGATCATAGCACTAGAGCTCACCGCGAACGGGAAAACATACACCCATCCAATGATGTACCGCCAGACACAGCCCCCACAGATACCAGCACAGCCCCCGATGCCCTACCAGCAGCCACCCACGCAGCCACCATGCTGCAACCAGGTGCCGCCAGGATCAACCGGCATGCCGATGCCATGGATGCATGCAGGCTGGGGCCACCACTGCTGCCACCACCACTGCCACTGTGCATGCCAGAACGCGGGATATCCATACCCATATCCATACCCGCCGGCATACCCGGCAGGCCCAGGCCACCACGGGCATAACTGGCACGGCTAAGCTCCTCTTGAACCCCCTTCATTTTTCTAGGCTGTGCCTTCTTCTCGTGCTAACTCGCAGCGGCAAACATCTCATGTGTGGGAGAGGCTTCCCTGGCATCACGCAGGAAGTAAAAAGACGTAGTCTCGGGAGGGTTCTGCGATTGGGCTAGACTATGTGTTTGTATCTTTCTATTGGTAGGCCGCTTAGGTCGAGGACTAGTGTCTCCCTGTAGTTCTTGTGTGTGATCGCGTTTGATGGGCATACTAGGTGGCAGATGAGGCATTCTACGCAGTATTCGGGTCTTACTACCTTGGGGTAGCCGTCTTCTCCTTTCTCGTATACTCCTTCGAAGGCTGTGCACGCTCTTATGCAGTTTAGGCATTTCTTGCAGCGGTCATAGTCTATGATTATTGTTGGGGGTTTTACGGGCATGGTGTTCACCTCCTCCTGGGTGGTTTTAGGGGTAGTTTGATGGGGGTGTTTGCGTCGACTATGCGTATTGTTATTGGTGCTGGTTGTAGTGCTGTGTGGGTTGAGCATGACATGCAGGGGTCGTATGCCCGGACTATTGCTGCTACTTCTGCGTAGAGCTTGTCTCCGAGCTCGGTTAGTGTTTTTCCTACGAGGTGGTTGCGTAGGTCTGCCTCTATTGCTGCTGCGTTGATTGCTGTTGGTGTTATTATGTTTACGAAGACTGTGCGGCTTGCCTCGTCTGCTGCGTAGTGGTGTATTAGTAGTCCGCGTGGTGCCTCTACTATGCCGGCTCCTTCTCCTCCTCCGCGTGTTGGTGGGTTTGCGTGTGGTGGTGTGTAGTAGTCCTCGCTGGCCAGCTTTTCTTTGAGTATCTCGTAGAGGGCTACTGTCTCGACTATGCGTGCGTAGTGTGTTAGTAGTGTGTGGCGGGCTGGTTTGCCCCATTCCTCGAATATCTTGTCTCTTAGCTCGTTCGCCCATTCGACTCCATAGTCGGTGACTATGTTTAGGCGTGCAAGTGCTCCTACCATGATGCTGTCGCTGCGTAGGTCTCCTCCCTTCGGCGTCACCATCTTGATGTAGCTGTAGTCTACTGTGTGCTCGTCTAGTGCGTGGAGGTATTCTGGGCCCTTGTCGGGGAATGTTGTCTTCACTCCTCCCTTCTCATCTATTATCTTTACTGTGCCGTGGCTCGGGTTGTATGGTGGCTTGCCAGGGTCTATGGCCATCATGTACTTGTAGCTTGGCTTGTACTTCTCTATCTTGGAGTGGTTCTCCTGGAGGAGGCTCCATGCCTCCTCGACGAAGCGTTTGAGTGTGGCTTCCTTCTCCCTGAAGAGTGCTGCAAGCTTCTCTACATCACTCTTGTTGGGGGGTCTTGCCACTCCGCCGGCTATAGCGTTTATGGGGTGTACGTCGCGCCCGCCGAACACCTTGACTACCTGGAAGCCAAGCTCTACCAGCTCTAGGCCCGTTTTGACTAGCTCGGGCCTGGCCTTGGAGAGCTGTATTAGGCTCCTCCTTGGCGTGTCTGGTGGGAGGAAGTCTGGCAGGCCTAGGGCTACTAGGTGCATTGCCTGGTTGTTTAGGTGTAGACCATAGTTCATCGCGTCTCTGATCCTTATGGCGGTCTCGGGTGGCTCGACTCCCCGCACCATGTCTACTGCCTTGGCGCTGCAGACGTGGTGTGTTGCGCTGCAGACACCGCAGATCATTGGTGTTATCCTGGGCATCTCGTCTACCAGGTTGCCTACCCAGAACGTCTCGAAGAACCTTACGTCGACTCCCTGGTAGAGCACGTCGACTATCTTGTCGCCCTCGGTCTTTATGTATACTGTTGCGTGTCCCTCCAGTAGTGTCATGAGGAGTTTGCGTCCCTCCATGCTTTTCACCTCCTAAGGTACTTCTTGCGTGTCTCGATCATCTTCTCGCATAGCTCGGGGTTTAGCCTGGTCTCGGCCGCTGCTTCAACAGCGTATGCGTTTGGCTTCGTCCTTATCACCTCCGACCCCATTGTAAACACGTAGAATCTCCTTGGCCCATATGTCTCGAGGAGCTTCTTCTTCACGGTCTCGGCGCCCTCGACGGGGTCTAGGCCTGCAAGCACTGCTATCTTGCGTGCAAGCGCTATCACTATGTCGGAGTCCCTCCTGAGCGCCACCTCGTGGCTTGGCCCGCTGCAGCCGAAGCATGGTAGGCCGAACCTCGTGCATGGGGCTCCGCAGCCTACTAGGGTTACCGAGCCCATGCAGAGGTAGCCCTGGCTTAGGAAGCATGTCTCTGGATCCGCGTCCCTCGGCATGCCCTTCTTGAAGTGGATCTCCTTGATCTCCTTGATCCTCCTGGGGCACTGGGAGCATACGGTGGACTCGACAGTCTCTATACTGGTCTTCCCGAGGACGGCTCTCAGCGCGCTCACTATGGAGGGGACTAGTGGCGGGCACCTTGAGACTATGTAGTCTACGGGTACTAGGTCTGCTGGCGAGAACACCCTCCGGAGGACTTTAACAGTGTTCTCTGGGGGCTTGCCGTATACCGCGCGTAGGCTTGCATCGGTCGGCCAGTAGTCTGCCTGCCCAGCTATGCCGCTGAAGCCTGCGCAGGAGCCGACGACTATTAGGCGGCGGGCGGCCTTCCGCACCTCCCTCAGCTTCTCCAGGTCCTCCTCTGTCCTCACGACACCGTTTACGAGCGCCACGTCTACTTTCTCAGGGAGCCTTGTCTCCTCGACTGCGAAGGGCCAGTAGACGATCTCGAACGACTCCATTATATCGGGGTGTAGGAGTGCTCTCATGATCTGTACGTCGCAGCCGCCGCACGCGGTGAGCGTGACCGCGGCTAGGGTGAGTTTCGCCATGCAGGGGTCACCTCACGTATATCTTGTACCTCCTTGAGGCGAGGTCGACGAGGCGTAGGTCTATATTGCGGCCCGTGAGTGTTGAAAGGATGCCTGCAATGTACCCCTGCACGGCGTAGTAGACGGCCTCCGGGTGCCTTATCCCGAGGCCCTCGACTATATCGTGGAATATTGATCTCTCGAGGCGGAGGCCGTCATCCTCCTTGACCAGCCTCACCAGTACACGGAGGCTCTCATTAACAACGCTTATGGCCTCCTCGAGGCTCATGGTTGAGCCGAAGTTAGCCAGTATATGCCTCCCATCAATAGCCCCGTAAGCCTTACCCATACGGTAGCTCATCGCCGCGTTGCCGCCGAGAACCATGTATAGTGCATCGCTGAGCGCGTGCAGCATCTCATCATACATTATCCTCAGCTTCTCTATGTACTCGTCGAGGCTCGGCTCCCTCGACTCGAGGCTGAAGCTTGCAGGAGGCTCCTGCCCCCTGACAATGCCTACTCGGAGGAGGCATGCGTTAGGCCCATACCTCCTCAGGCACACCCTGTACATTCCGCCCAGCTTCTCCCTGAACACCCTCTCAAGAAACCTCATCATGAGCCTGCATAGGGCGCAGCCGGCCGGCAGCTCCTCCTGGTAGAGTATCTGTCTTACCGGGCACTCCCTCCCTATCAGGTAGAAGGCCTTCTCGCCGCCCTCGTCCCTTACTAGTCCTCCCCACCCCGTGTACGTATCCATACGGAACACGGTCTCGTTGTTCAGCTTCTCAAAAGCCTCCTGCAGCCCCAGTCCTTCAAGCCCGAGCCTCTTATAGAGCCGGCCTGCGAACAGGTTGGCGAGTCCACCAACCTGCATTCTGCCTACAGCCTTCTCGAAGCCGACTGCAACAGCGGCCAGCGCCTTAATCCTTGCAAGAAGCCCTATCCTCGCAGCATCCGATTCACTGCCCTCTACAGCTCCTATCAACGCTCCGAGTACCATGAAACGTGTGCACCGAGTCAAAATATCGCTAGTAGGGGTAGAAAAACACAGAGCAACGCATCATCCCCCTAAAATGTTAGAAATAGGTGTAACGTAGAACAGAGACAAACTATAAGCTACAAGAATGTGCAAACAAAACCACAGCCCCCGAGGAGGGAATGCAAAAAACCTTACACAGCAGAAAACCAACATGCAGCAGTGATGAAGGCCATCGGTCAGCCGACCAGGGAGGTGTGGGGACGCCGGACCCTTCTGAGGCCATGAACCTACCTCCTAACCTCCCTCAAACTCCTCCCGCAGACGCTCTCAACACTGATCCTGCCGGACTCAACAGCCTCGAGAAGCCACGATACATACTCATACCATTGATACTCATTAATGAATGCCAGTAGGCCAACGCCGAGGAAGAAGAGGAAGAACAATGCAAACACGGTCGAGAAGCCACCCAGCACCCCGAACCCCCTAGAGAACCATAGGAGAAAGACAATCCCGGCCGCGAGCACGCCGAGAGACGCGAGCATCCCGAGCTGCAGGCTGGCCTTAACCCTCCTCAACAAGCCTATCAACGCCTCACGGTCACACGGAAGCGGTACGCTGAGCAGCCACCCGCCATAAGGCAGCACCAACGACACCCCTCCTACGACCTCCGCAGCCCCCGGTGACGTGGTAGTAAGAAGAGGGGTCTAAAGCGTGGAGTCCAGGCGACGAGGGAGATGATTGTGTTGAGGTGCGAGGTGTAGTGTCTTAGTCCCCTTTTTCTCTCCCTCGGCCCCTCCTTCGACCCCCTGCGCGGGGGGGCATCCGGGGCCTCATAGTTCATCCTTGAGGGGCTACCCAGGTGCCCGGGTAGGAGTAGTCGTGTCTATACTCATTAATTAAGCTGGTTGGTCTTGCCGCTGCATGGGCTAGGGGAGGATGTGGCTGTGGGTGAGAGGCTGGTGTGTTTTGCTGATGAGTCCGGCCTTCTGCAAGTGTGTTCTGGTATCTGTGTCGCGGTAGTGTGTTTCGAGAAGGGGAGTGGTGAGGGGCTGCACAGGGTTGCCCGGAGCCTCTACATGGAGTTACTGGGTGCCCTAGGAGCTCCTGGCAGGAGGTTAAAGGAGCTGAAATGGCGTGTCCTAAGGAAAATATCCAGAAGACATGGGGTGTGCGTCGATCAGCTAGTCGGCATGATACGTAGAGGTGCGGTTGTGGCGGAGACGGAGTGTATCCACGTGGAGGACGTTGAGGAGGCCAAGATAGAGGCTGCATACACAGCGCTACTCGCAGCAGTCAAGGATCTATCGCTGAGAGGCCGCAGGATAACTGTGGTCTTCGATGTAAACCTAGTGCCCGTTAAGAACAGTATAGTCGGCGGCCTGAGAAAGGCCATCGGGAGAAACATTATCGAGACGATAACATTCCGGGATAGCAGGAAGATCCCCGGGATACAGCTAGCAGACATACTGGCAGGCCACGCCTACGAGCAATGGAGGAGAGGACGCAAGGCCTGCAGCTCTTAGCTTCGGGGCATCAACTGAGAGGAGAAGTAGGAGGGATCAACCGCCGATTTGGCGGCCCGATCCCAGCTTGGGGGCGCTGCGGAGCCTCGCGGACTCCACGGCGACCCCCAACGCGGCCGGCTTAACTTCCGGGTTCGAAATGAGTCCGGGTGTTGCCCGGCCGCTATGGCCGGGTCGGGCCGCCGAGACCGTGTTTCATCCCATGGGGGTTTAAGTGTATTGCGTTATGGCTTCTCCTTACCGGTGGACTCCTGGTATATTCGGATAACATATGCATCGCCTCCACAGGAGGGGCACCTAGTCTTCATGCCGATGTAGTCGCCCCGGCGGAACTCCCTGGTAGCGTGGTAGCTGCAGTGGGGGCATTCAATCTCCGTCACCACCCTGCTCCTAGCCTGCCTCCTCCTGATATTGAGTATCTGGACGGCGGCGAGGAGCATGCCGGCTGCGAAAAGCACGGCTAGCACTATGTAGAGCGGGTTCAGCCCCTCTACCAGCGGCGGCTCCATGCCCCATCTCCTCTTCGGGCTGTTATTGTGCGACCCCTATACTGTTCCCGACCCCGACAATTATCACTGCGGCTCCCTCGGGTATCATTGTCTCGATGAACCTTAGTGCCTTCTTGGCGGCATCCATGGCTCCGTCGAGTATCTCCTTCTTCACAGTCTTTATCGCCTCCTCGAGCCCCATCTTTATACCTATGGCGTGGAGCGGCACTCCAAGCTTAGCGGCAGCCCTCTCTATCCTGATCTTCTCCGGGCCCGGATCACCTATTGCAGCGCCGGCGCCCTCGGCAGTTATACCGGTCTCCTCGCCCTCGAACTTCAGCATGGCATCTATGGTGATTATCGCCGCAAGCTCCTTGCCGTAGATAGTCGCAAGCTTCTCAACAGCCTCCCCCGGCCTACCGACGTTGCTTCCGGGCCCCTTCGCCTTCACCACGATCACCTTGCGGCCCTTATACTCCTGCACAGAGTAGACGGTGTCCTTAGCTATTTCCGTCGGCGGCTGCACCTGCCTTGTTAACTTGTTTATTAGCAGGTACGCCGCATAGGGGCCTGCGGAGTCGCCGATGGGCTTCCCCTCCTCGATATCCTTCGAAGCCTCATAGTATGTCTTTGCAAGCCTTATTATGTATGGTAGCTGCCACATCAGCTGCGCCAGTAGGAGCGGGTTCTCCGTCTTAAGGCTCCAGAGGAGTAGATGCCTAACGTACTTATATAGCAGGTTCAGCGCGTTCGTTATACCTAGGAGGGTGACAGCTATCTTCTTCTCGGCCTCGCTAGCCTTTGCGGCAGCCTTCTCGACGAGCTCCTCCATCCTGCCCTCAGCAGTCCGTAGGATCCTCTCCATCCTGCGTATGATGTCTATCGGCTCTATCGACACGGGGTCTATGACGAAGTAGTTGCATGCAAGCTCTATAATCTCATCCGGGTTCTCAGCCTTCATCCTCTCCAAGAACCTCTTGGTTCTCTCCCTGCTCCTAGTAGCATAGGTTTCCAGTATCGCTAGCTTAGCCTCTATATTCCTCTTCCACAAGCTCATCTGGAACTTCTGCATATACCCCATCATCGCCAGTATATAGAATATCGTTGATACAATGAAGCCTATCGCTATTATCCACGTTGCAATATCACTACTCTTACCCAGGCCGAGCAGGGGATTAGCTGAGGCCATGAAAGCCGGGTGTATTATCCACACCCCCATCACACAGAGTACTACATACAGCCCCCTAAACGCCCGTGTAGGCGGCTAACGCCTCGTCGTCACTAATACTTCTTTCTCAAGGACGACTATCGTGTGTTCAAACTGCGACACCAGCCCCCTACCCGCCTCAACAAGCACGGGGTACGACGTGAGCATCCCTATCTTGCTCAGCCTCTTAAGGATCCTGCGCAGCTGCTCCACATCACCCACGACATCGCTGAGCCAACGCTCCGTGAATGGTAGTGTACGGTACCTGGAGGCTATAACAGCTAGGAGCTTCTTCTCAGCATCCTTCATCCTCCTCCTCAGCCTCGACTGCGACAATGCATATATGTAGACTTCAGGGGCATCAACGGCGACGCCCTTCCCATTGGTCGCGAACGGCTCTATAGCATAAACCCTTCCAGGCTTAAAGCTTCCAGGGAGGAAGGGCTCGTAGGAGTTTGGTATACTCTCCCCCGCATGTATCCTATACCTACCTATACTATGGCCGCCGAGGTTACCGATAGGCCTATACCCCTTCCGGCGGATAACATCCTCTATAAGCCTACTCACAGCCTTGAACGGAGTACCCGGCTTTATGAACTCGAGGGCCCTCTCAAGAGCCTCCCTTGCAGCGTCGAGCAGCCCCTCATACCGTGGACTTAGGGCGATGGTTGTCGCTGTATCCGCTATGTAGCCGTCAACATGAACACCTATATCAACCTTCACAACCCCCTCATCCGGTATGAGGCTTTCATCGCCTATAGGCGAGGTGTAATGGGCAGCAACCTGGTTAATGGATACATTGCAGGGGAATGCAGGCTCGCCTCCAAGCTCCCTTATCCTCCTCTCAACGGTCTCGCAGATCTCTATAACCGGGACCCCGGGCTTCACAAGCCTCTCGGCCTCCTCCCTAACCCTCGCAGCTATCTCCCCCGCCCTGAGTAGCTTCTCGACCTCTACCTGCTCCATTCCCTGCTCCACCTTCCACCTAGAGGGCTATGTTGAAATAACGGCTGCGATATCCTGGATTAGTATTTAACGGTGAAAGTGTATGGGGTATGTACGCTGGCTAGGCCACTCAGCCTTCGAGGTAAAGCTCGACGACAAACTAATCCTGATCGACCCCTGGCTCACAAACCCCCTCTCGCCAGTGAAGCCTAGCGACTACAGCGGCAAGGTCGACGTGGTCCTCGTGACCCACGATCATGGAGACCACCTAGGCGAGGCAATAGAGATACTCAGGGAGAACCCCGACGCATACTTCGTGTCAACATATGAGCTCGCGAACTACGTTGCAGGAAGGCTCGGCAGGGAGAAGGGAATCGTCGGAGCAAACATCGGCGGCCCAGTCAACATCGAGGGCCTCGACCTGGAGATAATACTCACACCAGCGCTCCACACATCCAGCCGCGGAGCCCCCGTAGGCTTCATCGTTAGAGGGAAGGAGAAGAGCCTATACCACGCCGGGGACACCGGCCTCTTCGCTGAACTATCGCTGCTCGGCGAGCTATACAAGCCCGATATAGCAATGCTGCCTATCGGGAGCCACTTCACGATGGATGTCGTCCAGGCAGCGAAGGCCGCCGAGCTGCTAAAACCAAAGGTAGTGATACCAATGCACTACAACACATTCCCGCTGATAAGAGCGGATCCGGAGAAGCTGCGCGAACTACTCAGCGGCAAGGGGATAGAGGTCGTAATCCTCAAGCCAGGCGAGAAGTACGAGTTCTAGGAATCCTACGCCCACACGCCGCGTAGATAATTTATTGCGGCCAAAACCTTCACTACGACCTCCCTATGCACATCCTCAACACTCCTAACAAGGCCCCCCGGAGCCTCATCAACCCTGATAACAGTAACCCTAAAGCACCGCTCAAGAAGGCGGAGTATCTCCGCATACCGTGACCTCAGCTCCCGCAGGAAGCCGGGCTTCTCGAAGACATCACGAACCCCCCTCCTCCTGGCTATCCTGGCGAGTGCGACTTCAAGGGGAACGTTAAGGTAGACGACCACGTCGGGTAAGGGGATGTACTTGTTCAGCGTGAGTATCCACTCGACCAGCTCGTCTCCATCCATCGACTGATACGCAAGGCTTGACACAACACTCCTGCACGACACTACATGCACGCCGCCGGCAAGCAGGCCCTCGACACGTGTCCTATACTGGTGCAGTCTATCAGCTGCAAAGAGCAGTGCGTAGACCTCCTGGTCGTATAGGTGCTCGGCGAGCAGCCTCTTGATCAGCCTCCCTATAGGCCCGGTGCTAGGCTCCTGCACGTACTCGACGGGCTCCCCCAGCGCGCTCAGCTTCTCCACCAAGAGCCTGGCATGCGTCGTCGTGCCAGCCCCGTCTATGCCCTCAACAACTATGTACACGCCTTTCAACAACTCACCATAGGCTATGCTTAACCAGGTGTATGGGAGACGAATAAATGCGGGGGCTCAACAGCTCTGAAAAAACGGTAGATTAGGCTAACCTAACACCTAGGGATCCCCGGAGGGGTGCGGGTTGCAGCAGGGCGAGACAACAACACTAGAGGAGCTAGGAGTGGGCAACAGAGGCCTAATAATAGACATCAGAGCCGGCCATGGCCTTAGAAGGAGACTGCTCGAAATGGGCTTCACCCCTGGCACGGTAGTGGAGGTGCTCCTATCGAACAGGGGGCCGATACTAGTGCTGGTCCGCGGGGCGGTCATCGCGCTTGGGAGAGGCGTCGCCAGAAAGATAATCGTGAGGAGGATCAACCACGCCTAAAATACCTGGCCAGCTCCGGCCTCTTCTCAGTCCTATACCTTATCACCCTGCCCGTCAACCTCCTATACACCACCTCGACGGCTGCGAAGACAGCGAACGTGCACCAGATGACCCAGAATGTCGAGGGACTGGTGACGTACTCGTGATACATAAGCAGAACGAATATTATCGCGACGACTATGAAGCTGACTACTATGAGCGGCCTATTACCCCTAGTGACGTCGGCGAGCCTATAATGGGCGGCTATAACAGCAAGGTATATTATGATGAACGTGGCGCTGCACACAGCAGCTATGCCGTCCAGGTTGAGGAACACCGCGAAGAGTATACCAAGCCCAGCGGTTATGTAGAGCCCCTCCGGCTCACCGAACCACGACTTCCTCTCAAAGACCCTTGGAAGCTCCCCCTTCTTCGCTAACGCATACGCTATGTTAGCGCCGCCGTAGAGCGTAGCGTTTATAGCGGATGACGTAGAGAAGAGTGCACCAACCCCTATTAATACAAAGCCCAGCTCTCCAAGGAAGGGCCTTGCAGCCTCAGCCAGTGCGTAGTCCTTTGCTGCAACGAGCTCGCGTATGGGTAGGTTACCCACGGCAACTATCGCTATTAACACGTAGACTATGGTGACTATTACGAGGCTTATGTATATGGCCCTCGGCACGTTCTTCTCCGGGTTCTCGATGTCCTCTGAGGCGTTTGTAACGAGCCCAAAACCCGTATAGGTTAAGAAGAATATCGATGCAGCGTAGAGTGCGCCCATCAAATGCCTGGAGTCGAGCAGCGGGATTATCCACTGAACCCTTACACTCCATATACCTGCAAGGATGAACACGCCCAGTATGCCCAGCTTCACAGCCACTATGACGTCCTCCGCCCTGCCTACGGCCCTGGCGCCGTAGAAGTTGAGCAACATGAACACGACTATGATTGCAACCTCCACTATGCTCATATGTATCCATGTAAGTGGAGCTCCTATGAGCGCGAGCAGGTAGCCTGCAAACGCCTTAGCGAAGAGCGAGATTGAGACAACGTATGTAAACCATAGCAGGAACGCCATCGTGCCGGTGAAGATGTTGTCCCCGAAGCCCCTGAGTATGAACTCTATTGGGCCGGCATTGGAGATGTACTTTGAGCCGAGCTTGGCATAGGAGTATGCCACGAGGACTGCAGCAGCAGACGCGAATATGAATGCCAATGGCAGGTTCCTTCCAGCTACCTCCGCGCCGACGCCGAGGATCGAGAAGATGCCAGCACCGATTATTATGCCTACAGCGATCGAGACTGCCTCCCAGAGCCCTAGCTTGCCCCCTCTCCTCGTCAGCACCCTTGTCTTCCCTCAGCGTTTGGCGATGGGTGAGGGAAATATAGGCAGCGTTAACTCCGCAGGGGAGAGGCTTCATAAGGCGCCCATAGTGGGTAGGCTTATTAGACCAGAAACTGTTTCTAGTTACAAGGGTCGAGAAAATGCCCCTAAGCATACCCTCAATAGGCGAACCATTCCCCGAGATGACCGTCTCCACGGACCACGGCAAGATAAAGCTACCAGAATACTTCAAGGGCAAGTGGTTCGTGCTATTCAGCCACCCAGCAGACTTCACACCGGTCTGCACTACAGAGTTCGTAGCGTTTGCAAAGAGGTATGAGGACTTCAAGAAGCTCAATACAGAGCTAATAGGACTGAGCGTCGACAACACATACAGCCACATGAAGTGGAAGGAGTGGATAAAGGAGAAGCTCGGAGTAGAGATCCCATTCCCAATCATAGCAGACCCCATGGGGGAGGTCGCAAAGAAACTAGGCATGCTGCACGCAGAGAGCGGCGTCGTAACAGTAAGGGCTGTCTTCATAGTCGACGACAAGGGAATAATAAGGGCCATACTCTACTACCCACTCAACGTCGGCAGGAACATCGACGAAATACTGAGGCTCGTTGAGGCACTACAGTTGAGCGACAAGTACGGCCGCGCAGTACCAGCAAACTGGCCCAACAACGAGCTAATAGGAGACAGGCTGATAGTCCCGCCGCCATCAACCCAGAAGGAGGCGAAGGAGAGGCTAAGCAAGTACCAGTGCTTCGACTGGTGGTTCTGCCACGACGACAACGCCACAAAGGAGGAGAAGGAGCAAGCACTAAGATTCCTAAGGAGAATCGCCAAGTGCCAGTAAGAGACGACCCACCCTGGAGCAGGGGAAGGAACCTGAACTATAGCTATACACGCGTTTTCCTCTCCCCTTCACTCAAGGGGACTAAAAACCCTGGCTTGGACGTCGAGGGCGCTGATGGCTCCTTACCTGCGTAGCCTCCTAGCGATGTAGTGTATTGCTGCAGCTACAGCCATGCCGGCAAGGCACGGCACGAAGTAGGGTGCATGTACCGTCAGCAGGTATGAGGTTAGGCCGCCTAGGAACCAGGCGATTATTGCTTCGGGCCGTATGGCGGGTCTCTCGGTGAGCCTGCCCTTCGATATGAGGTAGAACTCTACGAGCAGCACCGCTGCTATAGGTGCTATCCAGTTTGCGAGTGTTGTTAGGAATGGTATCCAGTACCAGACGATGCCGAGAACCGCGACAAGCGAGCCGACTATAGCGCCTGCAAGGGTCAGCCACGGCCTTAGCTTGGGCTTGCCCACGGTGGCCGTTAGTGCAAGGCCCCCACTATAGGCATTCAGCATGTTCGTTGTGAACTGTAGGACGTAGACGAGCACCAGCAGCGGCCATAACGGGCCAGTGGCGACTCCCAGCTGCTTAAGCACGAGTATTATGTTCCAGGCAAGCGAGGCGTTCAGCCCGGCCTTTACCGCTGCTATTGCGAAGAACATCCCTACAATCTCCATGAAGACGGCCACGCTGAAGAAGCCCAGTAGGCCGGCGAGGATCACCCCCCGCTTCTCCGGCTTTATCCATCTGGCGGTATCAGCGGCTATCGTGGCACCGACTATCACGAGCCCTATGACGGCGTTAAGGGCTATCATGAAGTCCGGGAGAAGCTTCGCCGGCGTGAAGCCGGGCGGCACATAGCGGAAGAGCTCTCCGGCGATGCCGAGCTGTATGCCGAGGTAGAGGCCGTAGGCGGTCAGCAGCGCCATGACCGGTATGGCTACGAAGTCTATCAACGCCATAGACACTATGCCGAGTATCGGCGGTATAGCCATTATTATGCCGCTCGCCATAGTGAACACTGCTGTGGGGAGATCCATTAAGCGGCCAGGCCCACCAACATTCCAGCCCAGCACCACGGCTATGGCGGCGGCAGCAAGCCACGTCTCGATACCATACCACGCGAAGCTGGGGATGCCCGAGGCAACCAGGTTAATGAGGACACGTGCACCGTAGCGGCCGAAGGCGTGCTCAGCCAACACGTACGTGTTGAGCCCAGTCTTAGCACCCATGTATGATGTTAGTGTGAAGATGGTCCATAGGATGAGGTTGCCGATTATTATGGTTGCGAGCGCTGGCCAGAAGGGCAGTATCGTTAGGGGTGTGGCGCCACCCATGAGTGCTGCTACTACGAAGGCCACTCCTGCCCATACGGCTGCATGGTACTTCCAGGATTTCCGCAGCTCGAGTGGTATTGGTTTGAGCGCGTACTCGTCTTCAAACCTCTCGTGCTTCTCCTTCTCTCTTGTGGACATATCCTCAGTCATGGGGGCGGCCCTCCCCATTGTGGGACTGTTGGGGAGTGGGCTGAGTATAGGACACTATATAAGCATACTCATAAAGATATACCGATCCCAGTAAATAGGCTCAGCATACACGTAGGCCTCCACGGTGGCTCCCCGGCTTGACGGAGATATACTACTTCAGCATACCACCAATAGCATGGATCATAGTCGCGATACTAGCCGCCGTAATAATAGCGGTCTTCATCATGATCCTGGCCCCCATGTTGACATGCAGACTAGTGATAAAACCACCATGCGTCTCCCTGAAAGCACTCGTAGCATCATCAACAACATTCTGCGTCGAGGACGTCAAGGGAGTCAAGATAGTCGACAAGCTTGACGACGGGCTCAAGCCCGTCATGAGGGTATGGGGGATGAGCCTACCGGGCTTCCGGTGGGGGTGGTTTAAGCTCGAGAACGGCGCGAAGGCATTCCTAGCGGTCGCCGGTGCGCCGGAGAAATACATAGTAGTTGAGCTCAAGAACGGCGAGTACGTCATTATGGCACCGAAGAAGGTAGACGAGGTCTTCAAGAAGCTCGTATCAATGGGGATGAACATAGAGTGGAAGTAATTGGGGCAATGCTCAAAGCTTCCCACCACCAGCCCCCAGCCCCAGACCCCTACGTTTTGGTGGCAGCCTTGTGGAAGATGAGCCGCCAGGACATCCTAGACCTAGCGGTGGGGGCGGCAATCCTCGGTGCAGGTGGGGGAGGCGACCCCTACATCGGGATGCTCATGGCTCTACAAGAGCTCGATAAAGGCCGTGAAATACGCGTGGCAGACCCCGAGGAAGTACCCGATGACTCGTTCGTCGTCCCCGTGGCCGGGATGGGTACACCAACAGTACTCATAGAGAAGATTCCCTCCGGCTCAGAGCTGGTCTATGCATTGAAGGCCCTCGAGGAATACTATAACCGTGAGGCCGACTTCCTCACACCCATAGAGGCTGGAGGCATAAACTCCACAATCCCCCTCGTTGTGGCCGCTAGGCGCGGCCTACCAGTCATAGATGGCGATGGAATGGGGAGGGCGTTCCCTGAGCTGCAGATGACAACCTTCCACCTCTATGGGATAAAGGCGACACCCATGTCGATGGCTGATGAGAAGGGTAACAGGATAGTCCTTGATACGATTGACAACTACTGGGCGGAGAAGATAGCCAGGGTCGTGACGATAAAGTTCGGCGGCACGGCATGGATAGCAATCTATGCCATGAAGGGATCCGACTACAAGCGGGCGGCCGTCTGGAGGACGATGAGCCTGGCTATAAAGATAGGGCGCGCGATAAGGGAGGCAAAGGAGAGAGGTAAGAACCCTATAGACGCGTTGACTGAGGCCTCCAACGGATTCCTGCTCTTCCGCGGAAAAATCGTCGACGTGAAGAGGTTCAATGTCGGGGGCTTCGCCCGGGGGGAGGCTGTAATAGATGGAATGGATTCGTTCAGCGGCTCAAAGATGGTGATAAAGTTCCAGAACGAGAACCTCATAGCCCTCCGCGACGGCGAGCCCGTAGCAATGGTTCCCGACATAATAGTCGTCGTCGACCAGGAGACTGCGAGGCCGATAACCACCGAGAGGCTGAGGTACGGTCTCCGGGTGGCGGTCATCGGTATACCGTGTAGCGAGAAGTGGAGGACGCCGGAGGGGTTGAAGGTCGTAGGCCCGAAGTACTTTGGATACGACTATGAGTACATCCCAATAGAGAAGCTCATGGGGAGGTGAAGCACCATGGTGTACAGGATAGGGGTTGATGTAGGCAGCACACATACAGACGCAGTAGTCATAGAGCCGCCAGCCAAGCTAGTCCACGCAGTAAAGACGATGACAACCCCGGATGTAACCACGGGCATAGTGCGGTCGCTTGAGCGGGTTGTGAAGGAGAGCGGTGTGGATCCTGCGGAAGTAGACGCAGTAATGTTTGGGACTACGCATGTCATCAACGCTATAGTCCAGAGGAAGGGCCTCGCCAGGGTCGGGGTCATAAGGATAGGGCTCCCGGCAACAGCCGCGATAGAGCCGATGCTGGACTGGCCACAGGACCTCCGTGAAAAAGTGTCGGCAGGAACCGTGCTGATACGCGGCGGCCACGAGTACACCGGGGAGGAGATAGCACCCCTCGACGAGGACGCAGCAGTGAAGGCGTTGAAGACATTCGCTGGGAAGAAGGTCGACGCCATAGCAGTCACATCCGTCTTCTCGATAGTGAACCCGGAGCACGAGCTCAGGGTACGCGAGCTAGCCTCAAAGTATGCCCCCGGCATACCAGTCGTCCTAAGCCACGAGATAGGCTCAATAGGGCTCCTCGAGAGGGAGAATGCAACCATATTGAACGCGGCGACGCTCCCCGTGATGCGTAGAGCTATCAGGGCGCTCAGGGAGGCCCTGGAGAGGCTCGGCATGCCGCACGCAAAGATGTACTTCGCGCAGAATGATGGGACAACGGCAAGCGAAGACTATGTCGCCAAGTACCCCGTCTTCACGGTCATAGCCCCGATATCGAATAGTATAAGGGGGGCATACGTCCTCACCGGGATCCCCAACGCCATAGTAGCCGATACCGGCGGCACGACGACGAACATTGGTGTGCTTGTCAACGGCTACCCGAGGGAGGCCCTTGAGGTGGATATAGCGGGTGTGAGGACCAACATAAGGGCCCCCGATGTATTAGCAATAGGTCTCGGAGGAGGCAGCATCATCCGCTGGGACGAGGAGACAAGGGAGGTGAGGATAGGCCCAGACAGCGTGGGGTACAGGCTAGTAGAGGAGGGCATTGCATGGGGCGGCAACACCGTGACAGCGACGGACATAGCCCTGGCGAAGGGCGTCATGAAGATAGATGATCCACGATGCAACCCCGAGAGGGCGAAGAAGCTGATACCAGCCTGGCTCGTAGAAAAAGCATATGCAAAGATGGTGCAGATGCTCGAAGACGCAATAGACAGGATAAAGACGAGGCCGGAGCCGGAGATAGTGATACTTGTTGGCGGAGGCTCAGCGATGTGGCCGCGCAGGCTACGTGGAGCAAGGGAGGTGATCAGACCAGAACACGCCCAGTCAGCGAACGCTATAGGAGCCGCAACAGCGCTCGTAGGCGCAACAATAGACAAGGCATACTCGTACGAGCAGATACCAAGAGAAAAGGCACTAGAGGATGCAAAGAGGGAGGCGATAAGGAAGGCGATAGAGGCGGGCGCAGACCCATCAACAGTAGAGATAGTTGAGGTCGAGGAGATAGCAATGCCCTACCTGCCAGGCAACGCGGTGAAGGTTAGAGTCAAGGCGGTAGGTAGGCTCTCACCAGGTAGAGGATAGCAAGGAGTCCAGCACCGAGGTTTATCAAGGCCGCAACAACCACGGCCCCCCTCAAACCTATCAGCGGAACCAGGGGGTCTAGGAGGAGGCTCACGGCAGCCATAGAGATATTCACAATCATGTCGACCGTGTTGACGACCACGCCCCTCCCCCACTCCCCCGCCCTCCTGGCAGCCTCCATGTAGACGGGGTTGAAGGCCTCACCAGCACTAAGACCAAGCACCGGCGCCAGGGCCAGCACGACGGCGACGTTACGGCTACACGATAGGGTGAAATAGACTGCAGCGAGGACAAGCGACGACATAGCCACAACGGGGACGCCGAGCCGCGGATAGAGCTTCTCCGAGAACAAGCTCCCAAGACTATACCCGATAGACTCAGCAGCAAGAAAGACACCATACATCGAGGGCCCTAAGTGGAGCTCCTCGACGAGCAGCGTAGTATAGTAGCTTAAGAGTATGGCGAAGCCAGCAACCTGCCCGCATGCGGCAACAAGCAGCACGAGCAGCCGGGGGGCTGAGAGCACCATAGCAGAACCCCTAAGCGACTCCAGCAAGCCCCTCCTCCCATCCCCTCCCCCGCCGCTGCACCTCCCGGCCACGAGAGCCCCCAGCGCGATGGGAGTCATCAACGCCGCGGCCGCGGAGACGGCTAGCGGCAGGCTTATCTCGGCAAGAAAGCCGCCCAGGTAGGGCCCAACAGCTATACCGACACCCTCAATAAACCTTAAAACGCCGAAGCCAAGGCCGGCAGATACGGTGGCATGGGCGGCAATCGTATTGGCGGCTGCAATCAACATCTCTCCGATGCATGAATTAGCGAGTCTAACCACAAGCAAACCCCAGAAGCCATGTACAAGTAGATAGATGAGGGTTAGTGGAGCCAGGAGGACAGCAGATACGAGTGCAACCCTCCACGCGCCAAGCCGATCACACACCCAGCCGGCAAGAGGCGAGGCCACGGCAAGCATGATGAAGCCCGCATAGAGTATCCTAGACATCCACTCTCCATGAACACCAGCGCTACCAGTAACATAGGGCAGGACAGCCCTCATCATAAATGTAGGCAGCGTAAACAATCCAACCAGGACAACACCAGCCACTACTAGCCTGCCCCTACACGTCACAAAGCACACCCCATCCACGCGTAGGCCGGCTCAAGAAAGGGATACGGCCTAGAGGCGCACTACGCTTAAACGTAGCGCGTAATCACTCCAATAGACGGGCATCAGTTTTGAAGGAGGCACACCTAGTCACGGTTGGCACCAGCATACTCAGCAACGCCTCGAGGAGGGGCCTGGTAGGGGCGGAATGCAGGGACGCGATAGAGAGGTTGCTCCGCGGCGAGGAGGTGAAGCTGAGCAAGGAGTGCAGGGATGAGATCTACCAAGCGCTCGTATCATCCCCCTACCAGCTGTCAGCCGAGCTCAACGCCATGAAGGGCTTCCTCGAGGGGGAGGCAGTGGTCGACATAGTTAGGCTCTACGCGACAGACACGCCTGCAGGCAGGCTGGCAGCGGAGCTCCTCCAAAGATACCTGGCCGATAGAGGGGTGCGCGTAGTCGAGGTGGAGACAATACCAAACCTCGGCAAGAACTTCTGGGAGGGCATAATAAACCTCGTAAAGAGAGTTGCAAGCGATGTAAAGAAGCTGAAGGCCACGCACCTAGTTTACCTAAACCCGACGGGGGGCTTCAAGCCAGAGACAGCGGCCGCGATAATGGCGGCCAGCATGGCGGGCGCACACGCAGTATACTACATACACGAGTACATGCGCACACCAGTAAGCCTCCCAATACTACCAGTAAAGCCGGATACTGAGCTGATGAAGAGCTACATAAACACGCTCAAGGAGATCATAAGACGCCAGTGCAGGGAAGGAGGGATAGCAAGGATACCGCTCGACATGGTTGGAAGCATGGCATCGGTGCTGCACGCGGCAGCCGCCGCAGGCCCAGTAGAAGTAGAGCATGGCGTGGCCAGGATCGACTGCAAGCACCTCATACACCTTAAAGGCTACCTGGACGCATTAATGGAGGCGGCAACAGAGTGACCATGGAGGAGAAGGCGGTAGTCATACCGGTAACAATAGGGCCGGGAGCCCTAGAAGCAGCGGTCTCAAGCATTACAAGGATCTACGAGGAGACCGGCGCAAAGAGGTTCGAAGTACTCTACACGACACGCGCAGGACCACAAACGGTAAGAATCCTCACCAGGATATTCCATGACACGCCACTAAGGATAGAGCCAAGGCTCGTCCCAGAGGAGCCAGGCGATGCCGAGCGCGAGATAAGGAGGCTTATAGAGAAACTCTCCAGAGAAGGCACGGTCCAGGTATACGTTGTCCCAACGCCGGGGTCAAGGAGGCTCGCGGCGGCAGTCTCCATGGCGGGCTACCGGGAGGATGCATGCGTGCTCCACATAGACTTCTACTGGGGGCCGTGGACCGGCCTCCCCTTCCCTCTTGTGCCACGCGTCTTCGAGCCCCTCTACATACTGCACTGCAACCATGCCCCAACCCCTGTAAGTGACCGAGAGGAGGCCAGGAAGGTAATCAATAAGGTCGCGGCGGCCATGATGGACAGAATACACAGCAAAGCAGCGCTGAGGCGCATGGTGGCCGAGCAGGTTAAGAATACTAACGCGTCGCAGGCCGTGAAGCCAGTCGTCAGGAGAACCTACACCGGGGCAGAGGTGGAGACAGACTGTGGTGGTCTAAGGATAGAGTTCAGGGCCAGCCTGCATGGCCAGGGAGGCGAGCAAGTAAACATCGAGGCTATAGTCAATAACTGGTGCTCAGAGGAGGAGTGGGTGAAGGCTGCACGGAAGATCCTCGACACAGTGGAGGCGAGTAGGGGCACAAGGCTAGGCGGGCTACTCACAGGCCTTGCGAGGCTCTCGGGGCTTTACAGGATAGTCTTCTACGACAGGGACGGCATGGAGAAGGACATGGAGAATATAGAGGACGAGGTAATCATAGACACGAACCTGGTCTACTGGGGCATACACAACGATTGCACCGACTCCCTTAGGAGGCTGAGACCCGTGATACCGTACGCGGTGCAGGCAGAGCTATACCGCAGATACGCAGAAGCGTTAAAGAATTACCCGAGAAACCCGGCCAGCAGCCTAGAAGACGTAGCAGCGCTATACGCGCTGGAGGAGCTGCGGAGAACATGTAAGGCACCACTGATACCATCACCCTCCCCGCCAGCCGATACAGCAATACCATCCATAGACCCCATCCTGCTCGAGTCAAGGTACATAGCAACGGGCGACACTGGGGCCTTCAGGCTCTGGTGCGAGCACCCTGCAGGAAGGATAGCCAAGCCGCTCTACGCCAGGATGCGGAGATTGACCGAGATGGACACGGATGACAGGAGGAGGCTTGCTGCTAGTGCAGCCTATGCAGTCTACCAGCTGGTAGCACTCATAAGGCTCCTCTCTAAGACAAGCAAGGAGGTATATAGAGGTACAGGCATAGGGCTTCACGCCTCAATAACGCCTACCCCTCTTTAAACATAGCGGTGCTCGGCGCCGCAGAAAACCAACTACTCCTATCAGACACAAGTACACAGCATATCAGAACCGGTGCAGGGCTCAATGATCGTCTTCGAGGGCGTCGTTGCAGGATACGTGAAGGGGCGGCCAGTACTGCGAGGCATCACGGCATCCCTCAAACCACCCTGCATAATACTCGGGCCCAACGGCGCCGGCAAGACAACACTCTTCCGAGTCATCCTAGGCTTGACGCCAGTGTCAAGCGGGAGAGTGACGATAGATGGCAGGGACATAGATAGCCTCGTAGGCGCAGTCGGCCTAGTCTCAACGAACCTCAGGGAGGTATACACGCTGCTGAGCCTCCCCCTGAGGGATATAGCGAAACTATACACCGCGATCTGCAACGGCGACTACGAATGGTTCGTCAATATGATGGATGAGCTTGGCTTCGGCAGGATCCTCGCGGCCAGACTGCATAAGATGTCTGCAGGAGAGCGGAGAATGGCGCTAAACCTGCTTGCCCTCAGCATAAAGAGTAAGTACGTACTCCTAGATGAGCCCTTCGAGAATCTGGATCCGCGCAGCCGTGCCAGGCTCATGAAGCTGCTACTATCAAACAGCGGCCGTCTCATAATCAATACTCATGCTACGTGGCTGCTGGAGAGGCTGGAGGGGTGGAAGGCATATATAATGGTCTCGGGGAAGCTCTACGGCCCCATAGAGGCGTCAAAACTGCCGAGGCTAGGCCTGGTTAAGGGCAGATCTAGCAAGGCGGAGCTAGTCCTAGAGGTTGACGGGAGCTATGTCAGCCTAGTCCAGGGGGCTGGAATGCCCATTTCGAACATAGATAGTCTAGATAGGCTATACGAGGTGATCGCGCTATGAGCACGCTCGTCTACATGAAGTACTATATGAAGTCATGGATGACGAGTAAGCCCTACTGGTTCTGGTCAGTAGCCTTCATGACTATCTGGATGGCCCTAGGCTACGTGAGCGCAGATAGGCTTGCAGCCGCACCGCTGGAGGCGAGGCTAGCATACACGGCCGGCTGGTACGTTGTCATAGTCGGTATAGGCATCGCAGCAGCGGCAGTCGGGCTGAGCAGGCTGCTCTTCTACTCCTCGATACCGGTAAGATACCTATCGAAATACAGCATGCTTACCAGCAGGAAGCTGTACGCCTACATGTTCACGGGCTTCATAATAGTATGCCTCATAACAGCCGCAGTGCTGGCAGCAATGCTACTACCACTATACAGCAGCAAGCTGGGAGCAGTAGCACCCAAGAACCCCCTCGGCCTCGCCGCCGCGGTAGCGGGGTTAGGAGCACTCTACTTCTCAATAGACGTTGTAACGACATGTGCAGCGATACTAGCCAGGGCGGCAAGATCAGCAGAGTACGTTGCATACCTCCCCCTGATACTCGGAATGGCCCTCACAATGCTCCAGCTGAACACGAGCCTCGGCAAACTCTTCATCCTAGCATCACCGATAAATGCTGCAACAGCACTACTCTTCAGCTACTACACCGGCATGCCGCCAACAACAGCCGCAATAGTAGAACCGATGAGCGGTGTCAAGCTAGACCCAGCACTACTCTGGGCCTCGGTGATCGCGTGGACGGGCCTGCTGAGCTGCATAGGGATAGTACTGTTAAGGCTGCAGAGAGGTGTCGGGGCCGAGGAGATAAGGCTACTCTAGCACCGCGGCATATCAGGTGGTAGAGCCCCAAGCCCGGGGATTCACCTCGTTTTTAAGCCCCTTGAGGAGAGCATGGGGGTGTGTAGGCTGGCATGGGTAGTGAGAGTCTAAGGGAGCTCCTCGCAAGAACGCTTAGGGCGTTGGAGTCCTCGCGGTACGTGTTCTACGCCTACTCTTACATAGTATGGCTGATCCCGGCAGGCGCGGCAGCCATACTTGGAGTCCTTCTCCCCCCAAGCATTGTGGGGCAGGCGCTCATAGTGTTCTGGATTGTTTCGATAGCCGGTATAGTATATGCTGAGAGGAGTATAGTGAAGCGTATAGAGGCATTATCGTTGGAGCGCGTGGGATGGCATATAGCGGCGTGGGTGCTGGCGTTCATACTCGGCCCCATCATCGCCTCAATGCTCTGCATGGCCGGCTTGGCGTCGAGACAGTCACTGGGCGCTGCAAGCCTCCTAATCTCGATAGGCATCGGGCTCCTATCCATAGTACTGATCAGCCTCAAGCATGACAAGAAGTCGGCGATCTACAGCGGCCTCGCCGACGCAGTACTCTGGTGCGTGCTCCCCGCAACCCTGTCAAAGACTTCGGTCACAGAGGCGTGGTACGTCGCCCTGGCGGCGTTGATGGTGTCGTACAGCCTGGCTGCGACACTCTACCTCCACGAGGCCCTCGTAACCGTCGCAGCTGAAGAGGCTGGAAGAGATGGGGGGCATAGATGATGCGCTGCGTGCACTCCGCGGCCACGTCCTCAGCACTCCGGTCAGGTTAGCGTTAATGCTGCTCCTAGTAAATAGGCGTAGGATAGAGTTCAGCAGCGCTGCAAGAGCGCTCGGCGTGAAGCCGGGGACGCTCTGGCATCACGTGGAGAGGCTTGAGAGGGAAGGTCTCCTGAGGATTAGGAAGGGGTTTACGCTCCACGGCCCCCGCACGTTCCTCGAAGCGACGGAGGAGGGTGTCCGGGAGACGGTGAGGTACGTGCAGCTACTCCACAGCCTCATCTCAGCAGGTGGAGGGATGCAAGGCAGCTCTTCAGAAGGGAGGGGTTCTCGATAAGGCCCTCAACCCTGCCGCTGATAGCATTATACCATGCAACGGCTATGATCATGTCGCCGACGCGTAGAGCGAGCAGGTGCTCCGGCAGGTAGGGCCTCCTCAGATACACCGGCTCAGCATCAACGAGCCTGCTCAAGTCTCTATATGCCCTCCGGAGAGGCTCCGGCGGGTGCTTCAACTCCTCCAATGAACCCTCCTCAAAGTCACGCATCCTCTCACTCCATACAAGGGCCTCATGGACGCCGAGCTGGCCGCCAACCTCCCCTATATACTTGGGCAGCAACGGAGCCTGAAACTCCAGCCTCCCCTCCCTGGAGACGGCGAAGTCATAGAAATCGGTGCCAGTCAAAGTCATAGAATATAGATCTCCCCCATCAGCAGCCCTCCTCAAGACAAGGTAGTAGCGCCGCCACCTACCCCTAAACCCGATCTCAAGGCTCTGACCAAGCAGTCTATACTCCACCGGGAATCCATCAGCCCAGGCACGCGCGAAGAGCACTGCGACGACCCTATCAAAGAGGCCGGCCAACACTCACCACGCCCCATCCGGCCGGGCCTAGAACCCGGGGGAGTCCTTTTAGACCCTACAAGCCCTATCAAATGCCTCCAGCACACACCTAGTCGACGGCATTGACACGCCCTCGGCCTCCAGGAGCGCTTTAAGCCTCCCATAGTACTCCGGCAGCCTCCTCCTAAGCGTCTCGGTGACAACCTCTCTCCTCGGCTCAAGGCTCTCCGGGACTATGCCTGCTAGTATGAAGCGGCCGTTGAATACTCCAAGCTCCCTGGCGATGATGAGCATGTGTAATGGTGTGAATACGTGTGCGGCCATCGTCTCCAAGGCCTCAGAGGCGATATCCTCGGTGAGGCTCGATACATCATACTCCTCGAATACTATCGTGCCCGGCTCAGCCCCCTCAACGTAGACCACGTCAAGCACTACAACCAGTCTACGGCCCCGAAGATACTCCACGGCATAGACATGCATAGTGTCAAGCCACTCGACATCGGCGCCCCTAACACCGCACCACGACAAGGCCTCGGCGAGGCAAGAGCCGAAGCCGTCATCCCCCCTGAGACGGTTCCCTACCCCGAGTATCAGCACCCCGCTCCTCTCCTCCACCTTGTCCACCACCCGTCCCGGAGGCCTCCGAGACCCCTAGTATTCGTAGAAGACAATCGACATCCACCCTGCCCCCGCAGAGCCTCTCAAGATCACCAAGCCTTAGGGGTGCAAGCTCATCCTCAATGCTGTTCACGGGTTCCGGGAACGTGTAGATAACCTTCAGAAGCGCGTCGCCACCTATATTCCTAAACATCTCTAGGAAGGTGTCCTTCACAGCATCCTCTATGGTCTTCCTCGTGTAGTTGATGAGCCCTAATAGCTTGCCAAGCCCTCTTAGAAGCTCGGCCATGACTCCTGCCCCCGGGGAACCGCTAGGTATAAGGTGTGCTTGCAGCTGCCTTGTAAGCTTGCTCCCCCAGGGGCAGTAGATTGATGTGCACCTTTCCCATGTATTTGCTGCATATTGATTATGTTATCAAGGTTTAAGGGTATCGGACTATCGGCGAATAGAATTTATAACGCCAGGATTATATATTATCCATGCGCATGAATAGTGGAAAGGGGGTTCCACGGTTTGCTTGACAGCTTGCGGGATCTGAAGCTCACTCGCCGTGACTTCCTAAAGCTTGGTGTATCCGCCACAGCACTGCTCGCCGCCGTCGACTGGACCAGGGTCGTCGGCGCATTCGCGAAGTCGGCGTCGCCCTTCGAGCTACCAATAATATGGTTCGAGTCGCAGGACTGTGCCGGCGAGACAACAGCGATAATACAGGCGGTCGACCCCGACCTCATTGATGTACTTGCGGGCTTCACGTCGGCTGCAGGCCCTGGCACGGTTAAGCTGCTCTTCCACGAGACCATAATGCCGGAGTTCGGCGAGTATGCGCTAGACATACTGAGGGCGGCCATAAAGGGCGAGAAGCTGAACCTCGTAGAGCTGGCGAAGAAGTCGCCCTTCGGTCAGTACTATCTCGAGCTAGTCGAGGCTGGCGTCATACCGAAGGAGCATACGGTAGTGGACTTCAGCAAGGGCTATGCACTAGTGCTTGAGGGCTCCTTCCCCGTCTGCAGCACCAAGCCCGGCGGCGACGTAACCTGCATGGGTAGGAGTGAGGCTCTCTACTGCTACATAGGCGAGGAGAACGGCGAGCTAGTCACATGCACCGAGTGGCTACGCCGCCTGCTCAAGAACGCACTCGCCGTGGTCGCCGTAGGGAACTGTGCATGCTACGGCGGCATGCGTGCAGACAAGGTTCTGCAGACGCCGCCCGGCTTCAAGTGCATGCTGGAGAACGCCACTGGAGCGGTAGGCTTCTTCCCCGACCCCGTGAGGAAGAGGCCCGGCCTAGTAGACCTCCTTGACACAGCTGAGCCTTTCAGGAAGTTCGTCTACAGCTATGGCAAGTGTACGCTGGGCGAGTGTAAGCCGGCGATAGCGGTGCCAGGCTGCCCGGCGAACGGCGAGGGTATACTAAGGACGCTGGTGAGCGTAGTGCTGGCGCTGAAGGGCCTGCTGCCGCTGCCGAAGCTGGACAAGTACTGGAGACCACTCTTCATCTACGGTGCAACCGTGCACGAGCAGTGCCCGAGGGCTGCCAGCTACGCCGCCGGCGACCTAAGAAAGCACCCCGGCGATCCGGACTATCGCTGCCTCTTTGCCGTCGGCTGCAAGGGACCGGCATCGAACTGTCCATGGAACAAGCTGGGCTGGGTTAACGGTATAGGCGGCCCGACGAGGACCGGCGGCGTATGCACGGGCTGTACAATGCCGGGCTTCACGGACGCGTTCGAGCCCTTCTGGAAGCCTCTGCCAGCGCCGCAGCCTCTGGGCGTTGAGTCGATGGGAGGTCTTAGCGCGGCTGCCGTGATAGGCGGCGCGGTGGTCGCCTATGGGCTCTCCAAGCTCCATGAGAAGCACGCCGAGAAGGCGAAGGAGAGTGGGGGAGGCTCCTAGTCCAGGCTCGTGAGGTAGTGGGGGTGGATGGTTATGGGCATGAAGAAGCTCCTCTTCATAGACCCCGTAACCAGGATAGAGGGTCACCTCGGCATAAGGGCAGTGGTTGATGTAAGCACGGGCGCCGTGGATCCTGCGAGTGCAAGGACATTCGTGACCATGTTTAGCGGCTTCGAGGTATTCCTTAGGGGTAGGCCTCCGGAGGATGCTATACACATAACGTCGCGTATCTGTGGTGTCTGCGGAGCCTCCCACGCCAACGCGTCAACAATCGCTAATGACATGGCCTACGGCGTTAGCCCGACGCCTCTCGGCATAGCGCTGAGGAACATGGCCTTCGCCATGACAGACCACATCTACGACCACCCGCTGATACTCAACATGCTTGAGGGCCCCGACTACAGCGAGATGCTAGTCAGTAGGATGACTCCAAGCGTGTGGGAGGAGGCGAAGAAGTACGACGACCTAGTCTTCGTAGACATACACGGCTACAAGACAGCGGCAGACATAATGAGGGATCTAAACCCGATAACGGGCAAGATATGGAGGCTGACGGTCAAGTACCAGCGTATAGCCAGGGAGGCCGGAGTACTCATCTACGGCAGGCACTCGCACCCGGCCACACTGATACCCGGAGGCATAGCCACCGACCTGACAAACGCAGAGTACCTCTTCACTGCGTACCTTGGCCGCCTAGTACACCTCACGGCATGGGTCAAGTTCGTGGCAGCGGTCTGGCACGACCTATGGAGGTTCTACACCTACGCAGTAGGGCTGCCCGACGGCAGGATGTACGAGTTCCCGAGGCCGGCCTGGGGCAAGGTGCCTAAGGACTCCTACCTGTACAACGGGCTGACATACTACAACAGCATACTAGTCACTGCAGGGCTGTTCGACGAGCCCGAGGGCAGCTACGCGGAGTGCGGAGACTACAAGTCGGCCGAGGAGTTCTACGCCTGCATGGATCGCGCAGCGAAGGAGAGGCTAATACCGATAGCGATGGTGTACAAGGGTAAGGTCGTCTCGCAGAAGTATAGCGACATAAACGTCAGCGAGATAGAGCATCCAATGCACACGTTCTTCAAGGACTGGAAGGGAGTCCAGCCAATACTAGCCGACAAAGACCCCAACGGCACGCCGATACACTACGGCAAGTACGACGTAGCGTATCACCCGTGGAACATGATGACGATACCTGCACCACAGAAGATAGACTGGAACGGCAAGTACACATGGGTCACCCATGTAAGGAAGGTGTGGCCGGGCGTCTACGAGATATCGCCATACGAGGTAGGCCCATACGCCAGGATGTATGCACTGGCATACATCGGCGGCAAGATACCAAACATAGCAGGCGCTGGCCTCGAGGCAGGCGGCGGCAAGATAAA
Source organism: Thermoproteota archaeon (assembly GCA_013153145.1). GTDB lineage: Archaea > Thermoproteota > Thermoprotei_A > Sulfolobales > Pyrodictiaceae > JAADEY01. The sequence goes on along the minus strand of JAADEY010000014.1, from coordinate 8,877 downwards.
GATATGGCTGCCCAGGAGCGCCACAACTGTAGTGATGGCCGACCTGCCGCCAGGCACGTGGAAGGAGGTGGAGATGGAGTTCGAGCTACCGCCGTTCAGCACCACGATAACGAGGGTATATGCGAGGGCGATAAACCTAGCAATAGACGCTGTAGCTGCATGGTACAACCTAGTAAAGGCCATGATACTTTACAAGAAGGCTAGGCAGGCAGGCCAGCCGATAGAGACCTCCAGGGACTGGCGCGGCAGGGGGCTCGGCAAGAAGACGCTGGGCTGCGGCTTCATAGAGGCGCCGCGCGGCATGGTGGCACACTGGCTGGTGCAGGAGAACGAGAAGCTAGTCAACTACCAGGTGCACGCCCCGACGACGCCCAACGTGTCGCCGAGGGGAGACAAGATCTGTACCGAGGGCTATGATGCGAGCGAGCCAGGCAAGGTAGGCGAGTGTGTATCGCCGTATGAGATGTCGGTGATAAAGACGGTGGTGACCGAGGAGACAAGCCCCGACATGTGGACAGGCCTAGACCTAGCCAGGGCTGTAAGATCCTTCGACCCATGCCTCGCATGCGCAGCACACATACAGATAGGCCGCGGCCACGTGGTGAAGAGGATTAAGAGGATACTGGCGCCCGTAGGCTACTCTTTCTAGCCCTCAACCCCCATAAAGGTTATGGGATGGAGAGGTGGTGAATGATGGCCGTGCTGGGTGGCGCGCCCACCGATCTCTTTAGCTTCGCAATATACTACTACTTCCCAGCGGCGTTCACAGTCTTCGTGTTCGGCTGCGCCTACCGCTTCCTGAGAATGGTGGCGCTGTGGCGGCGCCCAGTGAAGGCTGAGCCTAGGTATAGGGGTGGCGGCGCCTCCTTCAAGGGGCTGATAAAGACGTTCCTTGACCCGATAATATTCAGCGCCAAGCACAAGAAGTGGGACTTCGTATTTGGACTAATATTCCTGCACCTACTCGGCGTCATACCAATAATCTTCCTACTAGCACAGCACATGGCGTTCTTCGCCTACTTGATACCACCATATAGGATACTATGGCCCTTCGCACTACCATTATCAGTGACCTCGGCGACGCTGACCATAACATCACCCCTGAAGCCAGTCACTGCGATGAGGTTCACGTTCGTCAATAACTTCTGGGGCCCGCTCTCAGTAATACTGAACGGTGACGTGCTGGCAATACTAGCCATAGTCGGTGCATCATTCAAGGTCGGCACGAAGATATACGAGAGGTGCGTGAAGAAGCTGAGGAATGCAAGGATAACAGACATACTGGTCTACGCACTGCTGCTGGAGATACTCTTCACCGGCTACCTAGCAGCAAGGCACTTCCCGACAACAGCCGCCGGCACCAACGTGGCGGTATACGACACGCTGCTAGGCCTACACGTACTGGGGGCCTCAACGCTACTGGCGCTACTGCCCTTCACGAAGTACTGGCACTTCATCTTCGGCTACTGGTACGGCAAGCTCCACGAGTGGTGGGATCTAAGGGTTCAGAAGGGTGCAATCTAGGGGGTGAACATCCATGGCCGCGCCCGAGTTCATGCAGAAAATGGCCCAGGTGATGAAGCAGCTGGTGCGCTGGGAGGGCTATAGCAAGGAGGAGGTGGAGGCAGCAGTAGACTACTTCATATCAAACATAGACGTGGTGAGGCTGCACTACCTAGAGAACTGCGTCGGCTGCGGCGCCTGCGCCCCGTCATGCCCCTACTACTTCGTCGACGAGAAGTACTCCCCGGTGAACAAGGCTGAGGAGGCAAGGAGGGTATACCGTAAGAAGTTCACGATAGCGGGTATGATACTTGGGCCGCTGGTAGAGGCGAGGCTGCCTAAGAGCGACAAGGATCTGGATAGGATAGTTGAGATGGTCTGGAGGTGTAGCGGCTGCGGCGCCTGCTATACAGCCTGCCCCTTCGGTGTCGATAGCGGCGTGTTGATAAACCTAATGCGTGGATTCATGACGTTCACTAAGAGAGTCCCGACGATGATGGCGGCGTTCGAGATGATAGAGACAGAGGGCTTCTACAAGATGATACCAGCGTTCGGCGCACTATGGCAGCAGACGCTAGACGCGATAGAGAGGGAGCTAGGCAGGAAGGTCGAGCTAGACAAGAAGGGTGCAGAAGTACTCTACTTGCCATCACTGATAGACGCCCTATACACCCCCAACGCCGTCGTGGCAGGCGCAAAGATACTAGACAAGCTGGGCCTCGACTGGACGATGCCCTCCAGCCCACTCGGCGTGAGGCCCCCAGTAGCAGCGGTGCTAGGCAGGTATGACCGTGCAAAGAAGGTGCTCTCCGAGATATACGAGTACGTGACCAACCTAGGCGTAAAGGAGGTCGTGATGATCGACGGCGGCTTCCCATACCCGTGGCTAAGGTTCAAGATGCCGCCACTACTAAACAAGAAGCCCAAGTTCAAGGTCAAGCACCTAGTCGAGGTACTAGTGGAGGCAATGGAGAAAGGCAAGCTGAGATTCAAGCAAGTGGATGACAAGGTCACCTGGCACCCGCCATGCCAGATGACTAGGAGGGCCGGGCTAACAGTAGAGCCTGCATACGTGCTCAGCAGGGTCAGTAGGGGGTTCAGGAGGCTGCCTCACCACGGGCTTGAGGCCTACTGCTGCGGCGGAGGCAGTGGAATGGGATGCCTAACAAAGGACGAGATAGAAATGATGGCGAAGTTCATAGGAGCACCGGCAAGCATGTTCGTGAGCGGTGAGAAGGAGCGGAGGTTCCTAGAGGAGACCGAGAAGGCGTACAAGGCAGCGATAAAGAGGAAGATGGAGGACATAGAGAAGTCGGGCGCAGAGATAGTAGTAACAGCCTGCCCGGTCTGCATACACACCATACAGCTCGGAGCCAAGCTCTACGGCCCCAAGGTCAAGGTAATCCACCTAGCCGAGTACATAGTCGACAAGATAGCCTAACCCCTCCCTCCCCCTCTTTTTCCAGGGAACCCCCTGAAAGAAAAGACACAGGTTCTCCCCTATTCCTCTCCCAGCTCCCCTAGGCCATGGCCACTGCTACGGCCAGCACCAGTGATGCCGGGGTCAGCACCGCTATTGAGGAGGCTGCAAGCCTAGAGTCAAGCCCGTAGACACGTGCAAGAATAACGTTGGCGACTGCCGGCGGCATCACGCTCTGGATGAGCATGCCTGCAATCATTACGTGTGGTAGTTTGACGAGCATGGAGAGGGGTGTGAGGAGTGCAAGCATTAGGAGCGGCGAGGCCACCAGCCTAAGAAACGCGACCCTCTCGACTCCGGGTTCTAGTATGTGGCTACAGCCTGCCAGCTCCCCGCCTATAGCGGCGAAGGCCGAGAGGTTTGCGGCTGAGAGCAGGGCGTGCAGGGGCTCTATGGAGGCTATTGTCGAGGCCAGGCCCGGGGCAAAGAGCTTGACTATGAGTGCTGCTGTGAATGCCGCTATATGAGGATACGCGCTGGGGGCGTCGGCATCGCCTCCATACCATGAGCCTAGAACCGCTAGGAGTACTGGGAGGAGCATGTTGAGGGCTATGGCGTATGGTAGGACTGGGGTAACCGTCCCGTATAACGCTATGGAGAGTGGGAAGGCGAGGAAGACCACGTTTGGAAGCCCCGACAGCAGCGCCATGGTCGTCCTGGAGGGCTCGCGGCTGCTCAGTGCTAGTAGCGGGGTTAGGAGCAGCGCCATATGGATGCATGATACGGCGACTAGTATGAGGAGGATGTTTGCCGCCGGTGCGGAGGCGACGGCCATGAATATTGTTGGTGGGATTACATAGTAGAACAGTATCCTCGTGAACCGGCCTACCCAGCCGCCCCCAAACCTCCTAGCGGCAGCGTATCCGGCGAGCCCGACTAGGAGGGCTGCAAGCAGCCTCGAGGCATCCATCGACACCCCTCCCTCCCTCAGCCCAACTGAGGCGGCTAGGTATGCCTGCTGGACGGGTGTACGGTGGGTCTCCTCCTGCCAATGAACCGGTATATAGGCTTGCGGGCTGAGGGGGTGCGGTATCCTCTCCCATGGTCATAGTCTGAGTGCGGATGCAGCTGCCGCGGTTATGGCTGCGGCTATGGGCACGCTGTACTCGTCGTCCAGGCTTCGGCGCGTGGCCGCCTCAACCAGCGTCGCGGCAAGCGCTATCACTAGGCTGGCGGCTGCATCATAGCCTGCTACCATGCATGAGAGCGTAGATACTAGGAGCATTGCGGCGGAGCCTGCAAGGGTCTTGCGTGGGTTGATGGGGTTGAGGGGGCCTCCTACCAGCTTGCCTATTATCGCTGCGGCTGCGTCGCCGAAGCTTGAGACCATTATCGCGGCGGCTGAGGCGGTGGGTGGTAGGAGGATTATTGCTAGTGTTGCTACGCCCCAGAAGTAGACCGTCCCTATGAACGTCTTGTTCTCCAGCTCCCATCTCCTAGCCATGAACATGTAGGTATGGTATGCTATCGGAACCCTGACCCTTATGACTCCGCGGAGGCTTAGCTCATTCAACGCGTAGAGCGTGAAGAAGAGGGCTGAGACAGCAGCCGCGACGCCCCTGCCAAGCCAGTAGATGAATGGTATCGCGAAGAAGCCTGGTATCATGTGTATGGACTTCCGCCTAACCTCTCTTAGTGCCTCCCTCCACCCCAACGCCCCCGGCTCCTCCCCTCGGGGAGCGGCTATGTGCAGCAAGTATTTCAGCTATGAGCCTAGCCCTCTCACCGGCATCACTCCTCTCAGGCAGGACGTAGAGGGGTGCATCTAGCCTCCGGGCAAGCACGGCAGCCCTCCTAAACAACGCCCTCGCGTACCTCGCAGCCCTCCTGGGAGGCTCCCATCTCGCCTCATCCAGACCGTAGCTGCAGGGCTGCTCGAGGACGAAGAAGTATACCTCGTCAAAGCCCCGCAGCACCTCAAAGCCTATGTCATCGAGCTCCCCGGGGTAGTCTATGCCGTCGGCCTCCATGTATGCCAGTGGCGCCTCGATACTATAGTCGAGTATCACGACATCTGCGTCACTGCAGGCCCTGAGCCTGCATAACTGGTACCCGAGGAACACGTACTCAATCAGCATTCGTGGCGCGTTGTGCCACTCGCCGAACAGGCGTGTAAATATGCTTGATAGTGTCCTGGCCGCGTCATCGACTATGCATGGCCTCAACCCCTGCCTACGGAGTATCTCGGCGAGCATCCTGGCGGTGCTGGTCTTCCCGGCCCCGGGCCCTCCCTCGAGGACTACTGCTATCCTCCGCCGCGCCAACACGTGCCCAGTGTGAGTTATCCCGTTGCTTCCCGGGCCTGGGGCATAAATCCTTCCCAGGGGAGGGTCGGCTCACGGCCGTGTTCCTCATCTCCTTGTCGGGCTGACGTGCACTCGTCATCCCCGTGACGGTGTATCGTGGTCTCCCCTTACTTGGTGTTATCTATGCGTGTTTGGATAATGGTTATATCTCTCCAATACAAGCCCCTCCCGAGAGGGCACCAAAACCATGTACGTGAGCCCCGAGATGCTCGAGGTACTAGACAGGAAGGTCGACGAGGGATGGTTCAGCTACAAGGAGTTCAGGGAGCTTGTAGGGGGAGAGGCAGAGGCACTAAGACTACTACTAGACATGTATTGTGAGGGGCTGCTAGAGTATAGGAGCGGCGACGTCTTCCTGGTCTCAGACGCTGGCAGGAGACTGGTAGAGGTCTGGAGGAGCCTCGGCAAGCCAGACGCCAGGCCATGGATAGATAGCAGGGTGTACTGGATGCTCTACTACAGCGTCAGGGCTGGCGGGAGGCTGCCGAGCCAGTGGGCCAGCATACTGGCCGAGAGGGGCTTCCTCATAGAAGGCGAGCTATCCCCCGCAGGCTACGCCGTCGTTGAAGTATTCGAGAAATCCCCTAAGAGGCTAGTAGTCACGAAGGCGGTTGCGGCAGCACTCCTAGAGGTGCCGGAGGGCCCGGCCGAGAAGCAGTACTACTCGACCAAGTGGCTCGACGTTATGGAGGCCATGGGGCTCATAGTCAAGAGCATACCAAGGGCAGCATACATAGCACTAACAAGGCCGGCACGCATGCTGAGGAAGGCATTCCAGCGAGTCAACCTAGACGCGCCGTACACCGCGCTCGTCAACGAGAAGATCTACAGGGGCTTGGAGGCAGCCGAGAAGGGAGAGGAGGTAGAGCCAGAGACAGAGGAGGCCCTCAAGGCAATCGGCTACCTCACCCCCGCCCGCAACCTTACAAGACCCGGCAGACTGGTACTAGAGGCGTGGAGGATACTCAACAAACCCTTCGAGACAACACCAACGGCGCTGAGCAGGGACGAGCTGGCATTAATGAAGACGGTGAGAGACTACTGGGAGAAGTCAAAGACAAACCCGGAGATCAAGCCGACGAGGAAACTCCTATCAGAGAAGTTCAAGCCACAGAACTCACGCTACTACACGGTAGGACTACTCCTCTACCAACTAGAAGCCCTGGGGCTCGTAAGGGAGGAGATAGACGAGGAGGGTAAGCAAGTAGTAAGATTCACCAAGCTAGGCGAACAAGTCCTGGACACCTTCGGCCTATCAGAAACAACAGCACTAGGCTCAAGAACCCTCATAGAGGCAGACTCCATGAGAAGCCCCGCGGAGGACTGGATACCGAAGAGCCGCGAGGAAGGACTACTAGGCCCACGAGGCCCCACCCGCCGCGGCATCCTCCTAGCAAAGGCATCAAGGACCGCCGAGCGAAGCATACTCGTCACAAGCCTCGAAGCACTCATACTCAAGAGGCTCCCAGAGAACCGGACCATACCAAGGAGCTATATCGTAAACAGCTTCAAGGGCAGTGAGGCAGACGCCCAGCTAGCACTAGACAAGCTAGAAACCAAAGGCCTAGTCGCCACCAGGCCAGACGGCAGAATAGAACTAACCGAGCCAGGACGCCTAGTAAAGGAGGCAGTAATGGGCGTGCCAACCGGCGTAGCGACGCCGGTACACCCGCACATAATAAGACTCCTCCGCGCGCTCAGCGAGGAGAAGACAGACGACGTAGCAAAACTAGTCAAAAAGACGAGGCTAAGCCTCGGAGCACTAAAGGACGCACTAATACTCGCGAGAGCATGCAAATACATAGGCCGCGGAGCCTCACTAACAGCAGCAGGAAAGGCACTACTCGAAGCAGTAGACCTACTACAGAGGAGCAAGACCGCAGAGGAGCTCTGAGAGGCACGAGGCGGCTCAGCTGCTTGGTCTAACATCATACGGAGGCCGTCAGCGAGGCACCGACATCATCACTGCACTGCGCGAACCTCCCCTTTTACCCTGCCACAGTACACGGCAGAAAGAAGGGATGTTTTCTCTCTGAAACGCTAACTCTCTTCTTCTTGATCCTGAGGATTAGCCTGGTGTTAGAGGAGCGTCTTGGATAGAATAGGAGGTGTGGCGCCGCCGGGTGGATTCGAACCACCGACCACCGGGTTAACAGCCCGGCGCTCTACCCGCTGAGCTACGGCGGCGCCCGGGGGAGGAGTCCCCCTTGAGGCCTCCGTGTGTCTTGGGCTTTTCTTATACTTGCTGGTTTTATGGGTTGCGTTGTGTTTTTATTCTGATTTATTTCTACTTCCATTATCGTAAGCGGTGCAGGGAAAACAATATTTCTGGTTATTGCACGTTTTGTGTTTGACGCATAGTATATCGGGTTCCGATAGGGAGGGTGGTGTTGTTGATGAGTGTTAGCGGTGCGAGGAGTATGAGGAATGTGTGGCTTGCGTTAGCAGCTGCCTTTATGGGTGTGTTTGCGTTCAGGCTTAGTATTCCGGTTGTGGCGTTTTATACTAGGTTTGTGCTTGAGGCGTCTGCAATTAGTATTGGTGCGTTGATGGCGGTATTCTTCGCCGCTAGGACGCCAGCCTCGATCGTTGCTGGCAGAGTTTACCGTGACAAGGGTAGTATTGTTGCAGCTTCTATTTGTCTGATTCTCTCTGGTGTTGTCACTCTATGCTATGCTTGGGCTGGCTCCGTCGTATTCGTCTTGTTCCTGCGTTTTCTGCAGGGACTGTTGCTTGGGTTTGCCTGGACCATAGTCCAGATAGTCCTGGGCGCTTCTGTTCCCAGAAGGATACGTGGTACTGTCTACGCAGTGTATTTTGCGAGTGGTGTTGTGGCTTTTTCGATAGCTAACGCGGTTTATGCTGCACTAGCATTCCTTACACCAGTCATGATACTGTCCATATCGCTTGTCGGCTTCACGGTGTGTGGTATCCTTGTTGCTTTGATGGATGCTCCACGTGTGGTTATGCGCCGTGCGTCTAGGGATGCTAGGGCTGCTAGGCTGGCCTTTGGGGTGCTGGCTGCTACGGTATTCTTCGTGTTTATGATGGGGCTTTGCACCGCCTTTGTGCTGAGTGATATAACGTATGTATATCTGAAGGAGACCTATGGTTTGAGCAAAGCTGCTGTGGCCAGGCTCTTTGCTCTTGCATCGGCGATCGCCATACCTGCAAGTATACTGCTCAACCTCTTTGCGGATAGGGTATCGGATAAGCTGGCCGTCATTCTTACGGGGATGTTTGCCATGCTCGGGCTGCTGGCGTTCTCGTCTCCGGACTTCATAGTGTCATGCTGTGGTCTCTTCCTACTGATAATGGGTGGTAATTGCCTGACACCGCTCTCAAGGAAGCTCGCGTTAACCTATAGGCAGGCTGAAGGTGTTGGATATGTATCAGCTGCTCGTAGTCTTGGTGTCATGCTTAGTAGTCTGACTGCAGGCCTCGTATATCAGTCGGTGAAGACACATGTACTAAATATGATCCTACTCTCTGTGCCTGCAGCGATAGCTATAATGGCTTCGTCCCTCGTCTTGGCGGTGCTCATCGGCAGGGAGCAGGCTTATTCATTAACCTCGCCTCCTAGTGTGA
>JAADEY010000027.1 GCA_013153145.1 Thermoproteota archaeon | reverse complement strand
GCTAGGGCCTCACGGCATGACGATACCTCCCTCCTCGCTATACTGCTTGGCACTTTTCATTCACCCTAGTAGGGCTGCGGCCATTAGTGCTACCACTATCGTGTTCACTATCTCCACTATTATGAATACTCCTATCGCTATCTTGACTCCCAGCTTCTTCAGCATGCTTGGCGGCGTCGCCATACCTGCTAGTACCATAGCGAGTGCGAGTAGCCAGCTCCTAGCAGAGTGCAGTCCTGCCGCCACGGCTGCGGGTAGGTGTATGAAGCTTCCGATGATAGCCATGATGAACATCAGCACTATTGCGAGTGGCAGCTTTATCTCCAGCCCGGACAGCCTTGAAGCCACGTACGCCAGCACTATAGCGACTATTGGTATGAGTGCGTCCTGCGCGAACTTCACAGCCGTTGCTATCTTGCCGAGGTTTGCCGGCAGGCTCTTAGCTATAGATAGAACCATGGGTGTCCCGTCGACCACTCCTCCGACCAGCGCGGCGCCGAAGGCTCCTAGGTGGTGTGCTGCCCAGGCGGCGAAGACTGCGAAGGGTGCTCCTAGGATCGCTATGAACAGCATCGCCATTACTAGGTGTGCGAACTCGGCGTTGGCTGCACGCCCAGTTGCTATTGCGGCTGAGATTCCGCAGACGGTGCCGCCGGAGACGAAGGTTACTGCGAACCTCTCGTCTATGCCGAGCTTATAGGCTATGAACATGCCGACTGCCAGTGTGACTACAATGTTTACTATGGCTATCTCGCCCGCCTTACCGCCCAGCGCGCCCAGCTCCCTGAAGGGCTCTATTAGGCCTAGTATGATTAGTGAAGCGTCTACCAGCACCCATGGATTCAAAACCCTGAATACCTGCCTCGGCGGCTTCATGGTTGCTGATACTGCCAGGCCTAGTAGGAAGCCTACTAGTGGGAACTCTATGCCGTATGCTCCTAGGTGTAGTGTGGCCATTATCCCGTAGGTTATTATAGTCAGTATAATTGCTATGATAAGGTATGTTGCGATCTGGGAGCCGGTTGGCTTCTCCTCAGGGGCCTTGCTCATACACACTCACCCCCTCAGACTGGTGGGAGCTTTACAACTATACAAATTATCGAGAAGATTATTGCTATTATTATGGCTGCGAAGTCGGCCGCGCCTAGTGATATTTTCACGGCTCTCACCTTTGGGAACGCATTGCTCCGCGTAGTTAGGAAATCTGTCTTGATTTAAAAAGTATAGCTGCTCTCCGTAAATAACAAACCATGAGCAGTTTAGAGAAACATGTAGTAGAATCTCCTTGTAAATGAAAAATAGTGCGCGTATCAGTGCAGGTCTACAGCCTTAAGGGGCTTGAGGCCGGGCAGGCTATATGCAGTCAGCCGTATACTCGAAACAGTGTAGAGCACGTCGTCGACAACAACGCCGCGCAGCACACCCCCACTAATAACCCTGGGCTCGCCCAGCGTCAGGTTCAGCGGGTTGTAGGGCACAACATAGAACCTCCCTGTGGTGATCACGCTCCTCCTGCCATTAACCTCAACTGGTATATGCCTTATCTCGCCGGGGAACATCACTAGGTGGTGCTTCTCGTCCAGGATGAATGCATGGTACCCGTACCTTGTGAACACTATGCTCCACTTATCCGGCAGCCTCACCACAGAGACCCTCACAACGCTCCCGTCGGGCTTTATTAGGTATGTTGAGAGCCTCAGCTCGCCGTTCTTGCCGATGCCGAGCCCTATCAGGCTGGTCTCGTTCAACGGGTGCAAGTACTCGTCGAAGCCGGGGCCCTCACGGTATCCCAGAATCCTGGGCTCCCGCGGGTTTGAAAGGTCTATCACGAATAATGGATCCCTGGTCCTGTAGGTCACTATGTATAGCCTGTCTCCTATGAAGCGCACCGCGTGAACCCTCTCAAGCCTCATCGGGACAGTCATGTTGGCTACCTGGCTGAGCGTTGTGGCGTTGAGTATGTAGAGGTTGAAGCCGTTCCCCCAGCCCCTCTGAAGGGCTAGGCGCAGGTACCCCCTGTACACGTCGACGGCGAACTGGGTTGTCGGCGTCCCCTCCACAACCCTCCGTGACACTATCATAGGCCTCCACTTGGCTGTCGAGATGTGCACGACGAGCGTCGTCCACGGCGTTATGCGCGGCACCTTGGCCATTATCCTCTCGACGACCAGTGGTAGTCTCGCTGCAGGGGTCTTCTCTATGGCTTCGAGCAGCTTCTCTATGACGTCAACTATGTGGAGTGTCGCGGGGCTCATGAAGACGTATACGTCGCCGCTCCTAGTCATGTATATCATTCTAGGCGCCGGCCCAGCGAGTGAGATAGCACACCTGGTCCAGTTATGGGTGTTGAACACGCTGACTATCGTCGTCGAGGCGGTCGGGAAGCCTAGTATGGCCGTTGCAGTTAGGGGTATGCGCCCCCAGCTCGTCCAGCCAGGCGCTGGGTGTAGGGGCTTGCTCCACCAGAACTCCCTGGTAAACCTCGTAACCACTACCAGCTTGTGGCCTTCAAGCCTCGCGTCGACGAGCCAGCCGTTTATCCATGAGTGGTAGAGTAGGCGGCCGTTGGGGGAGAATACGAGCACCCATGTTGTGGGCCTTAGGAGTAATGCCCCTATAATGTTGGCGGGTGATGGTATCCAGCGGCGCAGTGCGTAGCCAGCCTCGAAGGCGACATCGTAGAGTGCTACTATGTCACCCCTATCGTCCACTAGTAGGCCGCGGGGATGTATACGCGGCCTAGCCTTGGCCAGCGGCAGTGTAGTGTTGCCGGTCTTCAATAGTAGCTCGGCCGGCCCCACGAGCCTCGATATGATCCTCGTGGCGTTTATCGTTAGGATCTCCCTCATAGATTCAACGGGATATATCCTTGCAACGATTATCGTCCCGTCGCCTTTCTCTATGAATATGTGGGTACCATTAGTCTTCACTATATCCGGCTCATCGATGCCGGAGACCTGCACATTCGTCGACACGACGTAGCCCGGGGCGGCCTCCTTAACAACGTTATAGCCGGAGACGAGCTCCGAGACACGCTGTGCCAACGGTATAGGGGCGGTTGCAGCAGTTATAGTGATCCAGCTCCGCGGCAGTACCGGCAGGATAGCTGGTATACTTGTAAGCTTAGGGGAGACAACCCTCCTGATCTCCGGCGGCAGCTTCTCCAGGGCCTCCATCAGCCTCACGGCAAGCCTGTAGGCCTCCCTATACTCCTCCGGCACAGTGCTGAAGCCAGCAGCGCCAGCGAGGCTCGTGGTGGTGTGCGTGGAGGCTGCATGAGTATTGGTGCTGGTGCTCGTCGGCGTGTGTGCTGCGCCGCCAGTAATAGTGGTAGTATGATGCACCGTGTACGTCACGGTACTGGTCCTAGTCACCGTAAGCCTCCACCCTCCATGCACGGCCATGCCGGCCACGAAGCCAGCCACGAGCGCAGCTACAACAGCCAATACAAGCACGAGACTACTCCTCGACACCGCAGACCCACCAACCTACCAGGGCCCCTGGGGGCTCCCCGGTAAGGCTACTCCTTGACACACCCCCGTTCGAACCCCTCGCACTATAAGGGGGGTTCAACGCCGTAGCCTGGTCTTGGAGGAGAGTGTGTAGGCATGCATGTTGGCCGCCTGGCGGCTGTAGCGCTGGTGGTCATTGTGCTTGCAGCCGGCTGGCTGGTGTTGCAGGCGTCGGCGGCGACTATAACGGCTGAGATGGTCTTGTTGGCGGCCGAGAAGGCCCCGTGGCTCGTGGTGCCGGCTCCGAGCGGCGGGATAATCCTCGACTGTAGCCCGGTCTACATCTACCTGCCGTCGAGCGGTGGGCCCCCAAGGATATACTGGGTTAAGTGGGGCCTCACCAGCAGGGATGCAGAGGCAATAGCATACTCGTGTATCGAGAGCATACTATCCTACACGCCCAGCCACACAGCCCCAAGCCTCCTCTCGGCAATGGCTATGCAGGGCGGTGAACGGCCGAAGGCCGCCCCGAGGACGGCCGAGGCACCAATACCCGGGAACGCGGGGGAGGGCGTAAAGGCCGCGAAGACGACGACCACGGTGCAGAACTGGATCTACAATATAGCCGCGGAGGAGCGGAAACCAGCACCAACAACCACAAAGACGCTGGCAACAAGCCCGGCTACAGGGCAGCCGGTAAGGGTATGGGATGCGGCGGCATTAGTGCTGGCGGCAGCGGCCGGCCTCATAGCATACCTCCTAGCACGCCGCCTCTAGCGAGCCCCCAGGCATCCAAGGGGCTCCGACACCCCCGCCCACCAGCGGGGAATGGTGTCATTGATGGAGGAGGGGGAGTGGGGAAGTGGATGCGTGCAGGGCTGATGCGGACCCCGTGCAGGTGTTGAGTGGTACAGCGCTGCGCGTCTACCTCTACATGCTCCGTAGACGCGTGGTCGGGGTGCGGGAGGTTCAACGCGCCCTGGGCCTGAAGAGCCCGAGCACCGCGAAGCACCACCTTGACCGCCTCGTATCCCTTGGGCTCGCGGTCAAGACGAGTGAGGGTTATGCCGCGTGTAGGCCTAGGACGGGGCTCTTATCATTATACATCGTCGCCTCGGGGAGGCTCATACCCCGCCTCATCGGCGTGGCAGCAGCCCTCACGGTACTCTCGCTCGCAACGATCCCCTACTCGCCCCTCCTGGGATGCGCTGAGGCGGCCGTGACGCTCCTCCTCTGGCTTGACTCGGCGAGGCTTGTTAGGGCTGTGAAAAAACTCGAGGAGGCGTGCTAGGGCTGGGGCAGGAAGAAGGTGGTCTGGTTGAATGCCTGCGGGTTTACTGCATATGCTAGGGCGAAGACAGCGAATGCCAGCATGTATAGTGCGCCGGAGACCATGAATGCCGCCAGGGCGTTCCCCGCGTCGAAGGAGACGCTTACATGGGCCCCTCCCCTGTAGGCCTCGTAGAGTATGAAGCCAGTCAACACCAGCACTATGAATGGTGCTAGCAGGGCTAGGATGCCGTATCCGAGCCCGAAGAGGCTTGCGAGCTCCAACTAGCCGTACCCCCGCTGAAGCTGTTCTCCGGTGTACACTACTCGTATGGTTGGCTGGATAAGTTTTGCAGTCTCCCTTATATGGCAAGGGGCTAGGGCTTTAACCGCTACCACCATCAACTATCTGCCAAAAATATATTAGAATGAAGAATACCCCATTAATAGAGGAGGTGGGCGTAATGGCCGAGAAGAAGCCCAGGTTGGAGAACTCTGAGAAGTTGAAGAAGCTCCAGGACGAGCTAAGGAGCCTAATCGCCCAGGCAGAGCAGCTGAGGAGCCAGATAGACGCCATAAACGCGGTAATAGACGACCTATTCGCAGCCTCAGAGATACTAGACTACGTGGCCAAGGAGGGCGCAGGTAAGACAGTCCTAGTACCCATAGGCGCAGGCAACTTCATCAAGGCAAAGATAGAGGACACAAAGAGCGTAGTAATGGCCATCGGAGGCAGGCTGAGCGTGGAGGCAAGCATAGAAGACGCCAAGAAGGCCATAGAGACCAGGGTAGCAACCCTCGAGAGGATAAGGCTAGACCTCCTACGCAAGCTAGAGGAGGTCAACCGCCGCATCAACGAGATACTCCCCAAGGTAGAGGAGTTAGCACGCGAGGTGCAGGCCTAAACCCTCCTGGCCGCAGAGACTATTTTCACCCCACCAAAACCCGTACCCCGACGGCACAATCCATGCATCCGCTTAACGGCCGGTGCAGGGCTCCTCCCCTGCCCCCGGTCTATGCCCTGTATGGCGTGAAGGGTGGAGCGGTGTGGCGGAGAGGCTTCTCCGAGAGATATACGAGACTGAGGCCATGCTTGCCAGAATAGACGCGTTGCTCGCGGAGGCTAGGGCCAGGCTTGCCGAGTTGAGGCAGGCTAAGGAGTACCTGGAGTCCCTGAAGCCGCGTAGGGCTTACAGAATATTCGCCGACCTTGTTATGGTTGAGGTCCCGGTTGAGGAGGCTCGTAGGATTGTTGTCGAGGAGGAGGAGCTGCTCTCTATGAGGGTTAGGAAGCTTGAGGAGGAGAGGGAGAAGCTTGCTAGGAGGCTTGAGGAGCTGAAGCGTAGGGTTGTCATGCAAACGTAGTGTTTATTATTTTAGACTCCCAGTCTGCCACTCATTGAAATATTCCGTTTTGGCTAGACTTATCGTGTAGACCCACGATACAACTCCGCGATAGAATACTTATTAAAGCAGCCATTAACCTATACTGTATCCCCGGTGAGGCTCGGGTTGGCCGATAAGGCCTCCTTGGCAATAGCGATCATCGCAATCATAATAGCCGTCATCGCTATCGGCTACGCTGCCTACACCGCCTCAACGCTGTCGTCGCAGATAAAGAGCATAAACAACAAGTTGTCAGCGATAGAGTCGAGGATTGGAAGCCTAGAACACCGCGTCTCGACGCTCACCGCCCGCCCAACGGCGACGCCGACCCGTACTGCAACCGTGACCGGTAAGGTAACGTTGACCGTCATAGGCCCATGGGCCGGCAAGGAGGCGAAATACTTCGAGAAGGTCATACAGGCGTTTGAGGCCGAGCACCCCAACATAAAGATAAAGTACGTGATAAGGAGGGCCGAGGAGCTGGCGCAGATACTCCCACTCCAGTTCTCGGCCCACACAACCCCCGGCGACGTGATAATAACTCCATGGGCGTGGTTCATAGTCAAGATGGCTAAGGAGGGCCACGTCGTAGACCTAACCGGCATAATCAAGCCGAGCGACTACATAGACGGCATAGTCGAGAACGTGATGTGGAACGGCCACGTCTACGGAGCCCCCTTCACCATGTGGCTGAAGCCAGGCTTCTGGTACAGGAAGTCCTTCTTCAAGAAGTACGGGCTCCACGTACCCAAGACCTGGGAGGACTTCCTCAACCTGCTTAAGAAGATAAAGAAGATACCCGGCATAAAGAACCCGATAGTCAGCGGCGACAGCAAGGGCTGGCCGCTCAGCGACATAGTGGAGCACTTCCTACTGACCTTCCTAGGCCCAGACATAACCTATAAGCTTGTCCACTGCGAGGTCAAGTTCACCGACCCGGAGGTAGAGAACGTATTCAAGACAAAGCTAGTGCCACTGATAAAGGAGGGCTACTTCAGCCCACCAATAGAGTGGACCACGGCCATAGAGAAGTGGTGGGCAGGCGAATACGCACTATACTTCATGGGCACATGGATAGCAGGCATGGTGCCGAACGCCAGCGACATAGACTTCTTCTGGCTACCAGGCGACAAGGCGATAGTGGGCGGAGCAGACTACGCCTTCATACCAAAGTACACCAAGCACCTGCAGGCAGCACTAACATTCCTCAAGTTCCTAGCCACTGAGGGACAGGTCATACACGCATCAACACCTGCAGGAAAGATACCAACCTGGAAGAAGGCACCAGTAGACAAGATATGGAAGCCGATGCAGTCGGTCTACAAGAAGGTCACCGAGGCCGGTATGAAGATAGTCCCAGACCTAGACGACACAATCGGAGGCCACTGGCAGACACTATTCTGGGACCAGCTAAAGCTACTATGGGTAGACCCATCAAAGCTACCGCAGATACTCAAGACACTCACCGAGCAGCTCCCAGCATGCAAGGCGAAGGGCTAACCAGGAACACACCCCACAAGGACGAGCCCTGAACCCTACATGTTTTTCCCTTAATCCAGGGCGTAAAGCCCCATGCAGCCTGCACCCTCCAACCCACCGGGGGACTTGGAGGCCCGCGTGTGACCCGTGCATAGTGGTGGTTGGCTGTGCCCGTGGCTGGGCCGCGGCGTGTACGCTGGGGAGTCCTTGCAGTCTTCCTAACCCCCGCCCTAATCCTATTGACGGCCTTCGTTATAGCCCCGATACTCGGCACTGTCGCTATAAGCTTCGAGTGTAAGCATGGGTTCTGCTTAAAGAACTACGTGGATGTTATAACTCAGCAGTCACCCGACCTCGCCCTGATCTATCCGCCGGGCTTCGGGGGCCCGCCGCCCTGGGGAGCCCTCATACACAATATCGTCTGGATACTGATACATGTGCCGCTCACCACCATGCTCGGCCTCATCATAGCATACCTCCTCAAGGATACTCTGGGCGGCTCGTTCATCAAGTCAATAATATTCATAGGGATGGTAATCCCCATGGTTGTGGGCGGCCTAATCATAAGGTTTATGTTCGACAAGTATGTAGGCATAGTGCCGAAGATATTCCAGTTCCTCGGGGTCAAGAGCCTCGCAATAACGTGGACGAGCTACCCCCAGACGGCCCTCATAGCACTCATACTTGGATCGGTGTGGCTCTGGACGGGCTTCAGCATGACTATCTACGCTGCGGCGCTTGAGACGATACCGAGGGACTATATAGAGGCCGCGAAGGTGGACGGTGCGTCTGAGAGGCAGATATTCTTCAAGATAATCCTCCCCCTCTTGAAGCCAGCAACGCTAGTCGTAGTCCTCATGACGATACTCTGGGACCTCAAGATATTCGACATAGTCTTCGTAGCAACCCTGGGAGGCCCCGGCGGAGCCTCAACCGTCATGGCACTAGTCATGTACATGTACTTCGCCAGGGAGCTCGACTTCGCCAAGGCAGCTGCCGTTGCCGTGCTCCTGGCGCTCCTCACCCTCATACCCGGAGTATACATGGCGAGGAGGGCTGTGAAGGGGTGAGTGTGCATGGTGAGGAAGTCCACTATAAGGGCTATAATAGTCAACATAGTTGCGTGGACTATAGGCTTCATCTGGGTGCTCCCATTCATAGGGCTCTTCATGACATCGGTGAGGCCCTACAGCGAGGTAGTGTTGAAGGGCTGGTGGAGCATAATAGGCGCGCACTTCACCCTCAAGAACTACTATGAGGCCCTCTTCAACCCATTCTACAACCTCGCGAGGGGCTACATGAACTCCTTCATAGTAGCGATACCCTCAACAATAATACCGGTCTTCGTGGCAGCCCTCATAGCCTACGCGATCTCAAGGTTCAGCTTCCCGCTCAAAAGCTACCTCTTCCTAACACTAGTACTCATAATGGCAGTGCCCCAGCAGATGAGCGTAATCCCACTATTCTTCATGCTACGCGACATGCACCTACTAGACACGCTCCAGGGCCTAATACTCGTGCACAGCAGCTGGGGGATAGCATGGATAGCATTCCTCCTCAAGAACTACTTCGACATGCTCCCCAGGGAGGTGGAGGAGGCTGCAAGGGTCGACGGCGCCTCAGACCTGCAGGTATTCTTCAAGATAGTCCTGCCACTAAGCCTACCAGCACTAGCCTCGGCGGCAGCAATACAGTTCACCTGGGTATGGAGCGACTTCTTCTACGCCCTAGTATTCCTAATATCCCCGAAGAACTACGTGGTTACACAGAGGATAGCGTTCATGAAGGGCCAGTTCTACGTAGACTGGGGCCTACTCTCAGCAGGCTCAATACTAGCCATGCTCGTCCCCCTCATCCTCTACGCAGTCCTCCAGAAGTACTTCGTCAGGGGGATGGTGGGCTGGACAATCAAGGGGTGAACACTCATGGCGGACGTCCGCCTCGAGAACGTGGTTAAACGCTTCGGGAAAGTAGTAGCAGTAGACCACGTAAACCTCCACGTGAAAGACGGTGAATTCTTCATACTCCTCGGCCCGAGCGGCTGCGGCAAGACAACAACACTCCGCATCATAGCAGGCCTAGAGTACCCGGACGAGGGCCGCGTCTACATCGGAGGCAAGGACGTAACAGACCTAGAGCCCATGGACAGGGACGTGGCAATGGTGTTCCAGAACTACGCCCTCTACCCACACATGACAGTCTACGAGAACATAGCATTCCCGCTCAAGATAAGGAGGAAGAAGCTGGGACTAACCAAGGAGGAGATAGACGAGAGGGTACACGAAGTAGCGAAAATGCTACACATAGAAGAGCTACTCGACAGGAAGCCGGGCCAGCTGAGCGGCGGACAGCAGCAGAGAGTAGCACTAGCAAGAGCACTAGTCCGCAGACCCAAGGTATGGCTCATGGACGAGCCACTATCAAACCTAGACGCGCTACTAAGAGTAGTCATGAGGGCTGAGCTCAAGAAGCTACAGAAACAACTAGGCATAACAACGATATACGTCACACACGACCAGGCAGAGGCAATGTCAATGGCAGACCGCATAGCAGTAATGAACAAGGGCAGGATAATGCAGGTAGGAACACCACACGAAGTCTACTACAAGCCAGCACACGTATTCGTAGCAACATTCATCGGCAACCCACCAGCAAACATACTCGAATGCAGGGTCACGCAGGACGGCGACAAGATAATCCTCGAGTGCCCCGGCCACCGCGAGGAGATAAGGGACCCGGAGCTGGCAGACGCAGTACGCCGCGCAGGAGTAAGGGAGATCTACCTCGGCATGAGGCCAGAACACATAAAGATACTGAAACACCCCGAGCCAGGAACATTCAAGGGCAAAGTATACGTCGTAGAGCCGCTCGGAAGCGAACAAATAGTAGACGTAACCATAGACGGCACCGTAGTCAAGGTGAAGGCACCACCAACACTAAGCCTACAGCCCGGAGAAACAGTCTACCTAAAACCAGAGGACTGGAAGAAAGTAATGGTATTCGACAAGAAGACCGGCAAGGCACTAAAAGGTGCAACACCTTGAAGAAGACATGCATAGAAGAAATACTCCAAACATACAAGGCGGAAAAACCATCACCAGAATGGGGAGGCGGAGGAATCTACGGCCTCCACTACCACCACGGACACATAATCCTAACAAGAGCATTCGAGGCAGAAACCATAGTAGCATCCACAAGCTGCCAGATAGAAACATACCACTACGAACAGATAGGCCCACCACCAAGAAGCGGGGGAGACACATACAACGCAGTAACAGCAGTCGATAACAGGATATACTTCGGGGGATGGGTACACGCACCAGCAGACTACAGGGACGGAAAGCTACTCTTCACAAACAAGTACAGCCACATACACTACTACGACACAGACAACTACGAGTTCAAACTCATCTGGAGAGAAAGCATACACCACCCAACACAATGGGCAGGCGAAGTAACAGACCTAGAACACAACCCCCTAACCGGAGACCTCCTAGTAGCAAGAGGAGACGGCCAACAAAACATCGGAGCATACATACTGAGAAAGACCAGCCAGGGATGGAGAATACAAAGACTCACAAAGGGAACATACCTAAGAGTAACAACATACAACGACAAGGCATGCTACATAGAAGACCCAAGATGGACAACAAGACCATTCCACCTCAAATGCTACGACCTAGAAACCTACAGGGAGGAGGAGACAATAACAATAAACCCAGCAGAACCAGCAGACATGCTAGGCCCAATAACATACCCAAGACCAGGAGACATAACCCCACTACACACCGGAGTATACCTAACCGCAAAAGGGCTACTAGCAATAATAAACGAGGAGACAGTCAAAACCATAAGACTACTAGACATGGGCCCAGCACCATACTCACCATTCCGCTGCAACAACCTACCAATCCTAGGAGGAATACTAGCAGCATACAACACAGCAGTAATGACAACAATAACCGGCACAGACGAAGTACCAAGAGAAATACAGGAAGCATCAAAAACACCCCCACTAGACACACTACTCCTACACATAACACCAACAAGCATACGCATAATAGCAAGACTAGGACTCAGAGCAACAAGCCTAGCACTAGTGGCAGGCGAGATATGGATAGCAACAAACACACTACCCAACCTCGAAAGATACGACGCAACAAAAACAGACTGGAGCACAAAAACAATAACAAAACTACCACCAACACTCATAACAAACCCACAACCACCACCAATAACAATCACGCTAAGAGGAAAAGACATCCAAGACAAACCATTCGGAGGAATACCACTAGAAGGATACAAAACACCAAAACTAACCATAAAAGCAACAAAAACAAACACACTACACATAACAACCTACACACCACAAGCAGAAACAATAGACCAAGACAAAACACCAATAAAACCAGGCAAAAACACAATACCACTAACACAATACACACCACTCATAACAGCAATGAAACTAGAAAAACCAGACCCCAAAGCAACAATAATCATACACCTACAACCATAAAACCCACAAACAACAACCAAGCACACGGATTCCACACCATCACGAAGGTGTCAAGGAATACTCACCACCGGTACACATCCCATGACTTATGTATACTGTTCACTTGAGCTGGCAACAGATCAAGTGCGGGAGTCCGCAGACCACTCGGAGCCCACCACAGAGAAGCCGTATATGTCGGGAAACAATACACCCACATGGCGTTAACCTCCACGGGTATAATACCACTAACGGATCACGGATTCAGCTAAACGGTAATACAGCGG
>JAADEY010000031.1 GCA_013153145.1 Thermoproteota archaeon | reverse complement strand
TAAGCCTATTAGGCTGGCACGCGACGAGCCTCTACACGGGAAGCGTCGCCACCGCATTGTAGAGGTAGAGGTTGTTGGATAGAGACCACTTCTCAAACACACTGTTCATAGCCTCGTCGTCCGCGGGCGTGACTGTCCTCTGGATGCTCGGCGTCGGGGGACTAGACCCCTACGTGGCCCTGGTCTCGACGACCTATATGCTTGTCAAGGCGTTGACCGGTGCGAGGAGGGAGCCCTTCGACGCCGCCCTTCTAGCGGCTGCGGCGGCATTCATCATCGCCGCTGCGAGGGAGGTGGCGGTGCTGGCGTCAGCGGGTTGATTAGTCGTGGGGAGCAGGGGTAGATGGGTATACATACTGGCCGCGGCGGCCTCGACGCTGGTAGTGATAGCGATAATAGCGCTCGCCCCGCCGACAGCCAGGCACACGGGTGGGGGAGGAGAGGCGGCGCCGACGGAGCTCCTCCACATAGTCGTCTACGCCGCCGACGCGTTGAGGGAGGGTAACATAAGCCTCGTCGAGAAGGCCGCTGAGGCCCTCACGTCGGCCAGGATACCGGCCTCAGCAGCGCCCCAGGCATCGAGGATATCGGCCAGCCTGCTCCGCGCCGCGGGGCTCGCCGAGGAGGCTGAGAAGCTGTGCACGGCGGCCAGGCTGCACATCGAGACCGGGGAGCCTGGCAGGGCGGTGGTGGAGGCCAGGGACTGCCTCAACACGCTCCACGGGCTCCTCAGCCTCTACCCCGGCCTCTACGGCGACGTCTCGAGCCTCTCAAGGCTGGGCCTCAACGTCTCCAGGGCCCTGGAGGCGATAAGGGACGCTGCCGGCAGGGTCAGGTACGCGGTGAAGGTGGCGGAGGAGGTGCTCAGGGAGGCTGAGAGGCTCTCTGTAAACCTCACGGCGACCAGGCTAGGCATCGAGGCCGCGCCCAACCCCGTCCCCTACGGCGGCAGCGTCACCGTCAAGGCCTGCCTCGTGGACGCGGAGGGGAAGCCCCTCGCGGCTAGGACGCTGATAATCCACCACGGCGGCGTCTCCTCGGAGGCGGTCACGGGGAGGAATGGATGCGCATCAATAACGCTTAGGCCCAGGAGCGGTGTGGCTGTGTACGCGGAGTACATCCCGGCGGGGAGGGATCGCGGGGTCTACTCGTACTCCCGGTCGGAGACGCTCACGGTGAGGGTGCTGCTGCGGGGGGTTGGGCTCAGTGTTCTACTCAACTCCTCCAGGGCGGAGCCCCTCGACGCAGTCACGGTCACCGTGAGCGTCAACGCCAGCCTCCCGGCGCGCGTGGAGACTTCATGGGGCTTCGGAGCGGTGACTCCGCCGGGCGGGGGCAGGGTAGTCCTCCGCGTGCCCGGAGGCGTTAGGGGCCCGGCCGTAGTGGCCGTGGAGGCCGGCGGCGTCGATGGCTACGCGCACGTCGTCGTCACGCGCAGCCTCCTCGTCGAGGGGAGGAGCCCGGAGCTCCACGTATCAGCGCCAGCCATTGTCGTCGCCGGCGGCGTGTTCAGCATCGATGCAGCGGCGGCTGTGCCGGGCACCCTCCACGTCGAGACGCCCTGGGGCGTGGGCGGCGCCGTGGTCGCAGTCCCGCTGACCGCAGCCGGGCACGCGAGGCTGGTCATCGACTTCAAGCCCCTGGACCCGAGGTATGACGACGCCAGGATGAGCGTCGAGGTGTTCGTAGTCAACCCCATACCCTTCCTCGTGGCAGCCGCGCTCGCCGCCATACCCCTCTCCCGGAGGAGGCGTGGTGGAGGGGGTGAGGGGGGACGCGGCGCGGGCATGTTCAGCCTCCTCGAGGAGGCGTTGGGGAGGAGGGCTGAGCCCTGGGAGACCGCCAGGGAGTACGCCGCCGCCAGCGGCGTCGATGCAGGGGAGGCTGTAAGGGCCTATGAGGACTCGGCGTACGGTGGTGGGCCGTGGAGGGTGTTCAGGGAGGCGGTGGAGGCGCTCCGTAGGAGGCTCACGTCTCGGAGGGGAGGGGGGTGAGGAGCCTACATGCATTCACTCTATCCTTCGCCGTGACGCTCGCCGCGGGGCTTCTCCTCATAGCAGTACTGCCGGTCGATGAGCCCCTATCACCATACAATACGGGGCCTGGGGGCCTCAGCATGCTCGCCTCCGTGGCCTCCCTGGCAGAGCCCGGGGGCGTGGAGGGCGGGGCCGGGGCCCTATACATCGCTGCTGGCTGGTCTCCGGGCCTATGCCCCGCGGTCTCAAGGCTCCTATCCAGGGGCTCCAGTGTGCTCGTTGCTGGAGGCGAGTGGATTAACCGGCTTCTAGACTGCCTAGGCGTTGGGGGAGTGGAGGTAACCGGTGGGGTCGTCGCATACCCTCTTGGGGGAGTTGACGGCGAGTACATGGTTCCCCTCGGCGGGGGCCTATACCTCTACCGGGCTGGCACCGTGGCTGGCGGGAGGTGTATGGCGTGGAGCCCTCCCGGCAGCTTCCTCGACCTCGACGGCGACGGCGTGCCCGGCGAGGGGGAGCCCTGGGGCCCATTCTGCATGGCTGCCCTGATCCATGTGGGCGGCGGGTTGCTCTACATAGTCCCGTCCCCGAGCATCCTCGAGAACAGGCTGTACAGCATTGATGGCGGCTGGGTTAGGGGCCTCGCGCCCAGGGGTGGTAGGATCGTCCTGCTCTATGAGCCGTCTCCCCGCGAGCTGCTCCACTCCGCGTCCCCCATGCTGGCCTCCCTCCTCCCCCCGCTCCTTGCAGTGGCGTGGCTTGTGTGGCGTAGGGGGCGTTCTCCGATGCATTGATTAGAAGCCGTTCATCCGTATCGTGGATGGAGGGTGTATGTATCCGGTTGGCTGGAGATCTACGTGGCAGGGTTAGGCTTCTCGGCGAGAAGCTTTCAGGGCTCATCGTGGGCCATGAGGGGCTTGTGAGGCTTCTCATGGTCGCGCTCCTCTCCGGGGGACACGTGCTCCTCGAGGGGCCCCCGGGCACGGGGAAGACGACGATAACTAAGGCTTTCGCCGGCCTCATTGGGGGTAGTTTCCGCAGGATACAGATGACCTCGGATCTCCTCCCCTCGGATATACTGGGCGGCTTCTACTACGACCCCGGCGGGGGCTGGAGGCTCCGTAAGGGGGCGATATTCGCGAACGTCCTGCTCGTCGACGAGCTTAACAGGGCTCCTCCGAGGACGCAGTCGGCCTTCCTGGAGGCTATGCAGGAGGGGCAGGCGAGCATCGAGGGCCACACGCTCCCCCTCCCGCGCCCCTTCCTAGTGGTCGCGACGATGCAGAACGCCGACACTGAGGGCGTCTACCCCCTTCCACTGGTATCACTGGACAGGTTCGCCTACAGCTACGGGGTCGAGTACCCCCCGCCGAGCGTGGAGGAGGAGATAGTGAGGTATGCCGGCAAACCCCAGCCCAGGGTCGAGCCGGTGCTCGAGCCCGGGCAGGTCCTGGCGGCGCAGGAGGAGGTCTCCAGGGTTAGGCTGCCGGACTCCGTGCTCTCATACATCGTCTCGATAGTCGATGCTGCGAGGAGGCAGCCCGAGGTACGGATAGGCCCGAGCCCGAGGGCATCCATAGCGCTCGCCAAGGGCTCCAAGGCACTAGCCTACCTCGAGGGCATGGACTACGTGGTGCCCGACCACGTGAAGGCGTTGGCGGGCAGCGTGCTGAGGCATAGGCTCATACTACGCGCAGTCCACCGTGGGAGGGTCAGCCCGGAGGACATAGTCGAGAGGGTCTTGAAGAGCGTGGAGGTGCCGAAACCCTGAGCAGTCTTAGGCTGACGGGGAGGGGTGCAGTCCTCCTCTCCTCCGCCGCAGTCCTGGTATACGCCGGCTACCTCCTCGGCCTCGTCCTCCCCATACTCACCGCGTTTATCCTGCTGGCCGCGGCGTCCATGGAGGCTTCCTGGCTTACGCTGCTCGCTGTGAGGAGGCCCTGCAGGTGCGGCGGCGAGGCGGAGGCTGTTGCCGGCTCGGCGGCCACACTGTCGACGACGCTGACGTGTAGGCCTTCGAGGATCGAGGCGCCGGGGGGTGTCAGTGTCTCACTGCATGGGGGCATACTCTCGGTGGAGGCTGTCTACAAGACTGCTGGTAGGAGGAGTGTGTGGCTGAGCTGTATCCGTGCCGGGCCCCTGGGGTTCTTCGAGCTCGCGGAGAGGAGCGGCCCCATAGTCTTCTCGGTGGAGCCTAGGACGAGGTACTGGGCGCTGGCCGCGTCGAGGACCGCCTCCAGCCGCGGCTCCCCCACGGGCCGGAGGAGTGGCGGCTCCGGCTTCCTGGCCGCGAGCGGGGAGTACCTGGAGTCGAGGGAGTATACTCCGGGGCTCCCGTGGAGGAGGATGGACTGGAGGGCCTATGCCGCGACGGGGAGGTTCATGGTGAGGCTCTATGAGTGGGCCGGCGAGGAGGCTGGCGCCCCGGTGTGGCTCCTCTACGACGGCTCATGCCTCGGCAGCTATACATGCGATGTGCTGGCCTCCTCCATGCTCAGCATAGCCGTCTCGGCGGAGGCTGAGGGCAGGGGGTTACACCTATGCAGGCTTTGGGGGAGCGGCTGCAGGCCCGCCGGGGTCGCGGAGGTCCTCGAGGAGGCTATGAGGATCCTCGGGGAGGGTGGCTGCAGGCCCTCCATATACCAGTATAGTAGTCCTCTCAGCGCCCTCGACGCGGTCAGGATGCTTGGCGGCTCGCCGGGCGCCGTTGGGGGTGTCGGTGGCTGGGAGGGTGGTGGAGTAGTCTACATAGTGTCATGCCTTGTCGCGGGCGGGGGGCTTGGGTTGCTCGGGCTTGTGGAGTCCCTGCGCTCGAGGGGTATCGGCGTCGTTGTTGTTGCTCCGGGTGAGCCGTGGCTTGATGCGCCGGGGTATGGTGGGGCTCTTAGGGAGACGCTTGAGGCCATGGTCTCGTCCCTCGAGGATGCTGGTGCTGTTGTTAGGCTTGTCTCCTAGCGCTTCGAGACGACTATTATGAGGCGGTTGGTTGTGCCCGGCAGTGGCTTTGCGAGGGTTGACTCCCCGCAGCCCGTACCGTTGCTTGTCGTGACGTTTATCTTCGTGTAGCCTACCATGCTGTTCCCCGTGTAGAATGCTACGGCGACCGTGTACTTGTCTGGCAGGCTTATGAATGGTATCCCGCCCTGCTCCTGCGAGATGCAGGCCTCCGCCTCCAGGCCCTTGACGGTGAGCGTGAAGTTCACCTCGACCAGGACTCCGTGTAGTTTTAGGAGGGCGTGGGCCTGCGCCCTCAGCACCCCTCCCTGCTTCGTAAGCCTCGCCCCCGCCACGACTGCTCCGAGGTAGTTCATGTCTATCCATGAGTCCCCCAGCACCTCGGTCTCCGTGATGGTTGTGGTCTTCTTCTCAGTCACCGTCCTCGTCACCGTCGTGGTTGATGTATGCGTCGCCGTCTCCCTCACCGTCACGGTGACCGTCTCCCCGCTGAGGGTCACGGTCTTCCCTATAGTCGTGGTCTCTGTGACCGTCCTGGTGGCCGTGGTTGTCACGTATACTATCCGTGGAGCCACTATGCCTGCGAGCGCCGCGCCTAGGACTATGCCGAGCAGTATGCCCGCGGCCAGTGTTGAGGAGAGGAGTGTGCTCAACTGCTTCACTGGATTAGGGGCAGGGGCTGCCCAGGGGTTATAAGTCTCTGTGGGTTGTGCGGGTCGTTCTTATCCCTCCCTCCGGGCAGCCATGCTGCATGGGTGTGTGGCGCTGCGCCGCCTGGAGCCCCTGGTTCTCCTGGTGCTAGCCCTGGCTGTCTCCGTGGCGCCGGTGGCTTCGGCGTCCTCGAGGCTTACCGGTGTTGTTGCTGGGCTGCTAGTCCTCGCCCCCGGGACGTATAGTGTCGCTGGCAACGTTACCGTCAAGGGTAGCCTCGTCCTCGAGCCTGGCGTGGTGCTGGTCTTCGAGCCGGGGTCGAGGCTTGTGGTCGCCGGGAGGCTGGTCGTGGAGGGCTCCTCCTCGGCCCCGGTCGTGTTTGTCTCTGCCGGCGGCTTCGGCGCCGTCCACCTGGCTGTCGTGGGTGGTAGTGTTGAGGCTTCCTGGCTTGTTGTCCGCGGCTTCCTGGTGTTTGACGGGTTCCGTGACGCTGCTGCATGGTTCCGGGGGGTGAGGGTGTATTATGGTGAGGGGCCTGGCCCCGTCCTCTTCAACTGTAGCGTCTCCTCTTCGACGATGGTGTTTGAGGGGCTTAGGGCTGCGAGGCTCTTCTATGGCGTGCCTGGTAAGCCTAGCGTCATGGAGCGTTGCCTCGTGGTGCTTAATGATTCTGACGTGATAACGCTTGGCTTCATGGATACCTTCTGGAGGGGTGTGGGGGTCGAGGTCTATGGCTCGACGCTCCACTATGGCGTTGTCTACCGGTTTGTTAATGCCTCCAGGCTGCCCGTGGCCTCCTCTTCCTGGATGGTTGTGAACCGCAGCGTGGCCGACCTGGTGGTGTTCAGTGTCTCCCCGGCCGGTGCATCGAGGGGCTCAGTCTTCACGGGCCTGAGCGTGGTTATTGACTCCTCCATCCTCGAGGCCCTCGGGTTCACGAGGGCTCCGGGGAGCCCGGTGCCGCGGGGTAGGCTCTACATGCTGAACTCGAGCAGTGTCAGCATCCTCAACTCGAGTGTAGGCTACCTATCCATCGAGGGGCTTGGCGGCGGGTTGTACTCCTCCTCGGTCGTAGTGAACTCATCTAGGCTCCGTGGTCTCGGCGTGGCCGGCTCCGGGGAGGGCTGGTCGGTCGCGCTCAACTCGTCCTCCCTAATTGTTGAGGGGAGTAGGGTTGATGGGTTCAGGGTTGCTGGTGTTGTCGCTGCCTCCTCCAGCCTGGTGAGGATAAGGGATAGCCTGCTTAGGAGCGTTGAGGTCTCTGGCGGCGTCTATGAGGGGGCTGTCCGCGTCTCCCGCAGCGTGTTTGTCGGCGGTGGGTTGAACGTCTCTGTTATCCGTGATGGCTTGTTGTCCGTTAACGCGTCCAGCTTCCTCGGCTCGCCGTACGCCATCGCCGTGAATGAGAGTAGGGGGCTTGTCGAGATCCACTACTGTGTCATGCGTGGTGTTGGCGTCGGGCTCCTCGTAGGCTCAGCCGAGCCGCCGGTTAACGCTAGCCTCAACTTCTGGGGTGGTGCTGGTGTGGAGGCGCCGGACGGCGCTGTCGTCGTTGAGCCCTCCCTCGGTGACGTGCCGGGGTGGGGTGTTGTCAATGCTAGTATTGTTGCTCGTGACACGCTGGTAGGTGTTGACGGGGTTCTTGTCGTGGGTGTTGCTGCCAGGGGTTCTGGTGGGAGGGTTCCGGTGGCGTACATGTATAGCTTTGGTGATGGCTCCTCGACGGGCCTCACGGTGAATGGTAGTGTTGTCCACTCGTTCGGCGAGGAGGGCGTGTTTAACGTCACCGTGCATGTCCTCGACAACTACGCCTCCTGGTGGAACGCTTCTGTGAGGGTGCTGGTGTGCAGGGAGACGCCCATACTGCCCAGCGTGCCATCCGTCGTCAACTCCACGGAGTTCAATGTTACATGGATGCTCGGCGCCCACTGCAACGTCTCCCGCATAGTGGTTAGGGTCTACCGTGCCGGGGGAGGCCTTGTGGAGGAGGTCAATGCCACCGGTAGGTGGTCTGCCGGGCTCAGCCTCCCACCGGGAGTATACCGGGTTGTGGTGACGGCGTGCAGTGGGGGCTACTGCTACCACGCCTCCCGGAGGGTTATCGTCGACACCACGCCCCCAGGCATCCGGCTGCTCGGCGTCGAGCAGCAGGGCGGCGTCGATATAGTTAGGCTCGGGTATAGCGACGACTTCAACGTCACAGATGTGAGGGTCTCCTATAATGGGTCGAGCCTAGTCTTCACACCCATGGATGGATCCGGGGTGCTCGTCTTCAGCGTGCCCAGCGGCTCCACCTTCACGGTCACGTGCAGGGATGAGGCGGGTAACACGGTGGTAAGGGTGTTCAGTGCGCCCTAGAGGGTCAATCCTCTTTCTACGAGGAGGCATCGTAGAGTCCGGGGTGGAGGAGGGGCCTCCCCTCATCGTCTCCTTGGGGGTGGTTTGTGTGGGTGTGTCTAGGTTGTGGAGGACTGCGCTCACGATTGCTGGTAGTGATTCTGGTGGTGGGGCTGGCCTTGAGGCTGATCTTAAGACGTTCACTGCGCTGGGTGTGCATGGCCTTGTGGCGGTGACTAGTGTTACTGCGCAGAACACTGTTGCTGTTACCGCTAGGCATGATATCCCGCCTGGTGTTGTTGCTGAGCAGATAAGGGCTGTTGCTGACGACATAGGTGTTGATGCTGCTAAGACGGGGATGCTTGGGAGCAGGGCTATTGTTGAGGCTGTTGCCTCGGTGTTGAAGAGCTATGACTTCCCCCTGGTCGTCGACCCGGTCATGATAGCTAAGAGTGGTGCGAGGCTCCTGGATCCGGACGCCGAGGAGGCGTTGAAGAAGCTCCTCATACCACGCGCGACTGTGGTTACTCCTAACAGGTTTGAGGCTGAGGAGTTGACCGGTATGAGGATACGGAGCATCGATGATGCTAGGAGGGCTGCACGGTTCATAGTGGAGGAGCTCGGCGCGGGGGCTGCCGTGGTTAAGGGTGGGCATCTGGGCGGGGACTACTCGGTCGACGTGCTGTACTATGACGGAGTGTATAGGGAGTATAGGGCTGAGAGGATAAGTGGTGGCTGTACTCATGGCACTGGCTGCTGCTTCTCCGCCGCGATAGCGGCGATGCTCGCTAAGGGGTTTAGTGTGCCGGAGGCTGTTGCGGCTGCTAAGAGGGTTGTAACAGAGGCTATAAGGTATGGTGCGAGGATTGGTCATGGACACTGCCCCGTCAACCCGGCGGCGGTGATGGAGATTGATGCTGAGAGGTACCGTGTCATAGCTAGGGTTAGTGCGGCGGTTGAGAGGCTCGTGGGGCATGGTAGGCTCGTGGCTAGGCTCGTGCCGGAGGTCGGCATGAACATAGCGGAGATCATCGACCCGAGGTATGCGAGGAGCCCGGAGGACGCCGCGGCCATTCGGGGGAGGATTGTACGCTACCGCGACACGGTTAGGCCTGTTGGCTGCGTGGAGATGGGTGCTTCAAGCCACATGGCGAGGGCCGCTCTCGAGGCCTCCAGGCACGACCCCGGGGTCAGGGCTGCGCTGAATGCACGCTACCTCCCGGAGGCTGTGGAGGCTGCTGTCGGCCTCGGGATGCTCGTCGTCTACGTTGACCGTGAGAGGGAGCCGGAGGATGTTAGGAGGGTTGAGGGGCGCTCGATACAGTGGATTATAGGGGAGGCGTTCAGGGCTGCTGGCGGCAGGACTCCGGACATAGTCTACGATACCGGGGCCAGGGGCAGGGAGGCTATGATGAGGATCCTCGCCAGGGACGCCGTGGAGGCTGTTGATAAACTGTTAGCGGTTGCAGAGGCGCTGGAGAAGGCCAAGGCTTAGTATACTGGCCGCAAGGAGGACTGCAGCATAGACTGCTAGTAGGCTTAGCGGGGGCCTCGCCTCGAGAACCATGCTTACGAGCCACCATCCGGCCGCCACGCTGACCCCAAGCACGCCATACGCCCTCGCCCTCCCACGGGGCCCCAGCAGCGCCGCCGGCACAGCCCTGAGGAGGACCTCCATGGAGCCCATGGCGACGCCCCAGGCAACTATCCCTGCGAGCCTGTTAAGCCTCAGTGCAAGGAGGCTGGCGGCGGCCAGGAGGGGTGCTGCTGCGCCGGCCCATACGCCCGCCCGGTCGAAGAGCTCCCCGACGGCCATCGCGGCCACCGCGTCTACGAGCATCGCGCCGGCGTAGAGGAAGGACACGGCCTCTATGCTCTCGCCGGCCTCCCCGAGGATGTATGCTACGGCCGGCCAGTAGGCGAGCAGCGCCGCCGTCGTGAAGGCGTAGGCGCCGAAGAGTATGAGCTCGGCGGCCCCCGCGCCGGCACCACCCCTCCTCCTCATAGCCTCCACAACCCTGTATGGGTAGTAGTGGTGGGCGGCTGCAAGGCACGCCAGGGCGAGCGTCGCCGGCACGGCTGTGAAGAGTATCGCCCCCCTAACCCCCAGGGAGGCTGCGAGGACTCCGAGGATGACTGGGCCCGCGACAGCCCCCACCTGGTCGAAGACCTCGTGGAGGCCGAAGCCCCTGCCATGCCCTATCTCCTCGGTGAGGAGGCTTAGGAGGGTATCCCTCGCGGGTGCACGGAGCCCCTTACCAAGCCTCTCAACCACGTACAGCACGACGACCAGGGAGACGGGGACGAGGGCGACGAGCGCCAGGGCGTAGACAGCCCCATAGCCGGCGTAGACGAGGGGCCAGGCTAGCCAGGGCCAGGCAGCAACCGCGAAGCCCCCAACAAGCCTCCCAAGGTAGCTGAGCCCCTCAGCCAGCGCCAGGAGGGGTACGAGCCACGCAGGCGCACCCACCGAGGCGAGGTAGGCACCCAGAACACCGCGGACAGCCTCATAACCCATATCAGCAAACAACGAGACGAGGGAGAGGAGCACAAACGCCCTCCAGACACCACGACGCCTACCCAACACACCCTCTCCCCGCGGCAGAGCCCACCAGCCCCCTTCTAGCCCCTTCCAGCGCGGAGATAAGCATATCTAGGTACGCGTACCAGGATACGCGTAACATGGTACGAGTAGCGTGGAGACACCATTCATAGACAGGAGGGTTGAGCTGGCAGTACTCGAGAGGGAGTGGAGGAGCAGGGGCACAAGACTAGTCATAGTCTACGGGAGGAGGAGGACCGGCAAGACAAGACTACTCCGGGAATGGTGCAGGGGCAGGAGATGCGTCTACTTCCTAGCAGCCGAGGTCAGCTACCAGCAGCTCTCAACCTGGTTCTCCCAGGCCGTAGGAGAACAACTAGCAGTATACGTCCCCCCAACAGACCTCCTAGAAGCAATAACCAGGCTGGCTAAAACATCAACCACGAGGACAGCAGTAATCCTGGACGAGTTCCAATACATAGTTGAAGCAGACAAGTCAACCCCATCAAGGCTACAGAAGCTACTAGACGAGGAGCTCAGGGAGACAAGCCTAGTACTAGTCCTAAGCGGCTCAGCCATAAGCTTCTTCCAGAAAGAACTCCTCGGCTACCGAGCACCACTCTTCGGCAGGAGAACAGCCCAGATAAAACTAAAACCAATGAGGTACGGCGAGGCAAGAGGATTCTACAACAAGATGCCGCCAGAGGACGCCGCAAGAGCATACAGCATCCTAGGAGGAACACCAGCATACGCGATGCACGCATACAACAAGACCCTAGACGAGCTACTAGAAGAACTAACACAGCCAGGACACCCACTACAAGACGAAGCACTAGCACTCCTAAGACAAGAACTAAGAGAACCTAGGAGCTACGCAGCAATACTAGCAGCAGTATCACAGGGGAAGACAAGGCCCGCAGAGGCAGCACAACAAGCCGGCATAGACCCGAGAACCATACACCGCTACATAGAAGTCCTAGACACACTAGACATACTAGAGAAGAAGCCACCACTAGGAGCAAGGAGAGGTGCAAGACTAAGATTCAAAGACCCATACTTCCACGCATACTTCAAACTAATCCTACCAGCACTAAGCCTCATAGAAGCAGGCCACACAGGGGAGGCAAAGAAACTCATAGAGGAAAAAATAGACCAACACACAGCACAATGGATACCAAGAATACTCGAACAACACGCACCAGAACTCCACAGGGCAGGACTAGCACCAAGACCAGCACAGCTAGGCCCATGGTGGCACAGGGACACGGAGATAGACCTAGTCATAAGAGACCCCGGCAAAGAGACACTACTAGTAGAAGCGAAGTGGAGCAACCTAACGAGAAGAGAAGCCGAAAGAGAACTCAACAAGCTAGAAGCGAAGGCGGAGAAGACGGGGCTACTATCACCAATAAACACCTACATGCTGGTCGCAAGGAGGATAGAGGGCATAAAATGCAGCATCGAGAAAGAAGACCACCGAGTACTAGCAGACTGGTGCTACATAGACAGCATAGTCAAACACTCCTCCTAGCATAAAAGACACCACTATTAGTAGTAAACACCCTCCCAGCACCATGAAGCAGCACCCTAACCCTCCTCAAATCCCACCAACGCCCAGTAAACAAGCCCTCCAAGCCATAAGCAGCAACAACATCCCCAACAACAAGACAAGTATCCTCAGCAACATCATCAACCACACGCCAGACACGGGCCTCAACAACACCGAGAGGCCTAGGCCTCACAAGCCTAGGACAACCACTCACCGTATCCCACGAGAACTCAGCCCCAAGGAGAGAAGCCTTATCCCTCCTCTCCCTCCCACTAACAACACCAGCAGCATAGACGAAATCACGGTCACCAACACCCATAACGTTAATACTAAAACAACCACACTCACGAATAACACTCAACGTATGAGACTCAACACCCAACGCAGCAACAACACGAGGAGGATCCTCACTCAAAGGCATAACCCAACTAGCAGCCATAAACCCCAACACACCACCACGACGCCCACTAGCAACAATATAAGCCGGCCTAGGATTCAACAACCTAGGCCAATAATCACCAGCATCAACATACCCAGAAGGCACACCCACCACACAAACCACCCCTCAAGAGGGGAGAGAGGGCAGCCTAGCCATACCTATACACATCGCCGCCCAGGAAGCAGCCACCAGGCACACTACTCGAAGCAAGCGTAGTGTTCAGGGCGCCGGTAGGCGTGTAGACCTCCATCTTAGCGTTACAGAACATGTACAACACATGCCCAAGACTATTAACACTCGGATTGGTGAGGTTCAGGTAGACGTTGCCGTTGGCATCACTAAGCCCACTCACAACATAGACCGGCGTAGTACCACTATACTCGATCAATGTCACATTCCACCCAGCACCAGGCAGCCCAGTAACATTGATGAAGAACGGGTTAGCACCAACAGTAACCAGGACATCATCATAACTGACATTAGCATACCACGAGCCTAGGCCGACAACCGTAATGTTTGAGAGCGAAGTCGCAGGCACAGTGCCCTCAGTGTAACTTATGAGTGATGCATCGGTGTAGTTGAGCAATGAGAACACGTAGGGGTATCCGCCCGCCGTCGAGCTGTAAGAGATGTTGATGTAGTATAGTAGGGGTATGCCCAGGGAGTC
>JAADEY010000001.1 GCA_013153145.1 Thermoproteota archaeon | reverse complement strand
TTCCTTGTATTTATTGTAGTTATCAGTGCTGAAGTTAGAGTTTACACCTATTGAGTGGAGTAGTTCAGGGACTGTAACTCTAACACTTGGATCTTTCGGTGCGGTGGGGTCTAGGTAGTTTGCAAGTTTTTCGACGTTTGTAGGTGGTGTTGGCAGTTTGTTCCACCGTGTGTCTTTATTCTGCTCGTTCAGAAGTGGTTTTGTGTTTTTGTTACGCTGTGTTGTTGGGTGTTTTATTGTTTTTGACTATTGTTTCTTGTGTATGCAGCCTATTTCTTCTAGTGCTTGTATTGCTTCTTGTTTGTGTTGTTGTGGTATGAGTATGTAGTCGTGTTCGTAGCAGCTGTAGGCTAGTATTGAGATGCCTAGTCTTGCTAGTGCTGTGCTTACTGCTGCTATGAATCCTACTACTGATGGGTCTAGTGGCTCGAAGATTATTGCTGTTAGTGGTCCTATGCATTTTCCTTTCTTCTCCGGGGAGATGCATGTGTAGGTGTTGTACATGCTTTTGACTATGATTAGGCATTTCCGTGGGTCTGGTGGCTGTGTGCCGGTGCTGCATAGCCATAGGTTGTCTCTGGTTGTGAAGCCTAGGTCTTCGGGGCATCTTAGGAGTGGGTCTAGTAGTGTCATACCTGCTGCCCCCTGCCTGGGTTCCCTCTGGGGGTCTGGGTTTAGTGTTGCTTGGTGGGTTTCCCGTGGTCTATAAGTGGTAGGGGTTTCCTTGTCGCCGTGTTTATATCAATTCTTTTTAGTGTAGTCTGGGCGTATGTACGGACTGGTTATTTCCCCGTTACTGCCATGTTTTAAAGCGCTGGGGCTGACGTGTGGCTTCATTGTTGAGTAGCAGTAGCAGCATTATGGTTAGTGTTGACGGGGTGAAATTCCATCGTGGAACCAGGATATCCCTGCGGCCCTTGACGGTGCTCTTGGGGCCTCCTGGTTCCGGCAAGTCCAGCTTCGCTAGGAGCGTGTATCTTGGTATCTGGCTTGCGCGTGGTCGTAGGGGTGATGTGCTTGTACCTGCTGTGCTGAGTACTGTGCCGGAGAGCTTCTGTGTTGAGATAGGTGGGTGTAGGGTTTGTTGGGAGAAGGGTAGTGGTGCTAGTGTCTTTGGTAGTCCGCCTTGGAGGGGTGCTGTTCTACTTCCCTGTGACTGCTATACTAAGTTGAAGGCTTTGTATGAGATAGGTCTTGTCGCGGGCGCGGTCACTAATGGGGTTGCTCGTGCTGCTGGTCTCGGTGTGCTGCTTGGTGTTGCTATGAGTGTTCTTGGGGAGAGTAGCTTTCTTGGCGGGATAGGGCTCATGGCGGCCGACCTGTTCTATGTCTATCGTGGAGAAGTAAGGATGACCCCGCTCGCTGGGATTGCCAGGGTTGT
The DNA here is from genome assembly GCA_013153145.1 of Thermoproteota archaeon. GTDB lineage: Archaea > Thermoproteota > Thermoprotei_A > Sulfolobales > Pyrodictiaceae > JAADEY01. The sequence continues at coordinate 12,083 of JAADEY010000001.1, read as the reverse complement.
CGGCGGCGAGACTAGTGTTGCTGCGAAGGCGTTGAGGGGCGTTGACCCTCTTCATGCGCCGAGTAGTGCCATTGCACGGAGGGCTCTCTTCAACCTCCTACTCGACGTGCCGAAGGGGAGCCTCATAGTGCTTGAGGAGCCTCTCCTGGCTGTCCTGGGTGAGCTTGGCAGGCTGAGGGGAGAGGCCGGGGAGCGTATAAGGCGTGGAGACGTCTGGATGATAATCACGCTCTCCCTGCCCGGGCTACGCTACATGAAGGCCGCGAAGGAGTTCCTTAGGGAACTCGAGCTAGGCGAGGCTGTCGCGCTCTACAGCTTTGTAAGGAGCGGTGAGGGGGTATCCCCTACACCGGTTGAGCTCTAAGGCCCACCACTACATGTCCCTACCCTTCCTTTTTCTTCCACGCGAGTACCCCTCTATTGTGCTGATACTGTGGGTGTCACTAGGGGTTGGGGGTTTCCCTTCTCTCTTGCCCTAGTGGTTTCTTGTGGGGGTTGCTGGTGCCTGGCTTGGAGCTTCCGCCGCCTCCGGAGGACGTGTGGGAGCTTGATGACGAGGAGGTTGTTGAGGAGTTTCTTGCTGCCTTGATGGCTGCTGGTGCTAGTGAGAAGACTGTTAAGGCTTATCGTGCTGCTTTGATGGATTTCCTCGGCTTCATTAGGAGGAGTGGGAGGAGGCTTAGGGATGTTAGGAGTAGTGATGTGAGGAGGTGGCTTCAGGAGAGGCTTGGTAGGGCTCGTGGCGGTGGCTGGGAGGAGAGGAGGAGGGTGCAGGTCACTATGCATTACTATAGCTTGTTCCTTAGGAGGTTCTTCCGTTGGCTTGGGCTGCGGGTTAGGGTTCCGGTTGTGCGTAAGCCTAGGAGGGGTGTTGTTGAGGCTTTGTCTAGGGAGGAGGTGTTGAGGCTGCTTAGGGCTGCTAGGGATACTCTTGATGTGTTGATTGTGTCGTTGCTGCTTGAGACTGGGCTTCGTGCGGAGGAGGCTGTCTCGTTGAGGCTCCGGGATATTGACTTGGAGAGGAGGGAGATACGGGTTAGGAACGCGAAGTATGGGGAGGAGAGGATAGTGTTCTTCGGCGAGATGACCGCCGAGGCTCTAAGGGCGTGGCTTGAGGAGAACCCTGGCCTTGGGCCGGATGACAGGTTGCTGGGGATTAGCTACTCGGCGCTGTATAAGAGGCTTAAGAGGATGGCTGTTAGGGCTGGGCTTGACCCGAGAAAGGTTAGGCCGCATGTCCTCCGCCACACGTTTGCGACGGAGGCGCTGCGTAGGGGTATGTCGTTGCCGGCTGTGCAGAGGCTGCTGGGGCACCATGATGTGCGTGTGACTGAGATCTACCTGCACCTGGTGAACGACGATATACGTAGGGAGTATGAGGCTGCGTTCGGGCTCCGTAGGCGTGCTGGTAGGGGGTTACTTGAGGAGGCCGAGGTAGAGTTTGCCTAGCTCTGGGTGTGATAGTATCTCGCTTGAGGGGCCCTCGTATATCACCTGGCCCTGCACCATTATGTAGCCGCGGTCGCTTATCTCGAGCGCCCTCTTCGCGTTCTGCTCCACCAGTACTACTGTTATCCCGCTCTTCGCTATCTGGACTATTGTGCGGAAGACCTCCTCCGCGACCTTCGGCGAGAGGGCTGCCGTCGGCTCGTCTAGTAGCATTAGCCTCGGCTCCATCATGAGCGCCCTCCCTATGGCCAGCATCTGCCTCTCCCCGCCGCTGAGGGTTCCCGCCTTCTGCCTCCTCCTCTCACGGAGCACTGGGAACATGTCGAAGACCTCCTCCATCTTCCTCTTCAGCTTCCCGGTGTCCCTCAGCACGAGGCCTGCTATCTTGAGGTTCTCCTCCACCGATAGGCTTGGGAACACGTTGTTTACCTGCGGCACGTAGGTGACGCCGTGGTATGGCTTCTTGTTCGGCGGTGTCCTCGTCATGTCCTTGTCGCCTATGATTATCTTCCCCCTGTATATGCTCGTGAACCCCATTATCGTCTTGAGGAGGGTTGACTTGCCGCTCCCGTTGGGGCCTACTATTGCTACGAGCTCCCCGGGCTCGGCGTACATGTTCACGCCGTGGAGTATCTCGAGCTTCCCGTAGCCGGCGTAGATGTCTACTACGCGTAGGGGTAGGCCCTCAGCCACCGCTCCTCACCCCCCTAGGTAGACGTCTATCACCACGGGGTTCTCCGCCACCTCCTCCGGCTTGCCCTCCGCGATAACCCTGCCCCTGTGCATCACGTATACGTAGTCGACGTAGTCGAAGAGTATCTCCAGCCTATGCTCTATGATGAAGAACGTTAAGCCGTACTCCTCCCGGAGCCTCGCTATGTTCTGGAATATCTGGTGCGCCAGGGTCGGGTTCACGCCGGCCGCCGGCTCGTCTAGGAGGAGCATCTTGGCCCTAGACATCAACGCCCTGGCGAGCTCGGTGAGCTTCATCTGGCCCCCGCTTATATCGGAGGAGAGGCTGGCAGCAACCCTGCCGAGCTGCACGAACCTCACCCAGTCCAGCGCCTTCCTCGCATACTCCATCTCCTGGCCCGCCCAGAGGCGGTGCAGGGGGGCTCTCAGGGGGCTCTCACCCCTCTGATCCCTCCCAGACGTCAACACGTTCTCGAAGACCGTGAGGCTTAGCCAGAGGCGTGGGTTCTGGAACGTCCTCACGAGGCCGAGCTTGTAGATCCGGTGGGGCTTCCAGCCCGTTATGTCTACCCCGTCGAAGATGACCCTGCCCCGGTCGGGCTTGTAGCGGCCGGCGATCGTGTTGAAGAGCGTTGACTTACCGCTCCCGTTGGGGCCTATGAGGCCCACGATACCCCTCTCCGGTATCCTTAGGCTCACCCCGTCAACAGCCCTTATGCCGCCGAAGTACTTGTGGAGGTCCTCTACCACGAGTATGTCGCGGGGCACGGCCCCTCTCACCCCTCCTTCTTGCCCTTCCTCCTCGCGCGTAGGGAGCGTAGCCTGGCCCAGATTGGTTTGAGGAAGCGTGGGGTCTCGCCGGTCTCCTCTATGTAGACCCTCCAGGCGGGTGTCTTGACTGGCTTCTCCGGCACGAGTCCCTGCGGCCTGAAGGCTATCGCTATGATTATTGCTAGTCCGTAGACTATGTAGTAGAGGTAGCCTCCCCAGAGCATGCCGTACTCTGTTGCGAGCCTCGAGCCTATTATGTAGCCTACACGGTCCATGAGGGCTAGTAGCATCGCGCCGGCTATTGCTCCCCAGTTGTTGCCTACTCCGCCGACGAGAACCATTGCGAGTATCATGAATGTTATGTCTGGGAGGAAGTAGTCGGGGTTTACGCTAGCCAGGTGCACCAGCACGTAGATGGCCCCGGCGACGCCTGCCAGGAAGCTCCCTATCATCATAGCCTGCAGCCTCGAGACCGGCACGTTCTTGCCGAGGGCCTCCGCGGCTATCTCGTCGTCCCTCACCGCCCTAAGCTTCCTGCCGAAGGGGCTGTTCATCAGCTTCTCGCTGTAGTAGAGGAACACCGCTACGAGGCCCCAGAGGAAGAGTACCTTCACCACCGTGTCGGGGACGTGCAGCAGCCTTGCCACTGGGGTGAAGTCGGGGCTGGGGAGCACCATTGAGAAGGTGCCGCCCATTATCTGCTTGTCGACCCTAAGCACTATCCATACCAGCTGCGCGGCCATGAGCAGTGCTATTGCCAGGTAGTCCTCCCTAAGCCTCACGGCGGGGAAGGTGAACAACACGCCGAGTATCATCGCTATAACCCCGCCTATGATGCATGAGAGCACCAGCACCCCCCAAGTAGCCGCGGGGTGGGCAGCGTAGGCGTTGAGCAGCGCATTGTACTTAGCGAAGAACCCCAGCCCGCCGGGCACAACCCCCTTAACGCCTAGGAGCAGCGGCGGCCCCAGCTGTGCAGCCACTATAGCCGCTGCAGCCCCGCCGGCAGCTATGAACGCCGCCTTCCCGAAGTTGGGTATGCCGGCCCAGCCGTACTCTATGTTCATGCTTATGGATAGCAGTGAGTAGACTGCCGCTACTGATAGGTATGCGAGTATGAAGCTAACTACCCCACCCACCGGCACCACGGAACACCTCCTTCAACCTCCTGTACAGCCTGCCCCAGTTGAGGCCTGCAAGGCCCTCGGGCATGAAGAGGAGGACTGCGAGGGTGACGCCGAAGGGGACCGCGAGGGCCAGGCTGGGGTCGAGGCCGTAGTTGAGGAGTATCGCTGAGACCTCGTTGAACGCTAGGCCGAGTATGAAGCTCGCCACCAGGGTGCCGTAGAAGCTCCCCAGGCCGCCCAGGACTGTTGCCGCGAATATCGGGAGCAGGTCCATCCAGCCGAGCTCCACTATGGGCCTCTCCCCGGGAGGCCCGGTCAGTATGAACATCAGCGCGCCGCCGACGGCTGCCAGTCCTCCCCCTATGAACCATGCGACCAGCTGTACGAGGAACACGTTTATGCCGGATGCCTCCGCGAGGCCTGGGTTGTCGGCTACAGCCCTCATCGAGACGCCTATCATCGTGCCCCTGGTGAACCATGCTACGAATATCGTCGCTATGAGTGCTAGGAGGAGGCTGCCCAGTATACCCGCCGTGACCTGTACACCCCCTATCGTTGCTATCACTGAGGACTCGGGCGTTGGGAGTGTGAGCCAGTCGAAGGCGCTTGCTATGAAGTATAGTATGAACCTCAGCACGAACATGAGGCCTATGCTGACAACCATTAGCTGGAGGGGGCTTGACCCCCTCTTCATCAGCGGCCAGAAGACTGCCGCGAAGGTTGCCGCTGAGACGAGTCCACCTATAATAAAGATTGGTAGTAGGAGTGGTAGCTTGTCCACCGTGAACCTTGCCGGCTCGACTATGTTGAAGCCGGTTATGTTCTTGAAGCCGTGGAGCAGCGCTACTAGTATGAGGTATGCTATCACGCCCACGCTGACGTACTCTCCGTGCGCGAAGTTAGCCACCTTGCTCACACTATAGTATAGCGCCAGGCCGCTCGCCATGAGGGCCAGCGCTGCACCCCATGCGAAGGAGTAGAGCCAGAACTGCAACGCCATGGAAGCAGGCACCCCCTCTAGTGGCGGCCCTTCCTCCTTGCAGGCCCTCGCCACTGCGAGTGGAGGGGTCTCCTTAAAAATGTTCGCAGGTGGTCTAGGTGTAGGATTTGCATCCATTGATTGGGACAGATATGAACATAATTCATAGCAGCATTTTAATTATTACACCAGCCGGTTAGAGTTTAAATAGTGGGAGGCCCGGCTCACTCGCCCAGAGGGTTTGAAAGCCATGAGGCGGCTTCTCCGCGGACACACGCCAACAGGACTTCTCGTCGCACTATTCATAATAGGCCTCATAATAGGAGCCGCAGCAGCCTACTTCGCGGCCAAGCCGGGGGCAACAAAGACAGTAACCGTCACGAAGACCGTGACCGCCGGCGGTGGAGGCGGCGGAGCAGCAACCGTAACCGTGACCAAGACCGTGACGGCGGCAGCCGGCGGCGGTGGAGGAAAGGGTGCCGGCGGCCTCCGGGGCGAGATCCCCATCGGGATCCTCCTGCCCCAGACCGGTAGCCTGGCCGCCGATGGAAAGGACATGGTTGCTGCCGCGAAGAAGGCTATCGACGACTTCAACAGCTTCCTGGCGGAGATAGGGGCGCCGTTCAGGTTCAAGGCCGTGGTGGCTGACACGGGCACCAACCCGGAGAAGGCGCTCGCAGGCCTCCAGACCCTATACAGCCAGTACGGCGTGCAGGTCGTAGTCGGCACCGCCAGCAGCTGGGTGCTGAGCGGAGTCATGAACTACGCGAACAAGCACCACATAGTGATGATAAGCCCGAGCAGCACCAGCCCGGCCCTAGCCATACCGGACTACATATTCAGGGTTGTTGGTAACGACGCCGGCCAGGGTAAGGCGCTGGCAACACTCGTGCATGACAGCGGCTTCAACGGCGCCGTCGTCATATTCAGGGATGAGGCTTATGGTAGGGGTATAGCAGAGTACTTCAAGAAGTACTTCGAGCAGATGGGCGGCGAGGCAGTACTACTACCCTACAACCCGCAGAAGAGCGACTTCGCCCCAGAGGTGCAGAAGCTCGCTAGCGAGGTACAGAAGCTCATGAACAAGGGCAAGAAGGTCGCGGTAGTGATAGTAGCCTTCGAGACCGACGGCATAAACATACTGGGACACGCAGCCGACACCCCGATACTGAGGAAGGTCAGGTGGTTCAGCAGCGAGAGCATAAGGAGCCCTGCACTCATAAAGGCCCCGGAGAAGATAAGGAAGTTCCTCGTCGAGGTACACTTCGAGGGCACATTCCCGATACCCCCGAAGAACCCGAAGGGAGAGGCCTTCCTCAAGTGGTTCGTCAGCAAGTACGGCCACCAGCCCAGCCCATTCGCAGCCTACGCCTACGACGCCGCCTACCTAGCATGCCTATCCGTGACCGTCGCGAGGAAGTATGACGGCACAGTGATAAAGACCGTGCTGCCCGTGATAGCTGACAACTTCTTCGGCGTCACCGGCTGGAAGGCCCTAGACAAGAACGGCGACCTAAAGTACCAGGACTACAGCATCTGGAAGTACGTCTGCAAGAACGGCAAGTGCATGTTCGTCGACTTCGCACTGTACAAGTCCACGACTGGCAAGATAATACCGCTGAGCACCAGCAGCTAAGGCCGAAACACCCCTCCCTCCACCAGGGGCCCTGCATCCCCGGGAGTTAACGGTGTTTTTACCCTCCTCCTCCACCGCGTCCCTCCTCCCAGGACTCCCCCTTGTTCCGTGCCCGCAGCCCGGGTTGGCTGTCGTGGTTCCTTGTTGTGGGGTTAGGCTCTTTTCCGGTGGTTGTTGCTTGGTGTTGAGGGTTGTTGGTTGGGGGATTCTAGGCCTAGGAGGGTTGTGTTGAAGGTTAGCGGCAAGATAATTAATCCTGATAATCCGCGTCTTGTCGGCGAGTATGCTGGTCTTCTTGGGCGTGTGCGTGGTGAGGGGGTTGAGGTTGCTGTGGTTGTTGGTGGTGGGCCTATTGCTAGGAGGTATATTGAGGCTGCTAGGAGTGTTGGTGCGTCGAGGTCTATGATGGATATCCTTGGTATTGAGGCTTCCAGGCTTAATGCTAGGCTGCTTATAGCTGGTCTATGGCCGCTCGCCTACCCGGTGCCTCCGAGGAGTATTCATGGGTTCCTTGAGGCCTATTCTACCGGCCGGATCGTCGTGTGTGGTGGTTTCCAGCCTGGGCAGAGTACTGCTGGTACTGCTGCTCTTGTGGCTGAGGCTATGGGTGCTGACCTCCTCGTGCTTGCTACGACTGTTCATGGCGTCTATGACAGGGATCCGAGGAGGCATAGGGATGCTCGTCTGCTTAGGAGGCTGACTTATGAGGAGTTCCGTAGGGTTGTTGAGCAGAGTGTTGAGCCCGGCCACTATGAGCTTCTTGACCCGTTGGCTGTGTCTGTGCTTGTGAGGAGTGGTATACCGTGTAGGGTTGTGTATGGGTTTGAGCCTGGTAGGGTGTATAGGGCGTTGCTTGGCGGGGATGAGGGGAGCCTCATAACTCCGTGAGTAGCCCGGTGCGTGCGGCGTAGAGTAGTAGTGTTGTTATTGTCTTTGCGTCCTCTATCTCGCCGTTGACGGCCATTCTGACGGCTTCTTTTAGGGGTATTATCTCGAGCCTTATTATCTCGTCCTCCTCCAGCCTCTGCCTCGTCTTTACGAGGCCGTCGGCTATGTAGGCGTGTATCTTCTCGGTGCTCGTGCCGGGGCTCGTGTAGAATGATGCTAGGTGCTCTATGCGTGTTGCCCGGTACCCCGTCTCCTCCTCGAGCTCCCTGGCCGCGGTCTCGGCGGGGTCTTCGCCCTCCTCTATAGTGCCTGCGGGGAGCTCGTGGAGCCAGCAGCTGCAGCCAGGCCTCCACTGCCGGAGCATTATCGTCTTGTCCCCGAGGAGTGGTAGGATGACGACCGCGCCCGGGTGTAGGAGGAGGTCCCTCCTGAACCTCCTGCCGGCATACTCTACGACAGCCTGAGCGAATGTGAAGCGCTTGCCCCTGCAGAGGGGCTGGAGGGAAGCTATTCTAGGCTCCACGCCCCGTCGCCGCATTGTATTGGCTGGTGGGTGCTTGTTTTGAGTGGAGCGGGCATAGGTGCTGTGTTGAGGAGGATTGATGGCAGGGGGTACAAGGCTTACAGGGAGCTTCTGGGGGTCTCTGAGAGGGTTAGGGGTGTTGTTGTTAGGGTTGTGCGTGTGCAGGGTGACCCCTATGCTCCCCCGAGCGTGGTTGAGCTTAGGGCGCGGCTCCGGCTAGGCAGGTTCACGCTCAGCTACCCGGTGGCTGTCGCTGACTGGATCTATCGTAGGCTCTACCGCGTCCTTCGGTCTTCCTCGAGGAGACTGGGGGAGGGTAGGAGCGGGTTCCTAGGGCTCCCCCGCCCAAGCAACGCCATGCTTAGGAGGAGCGGCGTCGTCGTCGAGGGCGAGTATGTTAGGATGCGTGTCTGGGTGGGGTTGCCGTCGAGGCGTAGGAGGATACTGGGTGATGCTGCCAGGGAGCTGCTCCTGGAGGTGTTGCCGGGGGCGGCGTTGAGGGTGTTGGAGGAGGCCGTTAGGGAGGAGGGTGCATCGCTTAGGAGGCATATTGATGCCTGGAGGGAGCAGGAGTATATCCGCTCAATGCTCCCCCGCAGGGGGCTCGTAGCCTTCGTGGGCGACGGCAGCATACTGCCTAGGAGGTGTGGGGGCTGCGAGGAGCCCGCCGAGGACGCCGTTCCCTTCGAGTCGCCGCCGAGCATGAGGGTTGAGTTCAGCCTCCCGACCGGGAGGAGTGTGACCGGCATGGGTGTCCCGGAGGGTGTCACCGTTATAGCGGGCTCGGCATTCCACGGCAAGAGCACCCTCGTGCAGGCGATAGCGGCGGGGGTCTACAACCACGTGCCGGGCGACGGCAGGGAGCTAGTCGTCTCCAGGAGGGACACGCTCTACATACAGTCGGAGGACGGGCGCTTCATATCATGCGTCGACGTCTCGCCGATGGTGCACGACCTCCCACGCGGAGTAGACACCACCTGCTTCACAACAAGCGATGCTAGTGGAGCGACGAGCCTAGCTGCAAGCATACAGGAGGCCGTGGAGGCCGGCGCCAGGGTCTTCATACTCGACGAGGATACATCGGCTACAAACATGCTCTACATAGATGAGAGGGGGAAGCCGCTGACCAGGAGGCACACGATAACACCCGTGTCTGAGCTCGCGGCGTCGATGAAGGAGAAGGGCATCTCACTGATAATAGTCTCCACGAGCTCAGCCCCACTACTAGCAGTCGCCGACAGGGTCGTTGTCATGGAGGACTATAGGCCGAGGGACGCCACCAGCGAGGCGAAGGAGCTCGTAAGGAGGCATGGCGTCACCCCCGGCAAGGCCCCCTACCGTGAACCGAGGCCAAGGATACTGGAGGCGGCGCCGAGCCTCGAGAAGCCGAGGATAAGGGCTGGGAGGCTTGAGGACAAGAGGCTGCAGGTACCCGTGCCCCTCGAGGCCGATATACAGGTCTATGAGGAGGCACAGTACCACTCGCTGGAAGCCGTAGCCAGGAGGCTGGCTGAGGTAAGAGGGCTGTACGTGAGGGAGGCGGTGGAGAGACTGGAGGAGCTCGTAGCCAGCCTCATATCGAGGGCGCCGACGCCAGCCCTCGCAGAGGTGAGGGGGATAGACATAGCGTTCATGCTTAACAGGCTCCCGGGGCTGAGGACAAGGCACCCCTAGAACAAGCTTCCCCTCGGAACCCTTCTAGGCGGGGGCCTGCTCCACCCTTAATTTTACCCGGGGCTACCGCGTCACCGTTACACGTGGAGCCCACCACCCGAGCCCCATGCATGCCCGTGGTGCAGGGGCCCTGGGTGCGCTGGGGCCGTGCATGGTGTATAGGCGCGGGGCTCCCGGGCGGGGAGTGATGCTGAGCGTTGATAGGAGGGTGTTTAGGGCGCCCCACTACCTCTACGAGGAGGCTGCGAGGAGGATTGTTAGGGGCGGTGACACGGGGCTCCTCGCGGAGAAGTGGCTTGTCCTCTGCGGGGTTGGCGGCGGATCCCCTGGGGGGATCCTGGCGGCCAGGCTTGGCTGCAGCGACGTGTCGGGCGACGGGGGCGGTGGGTATAGCTGCTTCCTCTGCGGGGGCCCGAGAACCGGCTTCTCGATAATCTCTATCCCTGGCGGGGGGCCTCACGTCGAGGAGCTACTGGCTGTTGCCAGCGCGAGGAACGTGAGGATGCTGGTGCTAGTCGGCTACTGCCTCGGGCTGAGAGGAGATATAGTGCTCGGAGACGTCGTCGTCTCCTCCGCGGCCCTCCGCGGAGAGGACATAACAGGCCACTACGCGCCCAAGGGATACCCAGCAGCCGCCGACCCCCTCCTAGCCTCCAGGCTCTACCACGCCCTAGCCTCAGCCGGCCTAAACCCACGCATAGGGGTCACCGCCACCATACTATCACCATACAGCATAGACCCCTGCACCGCGAGGCTCCTAGGAGAGAAGAAGCTACTCTGCACAGACACCCACACCTCGATAGCATATGTGCTCGCAAGCCTCCTCGGCATACCAGCCGCAAGCATACTAGTGGTAAACGGCAACCTAGCCGAACCAATAACACCCGGCCCGGTAACCGAGCAGCTGATAGAGAAGAGGCTCGAAGACACACTGACAACCCTAGTAGAGATGCTCAGGGAGGAGGGATAATGGGGGCCCTTCTCGAGGAGGGCCCGCGCGGCCCCCGCCCAGAGCCCTAGAGGCCTCCGCGGCGGCACCCCCAGCCGTTGCCTCACCCCGCTTCCCCGCGAACGCCGGGCGTCCGGGGTTAGGCTGCTCCCTTCCGGGCCTGACCAGTTCCCCCGGCAAGGGCGGTAGCCCTCCTCCCTCCGGAGGGGGCTCCGCCGCCGCCGGCCCCGCGGGACGGGGGTCATTGGTCGGCTGGGACCGCCGCGGGGCCCCTAGGGCCCTGGGCGGGTTACTGGCCCCCGCCTTACGCCCAGTTTCGGGTGTGGGGGAGGGCGAGCCCCCCGGCCCTACCCGCGCGGAACCCTCCCTTCTCGGGGGTCCCCTTGGTTCCTAGGCTGGCTTCCTCGGTTTTATTAGGGTGTTGGGGGTTTAGCGGCGGCCTGCTATTATCCAGGCTGTGACTACCTCGCTGTTGTCCAGTTTTGCCGTTACTCCGCCGGGTATCCTTGAGAAGTAGTATGTGTGCGTGTCCACTGGGCTGAGCTTCTCTGCCTCGAGGACTACTGCGTACTGCTTCTTGCCCATCGCCGTCTCGGCTGTGAGCGATGCCAGGATGTAGACGGGCTTGCTCCTCAGCCTCGGTATGAGGCTCTTCCAGGAGGCTGGTGCCTCGACGACACCGGTGATCATGAGGTAGACCGAGGAGTGCGGCGGCACCGTTACGGGCTCAGTGTAGTGGTTGAAGCCGTGGAGGAGGTCGTCTACCATACTGTAGCTGCAGAGGGTCGCATTCTCCCCCGAGAGCTCAACGATAACACCCGTGTACTTCACGGGCTTCTCGAGCGTGAAGTATGCACGGTAAGCACCACACTGGAGGCTGAGACTATAAGGTATGGAGGCTACAAGCCTCTCAACCCTTACCTCGCCGCCAGTAGGGTTGCTGACCCCGAGCACGACAACGTACGATACAAGCACCTTACCCCCAACAACCGGCACGCCTCCCGGCACACTACTGAAATGCAGGTACACATACGAGATGTTGACAGATACACCACTCCCGGCACGGAGAGCATCAAGGAACCCCACACCCTTGATTGAAGGCTGGCTATAGAGCAAGAGAAATACAGAGAGAGCCAACACAACCATCAAGACTAATAACGCAGCCCTCAACCCTAAACCCTCCCGCTGCATTACCCAAAGATAGTATGGTTAAACCCTACGCCCAAGAAGCCATAAGGGTATACTAAACACCGTTAACATCACAAGACCAGCAAACACTAAAACAAGGCAAAACACGAGACACCAAGACACGGCAGCCGGGTCGTCTAGCGGTCAAGGATGCGGGGCCTTGGCCCCCGTGACCGGGGTTCGAATCCCCGCCCGGCTACCATCCC
>JAADEY010000004.1 GCA_013153145.1 Thermoproteota archaeon | reverse complement strand
TAGATTATCTTCGTGTAGCGTACCATGTTCGTCTGGTCTATTATGAGCCCGGGTACGAGGATGTATATCGTGTAGTGCTGCTGGCCGCTGCTGGTCATCCTCTCTATGAGTAGTCCGACGACCTTCACCTGCATGCCCTGCGTCAGCTTCTGCGTCACGTTCCATGCATTGATGAACGTGTCTCCGGGCTCAACGTACCAGAGTACGCCGGGCACCACTACTATGGTCTTGTTGGCCTCGATGCTTGTGCCGTTCTCGGTCACTATGGTTGCGTTCGCAAGTATTATGGTTCTACCATAGGCTGAGACGACGCTGCCGGTGACTATTGCAGGCATCCTCTTCATACTCCAGTTCTTCATACCTCCCGGCGTGCCAGTCGACGTCCCTGTGGCCGTCCTAGTCCTTGTCCTCGTGCGTGTCGGGGTACCGGTGGTATTGGTGCACGTCCCTGTACCGGTCTGGGTGGCGTTGCCCTTAGGGCCCTTGAAGAACAGCGTCTCTAGTGGCTGCGTGTTTAGCGTGGAGGCCATGGTTATGGCTGCCAGCGTCGCTGCAACGAGCACGACTGCGAGGCTTACGGCTGCTATTGTCTTACCACGCATACGGGGGCACCTCGTCAAGTCCATGAGGATGCGTCATGGTTTTAATAAGGTTTGTTCAGCCCTTGTGAGCTATGCATAAAAGGAGGAGTCGATCCTAGACCTAGACCTAGGCTATTGCCTCGCAGAGGAGTGATGTAGGGGTGATTATGGGTATGAAGAGGATCCTAGTCCTAGGAGTCCTCGCAGCACTCGCAGCAGTACTACTGGTCGGCGCCTACACTGTGTACGCGCAGCAGACGGGCTTCACGATAACCCTCAACACCACGCAGTGCAAGCCCGGGAGCGGGGTACTAGTCACCATAGCCTACACGGGGCAGGACAAGACATACTACGCTGGCTACGCGCTAGAGCTGCACTTCACAAACTCCACCGGCGACCCAGCGCCACTCAAAGTCGTCAAGGTGTATAAGGGGAGCGTCGAGGTCGAGGGGACAGGCTACGCGATAGTAACCCTCGACGCAGACGCCGAGGCAGTCTTCTCGATTAAGGCCCCGAGCAAGCCAGGCAACTACACCCTCGCAGTATACGACATAGTCAACGGAACCCTACTGGCACAGGCAAGCCTACGGGTAACCCTGCAGACACCCGTCGTCAACGCGCCCACGATAGTTATGCAGCACCCGGTAGTAATCCTAGCACTCCTCCTACTACTCGCAGCAATACTCTACTACTTCACCCACATGAGGCCAGCCTAACGAAGAAGACACAGCCCCCTCCACCGGTGGAGAGGGCTGGATCCGGCGACGTGTCAAGGGTATCACTAGGCTAGTTGTTTTTACCCCCCTTGAAGACCCTTAGCAGTCTAAAGTGAGGTATGCATTCAATGTCTAGTCGCCCCCCACTCGGGGAGAAGGCCTTCAAGAAGGCTCATGGCTTTGAGGAGGCAGTCAAGATCCGCCGGAACGAGGTTAGGGATATCGCTAAGAGGCTTGGAGTCCTCTCACCATACCATGTAAACCTCAGCAACTATCCTGTAAGGAGGCCTGCAGCTATATTCAATTCCTCGATAGTGTTGGAGGGTGAGTACGCCCACATATACTCGAGGATAATCATAGGCTACTACATGTACGTCTCGGCGATAGTCAAGCTCGACATCCCCCTCGAGGACATATACTCAGGGGCCATTAACATCAACCAGTACTCCGCGAAGCTGCAGATCATACCCTCAACCCGCTACGATATATGGGGCACGGAGGATCCGAGGGCGTACAAGATAGAGGACTACACCTGCATGACGTACGTCGGCCGCACGGTATACTACTTCAACCCCGTTCACCGCAAGGAGCGTACACTGCCGATAACGGCGGTCAGGGTTAGGAATGGGAGGTGGAAGGCCGAGTGGAGGAAGTTCTACGTACACGTCCTCCCCCAGCCCCTCCGGGACCACGTCATAAGCGATAAGGACGCCTTCCTCTACGACGACGGCGGCAACGTCTACTTCTTCCACCGCCCACACCTCGACGACGAACACTTCTACATACTCGTGAGCCGCGTCGATAGGAACGTGTTGCTCGAGAAGCTCAGGGAGGCCTCACACATACCAACAGAGGTGGTCGCTAAAGACCCGGTGTGGATAACCAGGCACGCCCCATTCGAGGAGAAGCTCGGCTGGGCGGCACCACCAATAGAGATAAGCAAGGGGGAGGCACTAGTGCTCGTCCACGCACTAGAGAACGAGATCATGTCCTACCGTGTCTTCGCAATGCTGCTCGAGCTAGGGAAAGAGATAACAGTTAAGGCAGTAACACCCTACTACATCATGGCCCCCAAGACATCCTACGAGCTCTACGGCGATAGGCCATACGTAGTATTCCCATGCGGATGCGTGATGCTCGATAACAAGCTCATCATAACATACGGTGCAGCAGACCTAATGACAGGGATAGCCGAGATAGAGCTAAGCGAGCTCCTAAGCATACTCGACAAAGGCCGCATATACTGAGCACCTGGCAGCAAACACTCCTCTCTACACCTTTTACCCTCCCTTAAAGAAGCGAGACGCCCAGGCGAACACACGCCAACCCCTCCTTCAGAGGGGAGGCAAAAAGAGGAGGAGCGTGGGGAGTAGCTGGCCCCCCGGGAGGACTAGCGGCTGCTTCTAGCCTACTATGGCTGCCACGAGGAGGCCGGCTACCAGGCTCACGGCAATAGCTATGATCGTGCTATACTCCTTAGGCACATACCCGTACTCCGCGTACACGGAGACGGCATAGCTCATGAAGAAGTACATCAACGCAGCCATGATTAATCCTATTACTAGATTCATACAGACCAGCCCCACACCATGCATTATGTGGACTCCAGGAGCCTAATATTACTCGCGCCACACACTACACCGCCAGCACCCTCCGGCAAGAGGGTGCTGAGAGAAGAACTGGATCTTTTGGAGGGGTGGCGCCGGGGGCGGGATTTGAACCCGCGTGGCCTTTTCGGCCACCGGCTCTCAAGGCCGGCCCCTTGGACCGCTCGGGCACCCCGGCGCCCGCGTGGAATGTGGGGCCGGGGACTTGGCCGTGTAGGTCTGGCCAGGACGCCATTATGGCTTGTTGGCGTCTATCCTGGCTTTATCTTTTACCTCCCTCGCCATGGAGGGTGCTTGTCTACCTCCATGTTGTGTGGAGCGCTGGGTGGTGGGTGGGGAGGAGTAGGAGGGGTGTTATGGCGAAGAGGACTACCACTATTATGAATATGACTGCTAGTAGGAAGGGGTCTTTGATGTGTATTCTTAGGCTGTAGCCGTCGGTTGTGCTGGCCTCGAAGCTTATGGCTCCTGCCAGTATGCCTATGAGGAGTGCTATGCCTAGGGCGAGTAGGAGGGGCCAGGCGAAGACGAGTAGGGTTATGATTATTGCTCCGAGGAGTATGGGTAGGACTGCGAGGAGTATGAGTATAGCTATTGCAAGGATTATGAGTGCGTCGAACGCCAAGAGGAGCCCTTAAAGGCTTTGTAGAGGGTGGGTTACTTCAACTTTATCTCTATATAGACGTCCTCCGGCACCCTAACCCTCATTATCTGCCTCATAACCCTCTCGTCTGCATCGACTATTATCAGCCTCTTGTGTATCCTGAGCTCCCACTTATCCCACTTCTTGGAGCCTTCGCCGTGCGGCAGCCTCAGCGTCGGCACTACAAGCCTCTTGGTCGGCAGGGGTATTGGGCCGCTCATGCGTACACCGGTCTTCTTTATTATTGACCTTATCTGGTCGACGACGTAGTTCAGGCTGGAGATGTTCGTGCTCCACAGCCTTATCTCGGCCTTATGCACCATAAGAGACACCACCCTGCTCCCGAGGCGCTGTGGCCGTGAGGAGGAGAGGGGTGAATCCTCCCTGTTAAAAACATGCCCCGGCGGGGCGCCTGCCGGGTCACTTCTTCTTGATCTCTACCTTGGCCGGCTTGACGTCGGTGACTATGCCTATGCCTATGGTCTTGCCCATGTCCCTCATAGCGAACCTTCCTAGCTGCGGGAACTCGCTGTACTTCTCTATCACCATCGGCTTTATCGGCTTGAACCTCACTATCGCGGCGTCACCCATCTTTATGAACTGCGGGTTCTTCTCAACCACCTTGCCCGTCCTCGGGTCTAGCTTGGCCACTATCTCGACTATCCTGGCGGATATGCTGGCGGTGTGGGCGTGTATTACCGGCGTGTAGCCGACGGTTATCGCTGACGGGTGCCATATTATGAAGACCCTTGCCGTGAACTCCTCAGCCACGGTCGGCGGGTTGTCTAGGTGGCCTGCTACATCGCCACGCCTTATGTCCTTCTTCGAGACGCCCCTCACGTTGAAGCCTATGTTGTCGCCGGGCTCAGCCTTCTCCATGGGCTGGTGGTGCATCTCTATGCTCCTAACCTCGCCGACCACGCCTGGAGGCATGAAGACTACCTTGTCGCCGACGCGCAGCACGCCGGTCTCAACACGGCCGACGGGCACGGTGCCTACGCCGGTGATGGTGTAGACGTGCTGTATGGGTATCCTTAGCGGCTTGTCTATCGGCTTTGGTGGCGGCTTTATGTAGGTGTCGAGGGCCTCTACTAGCGTCGGCCCCTTATACCAGGGCATGTTGGGGCTGCGCTCTATCAGGTTCTCGCCGGTCCAGGCCGAGACCGGTATGAACGGTATCTTGGTCGGGTCGTAGCCGAGGCCCTTCATGAACTTGCCGAGTATGGTTACTATCTGCTTGTACCTCTTCTCGCTGTACGGGGGCTCGGTGGCGTCCATCTTGTTTACGGCGACTATTATCTGGTTGATGCCCATGGTCTTGGCGAGTATCAGGTGCTCCCTTGTCTGGCCCTCGGGGCTCATGCCTGCCTCGAACTCACCCTTCCTGGCCGAGACGACTAGTATTGCGGCGTCGGCCTGGCTGGCGCCGGTAATCATGTTCTTTACGAAGTCCCTGTGGCCGGGGGCGTCTATGATGGTGAAGTAGTACTTCTTGGTCTCGAACTTCACGAAGCTCAAGTCTATCGTTACGCCGCGCTCCCTCTCCTCCTTGAGCTTGTCGAGCACCCAGGCGTACTTGAAGGACTCCTTACCCCTCTTCTTAGCCTCCTCCTCTAGCATCTTTATTGTCTTCTCGTCGATGAAGCCTAGACGATACAGTAGGTGGCCTACCAGGGTGCTCTTACCGTGGTCTACGTGGCCTATCACTACCAGGTTTATGTGTGGCTTCTGCTGTGAGCTCACTCTCCTCACCCCTTAGCCTCTATGCCATGCAGGTAGTGGCTAAAATTGCTAGGTTAATAAATGTTCTCGGTTGAGCCCGCTACCTGCTGCTCAGCGCTATCCTCTCGATCTCCTCCTTCCTCTTTATAGCATAGCTCTTCGGGTCATTGTTGGCCGCAGCTATTATCTCGTCGGCGAGGCACTCCTCTATAGGCTTAGGGTTGTTGAAGGCGCAGCGCCTAGCACCCTCAGCTATATGCTTAAGCGCCACGTCGATCCTATGCTGCGGCGAGACGTCAACAGCGACGAAGTAGGTTATACCACCATACATGATCCTAGTCACATCCTCCCTCGGGGCAGCGTTCTCTATCGCGCGGACGAACACCTGCAGCGGGTTCTGCCCAGTCCTTATATGGATTAGCTCGAAGGCGTGCTTCACTATATTGTATGTTAAGTGCTTCTTGCCAGCGTTCCTCCCAGGCCTCATCATCTTGTTTATTAGCCTCTCCACCACTGGGACCTCTGCCTTACCAAACCTCCTATGCTCATGCCTGCCGCCGGTGTGTGGCACCCAGACGGGGCGTAGGCAGAGGTACCTCTTGAGCCCCGGATCCCTAACCACTACCCCGGTGAAGCTCCACTTCCCGAACAGCTTCGGCTCCTCCGGCTGCAGCTCAGCCTTAGCAGCCACCCATGCCACCCGGGAGGCCTAGCAACAGCTCCAGGGCTAATAAGGGGTCATCTCGGATGGAGTGCCAAGCTAGATAAGTCGGTAATTGTGGCCTAGGATTTCCGGGGCTTGAGGAGGGATGCCGCCACCCTACGGTAGGAGTGTATTATTGAAGGCCGTGGGCGTCGACGCGCTAATACTACCCAACCCGCCGCACGTCCCCGTCATAGTACTCAACCTCGAGGACGGCAGGGACTTCACACTATACTATGTGCCGTACGAGATAGTCTTCGCGATAAACAAGATGCAGAGCAGCCACTACGCGGACCAGCTCCAGCCGCTAACGGGTAGGGAGAGTATATTCGACGTCCTCCTAGACCTGAGCCACAGCCTTGACAAGCTGAGAGACACCCTCGTACGCGTAGTCATAGACGAGTTTGACTACGACACCTCACTATACACTGCGACAGCGGAGTTCGACCTAGGAGGAATCATAATGAAGAGGCGCATGATACCAAGCCACGCGATATACCTCGCACTACTCCTCGGCAAGCCGATCTACGTGCTAAGCAGCCTAGTAGACCAGCAGGAGGAGTGGCAGGAGGAGAGCGGCGAGGGAGAGGAGGAAGGCGAGGAGGACCTCAGGCCGTAACCCTGTAGAGGGTGAAAGGAGGCCCTGACTCCAGGAGGCTACCTCTGGGGCTTCTGCTTCCTACCCTCGAGTATAGCTTTCAGCGATACACCGTTAACCGTTACAACCTTGTACCTCACGCCTGGTATGTCGCCCATCGACCTGCCCCTAGGCCCGCCTATGCCCTCGATGAGTACCTCGTCGTGCTCATCCACTACGAGTAGGCCGCCGTCGCCCGGCACGAAGGCGGTTACAACCCTGCCGTTCTTGATGAGCTGTACCCTCACACACTTACGTACAGCCGAGTTGGGCTGCCTAGCCTCGACGCCGACCTTCTCGAGCACGATACCCCTAGCCATGGGGGCTCCTTCGAGTGGGTCGTACTTCCTCTTGAGGCCCAGCATCCTTATCTTGAACTCCCTCTGGCTCCACCTGAACTTCAGCCTCTTCCTCTTGAGCTTCCTGGCGGCGTAGAGCCCGTTGGGAGACTTCTTACCAGTCAATGCGGGCTGCCCCCTCCTTCACCGCATGGAGGTGTATAGGGTTTATCTACCTTATCCTTACATCGTCTATGTCGAAGTACCTCTTCAGCAGTAGGCGTGCAACGGCGACCTTCCTGCCGCCCCTGCCGATGGCCTTGCCCTTGTCGCTAGGCTCGACCATGACGTAGAGTACTCGCTGCCCGTTCCTCCTCACGAGCCTTATCCCTATGACCCTCGCGGGCGCGAATATGTTCTTCACGAAGTCGTCCAGCTTGTCGGCGTACTCAACTACCTCTATCTCCTTGCTGAAGAGCTGCCTAAGCCTATTGATGTTAGAGCCCCTCCTGCCGATAACCTTGCCCGCGTCGCCGGGCCTCACGACGAACACTATCCTGTTATTCTCGTTGTCTATTATGCAGTCCCTTGCGACGGCGCCGGTGAGGTCCTGGAGGAGCGACATGTACCTCATCTCTTCAACCGTCAACTTTATCTCGGGCATGACTCATAACCCCCTCCTAGGCCTCCTCCTCTTCCTCCTTGACAAGGTCTATTATCCTGGAGCTGCCCGGGTCTATCACGGCGAGGCTCATTACGGGGAAGGGTTTACCGCAGACCCCTCCAAGGTCAACGCTGGTACCCGGGTATATGTATATAGGCGTACCGCTCAGCTTAGCGTAGTACTTCAGGTCGTTCTTCACCTCTGGTGGGGCGTTCGCGGCGACCACTACGAGCTTCGCCTTCCCCGTCTTCAGCAGCTTCATAGTCCTCCTAGTGCCTAGGACTACCTTCCCGGTCTTTATCGCGGTGATAAGCTCCCTCTCCACCGCGAGCCCAGGCTTAGCCTTCGAAGACATGACCTGCACCCTCCAGGCATGGCCTCAGATTACTTCCCGTCCCCACTCTCCCCGGCCTCAGCCCTCTTTAAGGCAACCTGCTGCGGGTTCATGTATAGCTCCACCATGCCGGTTCCGAGGTTTATTATGCCGCCGACTATCACGCTCTCCGTGACGCCCAGCAGCTCGTCGACCTCTCCCTGCGCAGCGGCGTCCAGGAGGTTCTGCACGGTCATCTCGAACGCGGCCCTCGCGAGGACGCTTGGCTTCTCGCCGCTCACTCCATGCCTGCCTATCTGCCTCACCCTGCCGGTGTGGGTCATCATGTCGGCTACGAGTATTAGGTGGCGTATATCCACATCAAGGCCCTGCTCGTCCAGGACGTTCTTCATCTCCCTTATCAGTGCAGCCCTTGCAGCCTCTATCCCTAGAACCTCCTCTATCTCATGAATATTGTTTGTTATTGTCCTCGTCGGGTCGACGCCCGGCACTGCTAGGACGTCTTTGAGGTTGCTTCCCTCCGTCACTAGCACGTACTCCGTCTTGCCCTCCGGGGTAGTCATTGCCTGTATTATGACCCTCTTTATCTTCCTTATACCCTTTATCTTCGCGTTAAGTATCTTATCCCTCTTCTTGTTCATGTCAACGAGGCTTATCGTCCCAGTCATCGGGAGCCATATGATGAGTGTGTATGGGTCGTCGGGGCTCTGCTCAACCTTGCCTATCTTGAGCTTCTCGAGTATCTTCTTCACCTGCTCCACGGTCACGCCCTTATCCTCAAGCATGACGGGGTCTAGGTGGACTACTATGCGGAAGTTTATCAGCTCAATATCAACCTCCCTGGCGACGTTGGCTATCCTGGTATACTCTATGCGGCGTGCAACCTCCCTAGCCTTCTCCTCGTCGTAGCGGTGCTCCTCGTCAAGGTAGACATACATTATCGGCGTCGAGGGCTCCCTCTTAGCGTCGACGAGCTCTATGAACCTCGGGAGGCCGAGGGTTACGTTGAACTCCCTCACGCCAGCGTAGTGGAAGGTACGCAGGGTCATCTGCGTGCCGGGCTCGCCTATCGACTGGGCCGCGACAGTGCCCACTGGCTCGGCCGGCTCTACGAGGCTGTTCTCGTAGTCGTCTATAACGTATCTTATGATGCGGCGTGCTTCCTCAACGCTCAATCCATGCCTCTCCGTAACTGTCTTCAGCTTCTCCACGAGCTCCTCGTATATCCTCTTCGGCAGCACCTCCCTTGCCTCGTCTAGGAGGGGCTTAACCTCCCCCTCCAGGACGCTCCAGTCACGGATTAGGGTCTGGGTTAGACTCTCCATCCTATCACCCTCTCTATCTCACGGTCTATGTTGACTGCTTTTCCGTGTGCACTCTTCATCGGGTCTACGCCGTCCTCACCGTACCTTATCTGTACTAGGGTTCCGTCGGGTAGCCTCGTGGTGCCATCGTACTCTACTCTCAGGTCTTGTAGGGCGTTTATGAGCCTCCTCTGCATGTAGCCGCTCTGCGAGGTCCTCACTGCAGTGTCTACCAGGCCCTCCCTGCCGCCTGCTGCGTGGAAGAACACCTCGACTGGTGATAGGCCGTCGTAGAAGCTCGAGTAGACGAAGCCCCTGGCCGCCGCCCCTAGGTCTCCCGGCTTGAAGTGTGGCAGGAACCTCCCCCTGTAGCCGCGGTGTATCCTCTCACCGCGTACCGACTGCTGGCCGAGTATCGCAGCCATCTGTGTTATGTTGAGCTCGTTGCCCCTTGCACCGGTCCTAGCCATTATGAAGACGTTGTTGAATGGGTCTAGGTAGTCTACGACTATATCCTCTATCTTCTTACGGGCGTCGGAGAGCGCGTCTAGTATGCGCAGCTCCAGCGTCTCCTCCATAGTCCTGCCTGGTATGGGTTCGAGCCTGCCCTCCTCATACTCCCTTATCAGCTCCCTCACCTGCTCCTCGGCCTCGGCTATGACCTCCTTCACCTTCATCCTTGCCTCCTCTGGCAGGGCGACGTCCTCAACGGTCATTGTGAAGCCGCGCTTCTCGAGGAGCCTTATGAACATGCGGAAGAGGGTGTCGTATAGCCTCCTGGCGGTATCGGTTCCATACTCCTTTATCAGCCAGTGCATCATGTTCTCGGGCTGCTCGGCTCCTATGGCCTTCTTGTCCAGCACGCCCATCAGGAGCTCTCCCTTCTTTATCACTATGTATGAGTCGTTGAGGCAGAACTCGTCCTCGCATGCGAAGATACCTGCCGATACCCTCGCCTTACCCTTGAAGTTGAAGTCCTTGGGTAGGAAGAGGCTTACAAGCTGCTTACCTGTCCACAGCTTCCTCGGCGATATTATCGCCGGCTCAGGGAGCTCACCCTCATAACCGGTTACGGCGAGGAGATCCGCCACATCCTCCTTGGTGAGCAGCGTGGCCTTTATCGTTAATAGGTAGGCGCCGCTCACGTAGTCCTGCAGGCCCCCTATGATGGGGCCTCCGTAGCGCGGTGAGAGTATATGGTGCTGCACCAGCATCAGCTCCCTTGCCTCTGCCTGCGCCTCCTCGGTCCTCGGCACGTGGAGGTTCATCTCGTCGCCGTCGAAGTCGGCGTTGTATGGTGGGCAGACTAGCAGGTTGAGGCGGAACGTCTTGCCCGGCAGCACCCTCACTATGTGGCCCATCATGGACATGCGGTGCAGCGAGGGCTGCCTATTGAACAACACTATATCGCCGTCCCTTAGGTGCCTCTCAACGAACCATCCTGGGGCCAGCGTCTCCGCTATCTTCTTACGGTCGGCGTAGCGCAGGTCTATCTTCCTGCCATCGGGGGTTATCACGTAGTTCGCGCCGGGCCACTTGTTGGGGCCGTTGAGCACATACTTCCTCATCTGCTCGATGTTCCATGGAAGTACGGGCGTCCTAACGGTGAGTATCTTCGCTATCTCTACAGGCACGCCAACCTCGTTGATGCTGATGTAGGGGTCCGGCGAGATGACCGTCCTCGCGGAGTAGTCTACACGCTTACCGCTCAGGTTGCCGCGGAACCTACCCTCCTTACCCTTAAGCCTCTGCGCAAGCCCCTTCAACGGCCTGCCGCTCCTATGCCTCGCAACCGGTATCCTTGGAAGCTCGTTGTCGAAGTACGTTGCGACGTGGTACTGGAGGAGCATCCAGTGCTCATCTATTAGCGTCTGCGGGGCGCCGGCGTCAAGCAGATCCTTGAGCCTCTCATTAGTCCTCACTATGTCTGCCAGCTTGTGTGTCAGGTCGTCCTCGGCTCTTATGCCCGTCTCTAGGACTATCGATGGCCTAACGTGGACTGGGGGTACGGGCAGTACGGTGAGCACTCCCCACTCCGGCCTCGCCTCAACAGGGTCGAAGCCCAGCAGCTCGACGTCATCGTCCGGTATGTGCTCGAGCCACCTCCTAACCTCTATGGGGTTTAGGAACTCCTTCCCCCTAGGCTTAGTCTCGATGTAGAACGTGTAGGGCTTCTCAAATATCACCTTATGCTGTCTCTCCCCACAGTGAGGGCATATCATGACCTTCGATGCACGCTTCTTCACTGCGAGTATTAGCATCTTCGCTAGCAGCGGCCACCTCTCCCTCAGCCTCTTCAAGAGCTTCTTATACCTTGCAAGCTCCTTCTCCGGGAGCTTTATGCGGTGACACTTACTACAAGTAGTCCTCAACGCGTCGTAGATGTGCTTGGCCAGGCCGACATGTATCACCGGCCTGGCCAGCTCTATGTGGCCGAAGTGCCCCGGACAGTTCTTCGCATCGTTTCCGCAGGTGGCGCATATCTGCCCGGGAGTCACAGCGCCGAGGCGTGGATCCATCAACCCTCCCTGTATCGGCTTGCCGTCCTCGTCGTAGAGCTCACTGGTCACTATCGCTGTTACCGACATCTTCCTTATCTCGTCCGGGGATAGTACGCCAAACTTTATGCTCTTAATTATCTTCTCCTCGACACTCATGCCTTCTCACCCCCCTCCCCACCGGTCTTGCTAATTATCTTCTCCTCGAGCTTCTCGAGCTCCTTCAGGGGCCTCCACTCATACTTGTACCCGAGGCGGAGCCTGGGCATTATGCACATGCTCATCAGCTCCTGGAGCAGGAGCTTGAAGGCGTAGGGGACGGTCACAGCCGATATCTTGCCCTTATCGCCGTGTATCGGGCAGACGTAGGTACGCCTATACCTATTAAACCATGCTATGTGGCCGCAGAGCTCGCAGACATACATCACGTAGCGGTCGCTGCTCTCAAGCATCCTCTCCCTCAGCAGCATCGCTGCTCCATGGCCGACGAGGCAGTCCCTCTCCATCTCGCCGAACCTTAGACCACCCTCCCTCGCCCTACCCTCAGTGGGCTGCCTGGTCAGAATCTGTACGGGGCCCCTTGCCCTGGCGTGTATCTTGTCTGCGACCATGTGGTGCAGCTTCTGGTAGTAGACGACGCCTATGAGTATGGGTGTCCTTATCAGCTCGCCGGTGCGCCCATCATACACCAGCTCTGCGCCGTTGGGCGCGTAGCCGAGCCTCAGCAGACCGATCCTTATGTTCTCCAGGGGCTCCTTGGCGAAGGGTGTGCCGTCGACGAACCTTGCTGCCAGGGCGGCGTACTTGCCTGCAATCGTCTCGAGCATCTGTCCAAGGGTCATACGTGATGGGAAGGCGTGCGGGTTTATGATTATGTCGGGGGTTATGCCGTCCTCCGTGAAGGGCATGTCGTACTCCGGTATGAGCATGCCTATGACTCCCTTCTGTCCATGCCTCGACGCGAACTTGTCTCCCAGCTCGGGTATCCTCAGATCCCTGACCTTCACCTTGACGAGCTTGAAGCCCTCAATGTTCTCGGTTATGAGGACTGTGTCTACTACCCCCTTCTCACCATACCTCATCGGTATGGAGGTGTCCCTCCTCCTTGCAGCTACCGTGCCGAACTCGCGGTACTCCTCCATGAACCTCGGCGGGCTCGTCTTCCCTATGAGTATCTCGCCGCCCCTCACATGAACCTCGGGGCTCACGATGCCGTCGGCATCAAGCTTGCTGTACAGCTCTGGCGGCTTCGCCCCCTCAACACCGGTCTCCGGTATCTCTATGCGGTCGGTGAGGCCTCCCATGTAGCGGCGCTCCTCGGCCTGGTAGAGGCGGAAGAAGGTGCTCCTGGCGAAGCCCCTCTCCACGGAGGACTTGTTCATTATTATTGCGTCCTCTATGTTGTAGCCCGTGAACGACATCACGGCCACTATGGCGTTGTGGCCGGCGGGCCTCTCATTGAACCCCATTACGTCGAGCATCCTTGTCTGCACGAGGGGCTTCTCGGGGTAGTGGAGGAGGTGGCCCCTGGTATCCACCCTGACCTGGTAGTTTATCGCGTATATGCCTAGGGCCTGCTTGGCCATTGCTGCCTGGTAGGTGTTCCTAGGCGCCTGGTTGTGCTCCGCGTAGGGTATGGTTGAGGCCGTCACGCTGAAGATGCCCGCGGGCCATATCTCCATGTGGGTGTGCTCCTTCGTGAGATCCTCGGGGTTTATCGCTATGTAAGCGTTCTCCTCTTCCTCGGGGTCTAGGAGCTCGACTATGCCGTGCTTGAGGAGGTCTGAGAACTTCCACTCGCCCTTCCTCAGCTTCTCGGCGTGCTCCGGCTTGTACTTCAGCTCCCCGTTCTCGACGACGAAGACCGGGCGCAGCACCCTGCCTGGGTCAGTGTTTATGTAGACCTCGTATATCTTGTCAGTCCTGTAAAGCGAGACGCTGACCTCGGGCGGTATCTTCCCGTTGCGGCGCAGCCTCCTAAGCGTGTTTACGAGCCACTCGCCGTCGGGGTGGTAGCCGACGAGCCTCCCGTTGAGGAACACCTTGGCTGATGCAGCTATCTCCGGCGGGTAGTCTCCGAGCTCGAGGACCTTCTTGAACACCTCTACAGCGTCCTGTACCCCGAGCTCCTCCTTGAGTATCTTCTCTACAACTTCCTCGTCGACGCCGGCGGAGATGTATGCCGAGACGGCGAGGTTCTTGACTAGTCCACAGTTGGGGCCCTCCGGGGTCTCGAATGGACAGATCCTGCCCCACTGGGTTCCATGGACGTCTCTTGCCTCGAAGTGTGGCTGGCTCCTGCTGAGCGGTGATATGACCCTCCTGAGGTGGCTGAGCATTGAGAGCCAGTTGGTGCGGTCAAGTATCTGGCTCACACCAGTCCTCTGGCCCGGCCAGTTGCCTGTTGCAAGCGCCTCACGCACGCGGTTCGTTATTATGTCCTGCCTTATGAGGAGCCTCGGGGCTACCTTCCTGCCCCTGCTCCTAGCCCTCTCTAGCTGCTGCCTTATATCGTTGGCAAGTACTCTCATCGCTACCCTGAACACTATCGCGACCAGGTCGCCTGCGAGGAGTATACGCTTGTTGGCGTAGTGGTCCTTGTCGTCGGGCCCCCTCCTCCCGAGCACGAACTCTAGCAGCTTGTTGGCCATCTGGCCCAGGAATATTGCCTTCTTAATCCTGTCCTCCTTCCTCGTACCCAAGTGGGGGAGTAGGAGTGTGTCGAGAACCCTCTCAGCTATCCTTATACGCTGCTCCCTCGGCTTACCAATACCCTCCCTGAACCTGCTCCCTATGAAGTCAAGTGCATCCTCAACGGTGGATATCGCTCTTACCTGCTCAAGCGAGGGTATGAGCAGGTTCCTTATCTCCGGGTCGGGGCTAACGGCAAGCGTTATGTCTAGATCCTTCTCGAGGCCCAGGGCCCTCATGAGGACTACGAAGGGTATCTTGCCGAGGGCCCTGGTCATGGAGACCTGGAGCGTGCCATCCTTATGCATGTCTAGTATGAGCTGATACCTCACACCGGCATGCG
This sequence comes from Thermoproteota archaeon, assembly GCA_013153145.1. Lineage (GTDB taxonomy): Archaea > Thermoproteota > Thermoprotei_A > Sulfolobales > Pyrodictiaceae > JAADEY01. The sequence goes on along the minus strand of JAADEY010000004.1, from coordinate 30,786 downwards.
CCGAGATAACCTTAGCCGTGTAGAGGGCGCTTGTACCGGCCCTAGCCTTGTCGACAAGTATCCTGTTAAGCGCTTGATCCTCCTGCATAACGACTACTCTCTCGGAGCCGTTGATGATGAAGTAGCCTCCCGGGTCCTTCGGGTCCTCGCCCGCCTCGACGAGCCTCTCTATGCACTCCTCCTCCGGCCTCCCCTCGTAGAAGCATGCGGCTAGTGGGTCTGCCTTTGAGCGGAGCATTATGGGTAGGTAGCCTATCGTCGCCTCCTCCGGCTCCCTCTCCACCCCGTTCTCGACGATAGTAACCCTGACCTTTATCGGGGCTGCATAGGTGAGATCCCTTATCCTGCACTCCATCGGCGTCACGGCTGCGTGCGTCGCCATGCTCGCCTCAAGTATCACGGGCTCGCCGAGCTTCACATCCTCAAGCCTTACCTCGTACTCTCCTCGAAGCGTCGATATGGTGCCGAACTCCTTCACTATCTTCGACAACTCGTTATCCAAGAACCTGTTAAACGAGTTGATATGGTGCCTTACAAGCCCATATTCGTCGAAGAACGCCTTCATGACGAGCCAGCGGTCATCCGGGGTTGGAAACTGCTGTGCAGCCGCCATCACACCTCCCTCCTGGGGCGCGAGTGGCTTCTACCGCGTATACGAGGATCTGGGCTAGTAGCCCACCACGTACCGGTATACAACTATCTCCCCGGCCGTGGGGCTCTTACGGTATATGCGTATAATGTCGCCCGGCTTGGCGCCGATGGCGCGGACGACCGGGTCTGTGACCCTTATCCATGGGAGCTGCTCGGGCTTGACGCCGAGCTCGCGTAGGATCCGGATAGCCTCGTCGGGGGGCACTATCTCGTGGCGGGGGACTAGCTCGTGTTCGAGAATATTGAATTTCCTCTTCTGCTGCTTGCTCCTAGCCATAACCAGTCCTTCCCTCTCAGCTAGGGGTGTAATACACCCTATTATATAGCATGGCTCCGTGCCGGGGGATTCAAGTCTAAATAGCTCCAGCCGCTACCTTATCCTAACCCTGTTCACTTTCTTGTGCTGCCAGGAGTACCTCCTAATCCTCTTCGAGCGGCCGAACCCGCAGGCGGCGCAGTAGCCCTTGGCGACGTTGAAGGCGTGGCGCCCGCAGCGGCGGCAGCGGATGTGCGTCTTCCCTTTACCCATCTTGCCGAAGGAGGGTGTTCCCTTGGTCACGGCCTACTCACCCCGCGAACGGTGCTGGGGAGACGAGCATCACGTTGTCCCCCCTTATCACTATTGTTCCGAGCTTCTTCGTCGAGCCGTCGCTGCGTATCTCCTCGGCGTTCTCGAGGACCAGGTTCAAGTGCTGGTCGAAGCTCTTGAGCCTCCCACGGACCTCCCTGCCTCCCTTCAGCTTCACCAGGACGGTGTTCCCGAGGTTCTCTGCGAGAACCTTATGGGTGGTCTCGCCCATTACTAGTTCTTCCCCTCGGCGCCTAGGGGCCGGCTGAGCCGATTTTAAGCTTACGTTGAACGCTGAGCTGGGAGGAGAAGGGGTATGCGTAGATGGGTTATATCCAAGAGTGAGAGGAAGAGGCTTCTTGAGAGGCTCTCCAGCCTATACCCTGGACTAGGCATAGGTAGGGATGCAAGGATAGAGGTCGTTGTGGAGGAGGATGTGAAGGCATACCTCATCGACGGCATCCCGGCCTTCTACGAGGCGGGCGACGGCACGCTCATCCCGCTCCTCTTCTACCTGCTTAAGCGGGGGTATAGGGGCTGGTTGCCCTACATAGTCGTCGACGAGGGGGCTGTGAGGCCTATATCGAGGGGGGCCGACCTCATGAGGCCGGGCATAGTTGAGGTTGGCGGGGACTTCGATAGGGGGGCTATAGTGGTTATCGTTGACCCTAACCACCGCCTACCCTTGGCGGTGCATAGATCCCTCTACAGCAGCGAGGAGATAAAGGCTATGGAGAGGGGCAGGGTGTCTAAGTGCCTACACCACGTTGGGGACAGGTATTGGAGGATGTTTAAGGGCCTCTAGGCGACACCAGCGACCCTTATGCTGTCGAGTATGCTTGGAGTATACACCTCGACGCCCGCCGGTAGGCCTAGGTGCTGTGCCCTCCTCCTAATCGTGTTTGCAAGCGACTTTATGGCCGCTGGCTCTCCGTGGTTCAGTATTATCCTCCTAGGCTTGGGCTTTATGTTCGCCAGGAATGCTAGCAGCTGCCTCCTATCGGAGTGGCCGGAGAAGCCTTCAACGCTCCTAACCTTCATCCTCACCTTGACAAGCTCGAGCCTGCCCTCCGGGCTCACGAGGGAGATGTCTCTGGCCCCATCCTTTATCTGTCTGCCGAGGGTGCCCTTGACCTGGTAGCTGACGAATATCAGTGTGTTCTTCGGGTCTGGCGCGAGGTAGTAGAGGTACTCTACTGAAGGCCCTCCCTGGAGCATACCGGATGTAGCCAGGATTATGCATGGCTCGGGGCCCTTCGCTATGCTCTCCCTCTCGCTCCTGCTCTTCACCTTCGCTATGAATGGTGCGTCGAAGGGGTTCTCTCCGCGGAAGATGCGTTCACGCAGGTGTGTTGAGAGCAGCTCCGGGTATAGGAGGTGGATGGCTGTCACGGCGTCTATCATGCCGTCTATGTAGACGTGTACCTCGGGGAGTATCTTCTTCCTTATAGCGTCTGCTATGACTAGGAGTATCTCCTGCGCCCTGCCAACTGCTAGTACCGGTATGAGCACCTTCCCGCCACTGTTTATCGTCTCGCTTATTATGCTCAGTAGGTCGAACTCTGCCTCGGCCCTCCTCTTCTGCTCGGTGTTCCCGTAGGTGCTCTCCATTATGAGGGTCTCAACCCTTGGGAACGTGTCGTCGGCCTTGTCTAGGAGGCGTGTCCTCCCGTACTTGAAGTCGCCGGTGTATACTATGTTGTGGAGCCCGTCGCCTATGTGGAGGTGTACCATGGCTGAGCCGAGGATGTGGCCGGCCTTGAAGAATGTGAGCTTCACGTCCGGCGCTATGTCGGTGACCTCGCCGTAGTCTAGGGGTATGGTGTGGAGCACCATGGTCTTTATCTGGTGCTGGTCATAGGGGAGCCTCTTCCCGCTCGCCTGCAGTATGTTTAGGAGGTCTGTCTGTGACAGTATCATTAAGTCCCTGGTCGGCTTGGTCACGTATACGGGGCCGCGGTATCCGTACTTGAAGAGGTAGGGTACGAGCCCCATGTGGTCTAGGTGTGCATGTGTGACTATGACTGCGTCCAGCTCCTCTATCTTGAGGCTATCTATGTCTAGGCGGGGGTACATGTTGTATGAGCCTATCGCGGCGGGGTTTATGCCTACGTCTAGGAGTATCTTGCTCTCGCTCGTCTCGACGAGGATCGCCGACCTCCCTACCTCCATGAAGCCTCCGAGTGCAGTTATCCTCACATACCTGTTCTCGAACACTACTCCGCGGTGTATGCGCTCGCCGACTGAGCGGAGCACGTTTAGCCGGTAGCTGCTCTTGCTGAGGAGGTATCCTATCACTGTGCGTAGTATCTGCGGCTCGTTGTCAACCCTCCTTACGACGTTTAGCCTCCAGCCAGTCTCTATGAGTATGCGGTTGTAGATCGATCTACCCTTGCCGTATACTAGGCCGACCTTCTTAGCCTTGACTATCACTTCTCCTAGGACGTCGTCGAAGAGTATGTTGTTCTCGTCTATGCCTGCCTCCTTCGGCACGAGCTCCAGTATCCTTTTCTTCGTCTCTTTCTTGTCTAGCCTTATTGAGGGGTCTGTCCTTATGACTATCCTCTTCTTGAGCTCCTTTGCTATCTTCCTCACTATCTCGGGCTGGTTGACTATCACGGCTGGGTTCTTCACGTATATCGCTATCTCGGGCCCCTCAAACTCTATCCTCGTTATCCCGGCATCGCGCGGCATGTACTTCATTATCGTCAGTGCTATCACTCTAGTATTGCTACGCTTGTACACACCCTACCACCTACCCTTACTCCATGACTCGTGGGAGGCCGAGGTCTCCAAGGCTAGAAACACGCCCTCCGGCGAGAACGCGGCGGGGGGCGAGGTGGAGGGCTTCCTCGGGTAGCCCTCCTGCATCTACTGGGTCTAAAACTTTGCTTTAACCTCGAAGCTCTTCTCTATGATGCCCTTCGGGCCTATGACTACGACGTCTATCCCGTTGCCCGTGAAGGCGTCCCTCCTTATGGATGAGAGTATGGCTCTGCGGACGAGGTCAACAGCCTTCTCGACGGGCATGTTCTCGTCGTACTCGTCCTCTATGAGGCCTATCGCGGTCACGGAGCCGGATCCAGTCGCTATGTACCTCTCCTCGGTTATCGTCCCGTATAGGTCTAGGCTGTAGAGCCTGGGGGCTGTATCATAGCCCCCGAGGATGAGCTGGACGAAGTAGGGCATGAAGTACTGCCTCCTGCTCGTGAGGAGTATTGAGGCTAGCAGGTTTGCGGCTACGGATACGGGCATCCTCTTCCTGGTCTCCATCTCGTATAGCCGTGCCCTCGTCCTAACCCACTCGGCCAGCACCTGTGCATCCGCCACAAGGCCTGCCGTCGTCATTGCCATGTAGTCGGTGAGCTTCACTATCTTCTTCACGTGCTTGTGGGCGACATAGTAGCCCGCCGTGGCCCTCCTATCGGCGCCGAGCACCACGTGGTTCCTTAGGCGTAGGCCGACCGTCGTGGTGCCCTTTAGGACTGGCGGCCTAGCTCTGGCAGGATGCCATGGTCTCTGCACGGCCTATCCCTCCAGCCTGGCTGGGGCGTAGAACACTCCCGCATAGGGCGGGGCTCGGGCTAGGTATAATATGTGCTAAGGTGCCTGGAGTCTCAGAAGTGGCCTGGGTATGGTCATGTCTGGGCCGAGCATACACACCATAGAGCTGCCGAAGAAGATTGTGGTCGGCGAGGGCGTTGTAGCTGTCGTGGGGACTGTGCTGAGGGAGCTGGGGCTTGATGGAAGGATACTTGTCGTCACCGGGCCCCACGTCTACCGGCTCTATGGCGGCGAGCTCGAGGAGGCCTTGAAGTCTAAGGGCTACACGGACTACGTCTTCGTTATCGCCGAGAGGCCGAGCCTGGACGAGGCTGCAAGGATACTCCGGAAGGCCAGGGAGATCGGCGCCAGGATAATCATTGGTTTCGGCGGCGGTAAGGCTATAGACCTCGCGAAGTACACAGCCTACAAGCTCTCAGCGTTCTTCGTGAGCGTCCCGACGAGCGCATCCCATGATGGGATAGCGTCCCCCTTCGCGTCGCTGAAGGGGCTTGGGAAGCCGCACTCGGTGCGGGCTGCGACGCCGCTCGCGGTGGTGGCCGACGTCTCCATAATAGCTAGGGCTCCTCAGAGGCTGTTGAAGGCGGGTGCCGGGGACCTCGTCGCCAAGCTGACGGCTGTGAGGGATTGGAGGCTGGCGCATAGGCTGAAGGGCGAGTACTACGGGGAGTATGCTGCAAGCCTGGCGCTCCTCTCGGCGAAGCACGTGATAAGGTACTCGGACATCATAGCCAAGGGCGGCGTCGAGGCAGCGAGGATAGTCGTCGAGGGCCTCATAAGCAGCGGCGTCGCGATGTGCATCGCGGGCTCCACGAGGCCTGCGAGCGGCTCCGAACACCTCTTCAGCCATGCACTCGACCTGGTTGCACCCAGGCCAGCCCTGCATGGAGAGCAGGTGGCCGTCGGCACGATAATGATGATGTACCTCCATGGTGGGAGGTGGCTCGCGGTCAGGCGCACCCTTAAACGCATAGGCCTGCCGGTCAATGCGAGGGAGCTCGGGATAGAGGAGAGGTATATAGTGAAGGCCCTCGTCCTCGCGCACAGGATTAGGCCGGAGCGCTACACCATCCTCGGAGAGACGGGCCTTACGCCGGAGGCGGCCGAAAAACTGGCAAGGGTCACGAGGGTCATAGAGTAAGGCTACTTCTTCGAAGGCGGCGCCACGTGGACGCGTTCACGGAACTCCATGTCCTCTATCTCGGGTATGTACCGGGCGACCTCGTCTACTACTATCCTCTTAACGAGCTGTGCGTCGGGGACATCTATTATCTTGCCCGGGAGCTTGACTATAGCCTCCTTCGACTCCGCCTTGTACTCCACCTCCACCTCGTCCTCCTCTATCCTCGGTGGTAGGCGGCGTAGTAGGAGGAGCTTGACCTTCTCGGGTACCTCGTCGACCTTCTTTACAACCTCTATCTCTGCTTCAAGGGTCTTCCCTGCCAGGGGGTGGTTGAAGTCTACTACGACTCTGCCGCCCGTCACACTCCTTATGATCCCGGTTCTCCCGCCTATGTCGACCATTCTTCCCGGCTCGGGCCTGATACCCTGCCTCGTGAAGTAGCTTCTAGGTAGTATCTTGACTTTTGATGGGTCTCTCTTGCCGTACGCCTCCTCGGGGGGTATTTCGACTGTCTTCTTCTCGCCTACATTCATCTCCCTTATAGCCTTCTCGAGGCCCTTGATGAGCCTACCCTCGCCGATGACTACTAGCCTCGGCCCGTAACGCTTACCCTCATCGTATATGCCTGCCTTCCTGGCTATGTCGGGGTCTGTGGTGTCCACGACCTCCCCCGTACCCTTTATCCTGAGCGTGTAGTTGACGAGTACGAAGTCGCCCTCATTGAATGGCATGGCTAGACCCCGCTTCTTAGATACCAGCCTACGTCGAGCAGGTTTTCTATAATAGGCTTGCCCTGGCTTAGGTTCAGCCGCCCCCATCCTATCGGTTCGCCGTACTCGTCGAGGACTGGGAGTATGTTTGGGCATTCCCGTGGGGGTTTGCGCAGCTCTATGATGCCTTCTGGGAGTATGTCGCGGCCGTAGGTGAACAGTATCGCCGCCTTCCTGTTCACGCGTACGTAGGTTCTTGGTGTGCGTATGTAGTTTAGCAGGCCTAGGGAGGGTAGGAGGATGTGTCTGCCCCTCCTTCCTCTAGTGTATACTGCTATGTGGACCCCGTAGGATAGTATGTCGGCTTCCTTCAGGATCTCTAGGGTCTCTTGGCTTATTGTGTGCAGGTATAGGTTGATGCCCTTCCTGCCCTTAACGCATCTTATCCTTGCCCAGGAGGTGTTTGCTCCTATGCATTTACTGAGGCCTGCTAGGAGCCTTAGCGCCTCTATGCAGTCCTTCTCAGCCTGCATATGGTGAACCCCTCTGTGGAGTGTCTCTGCGGGTAGAGTCTCGTGCAGTACCTGGCCTCCTCCGCTAGGGGCAGGCCTAGGTAGTCGTTGACGCCGGGGGAGCCTATGTCTAGTGGTGGTGGCTCGAGTGTGAGGCCTTCCTCTAGCTGGATGGCCTTCGAGACCACGTACTCGTTCTCCTCCACGGCTGTGCTACATGTAGCGTATACCAGTACTCCTCCGGGGGCGAGGTGTCTAGCAGCGTTTAGGAGTAGCTCCACTTGTAGCTGTACTCTCTCTACGAGGCCGTGTAGGGTTCGTTTTATCCTGCGTCCCCTCGGCAGGGGGATTAGCCCCTCGCCGGTGCATGGCGCGTCGAGTAGTATTCTCTCAAACCTTGCCCCTAGCTTGATGGTTGCCGCGTCTGCCCTCACTGCTACTATGTTTGGTGTTCCCAGCCTGGCTGCGTTGTTCCTTAATGCTAGTAGTTTCCTGCGCGATACGTCTATGCTGATTATTGGTGCACTGGTGTGCTGGGCTATTTGTGTCGCTTTTACTCCTGCCCCGCTGCAGAGGTCTAGTACCGGCTTGCCGCGCGGTATCGGCTGGAGTGCTAGCACTGCCTGCATGCTCGCCGGCCCCTGTATCGTGTATAGGCCTTTGAGGTACTCCTTGCTGGCGCCTGGAGAGTATGGCTTCTCTAGTATGATTAGGCCGTAGGGTGTCGGCGTGTACTCCTTTACCTTAAAGCCCTCCTTCTCGAGCCTCTCCGCGACGGCCCGCCTCGTTGCTTTGAGCGTGTTTACCCTTATGGTTTCGTGTATGCTGTCCGGCCCCGCTGCTAGTAGTTCTCTTGCCTCGTCTTCGCCGAGTAGTTCTACTAGTCTTGCTGCATACCTGTCCTCCATGCCTAGCCTCCTGGCTAGCTCGGCTATGCCTGGTGGCGGCGTGGGGAGCCTGGAGAAGGCTTTGAATAGCTCCTCGTGAATCAGGGTGGCTAGGTGCTGCAAGACGCTGTCTGGCCGCGGGAGGGGGTGTTTTGAGGGGTGTTAAGAGTTCTCTTTGTGGGTAGGTTTCAGCCTCCTCATCTCGGCCATATTCATGTATTGTCATGGTGCCTAGGGTTCGCCGACGAGGTCGTTGTGGTTATTGGGTCTGCGCAGGAGAGCTACACGTTGAAGAACCCGTTTACAGTCTCGGAGAGGCTTGAGATGCTGCGCTGTGCGGTTAGGGAGGCGGGCCTCCCTCTCGCGGCTTTCCGTTTCGTGCCTCTCCAGGACATAAACATGAATCCTGTCTGGCCGAGGTACCTGGAGACTATGGTGCCGAGGTTCCACCTGGTGGTTACTGGTAATAGGCTTGTTGCGGAGCTGTTTAGGGATTATGGTTACCCGGTCGCTGAGCCCCCGTTTTACCGTAGGGAGGTCTGTAGCGGTACTAGGATTAGGAGCCTAATGGTTAGTGGTGATGAGTCGTGGCGCAGCCTTGTGCCTGCCTGTGTCGCGAGCTATATTGATGGTATTGATGGTGTTGGTAGGCTTAGGAGGATCTATGGGTGCTCCGGTGGGGGTGGTACTGCTTGATAGTTATTGATGGTAGTATGGGGGAGGGTGGTGGGCAGATACTTCGTACTGCTTTGGGTTTGTCGGCTGTTCTTGGGAAGCCTATACGTATAATCAATATCCGTGCTGGTAGGCCTAACCCGGGTCTCCGGAGACAGCATATGATTGCCGTCAAGGCGGTTGCGGCTATCTCCAATGCTCGTGTGAGGGGGCTTAGGCTCGGCTCGACTGTGTTGGAGTTTGAGCCTGATGGGTTGAGGTCTGGGAGGTTCAGGTTTGACATAGGTACTGCGGGTAGTGTGACGCTTGTTTTCCAGGCCTTGATGCCGGTGCTGCCCTTCGTGCCTGGGCCTGTTGAGGTAGAGTTGAGGGGTGGTACTGATGTGCCTTGGAGCCCGCCGATAGACTATGTTAGGTTTGTATTATCCAGGCTTCTTGAGAGGTTTGGGTTTAGGGTTGAGGTTGAGCTCTATAGGCGTGGTCATTATCCTCGTGGTGGTGGTAGGGTTGTCTTCCGTGTCGCGGAGCCGCCTGGAAGGCTTAGGGCGGTTAGTCTCGTTGAGAGGGGTGAGGTGAGGAGGGTTGAGGGCTTGTCTCATGCAGTGAGGCTCCCGAGGCATGTTGCTGAGAGGCAGGCTAGGGCTGCTATGGAGCTGCTGCGCTCCAGGCTTAGTGGGGTGCCGGTGCACGTGGATGTTGAGTGGTATGAGCCTAGTAGGGATAGGCATCTAGGGCCTGGTAGTGGGGTGGTTGTGTGGGCTTTGACTGAGCATAGTGTGCTTGGCGGTGATAGTCTAGGTGCTCGTGGGAAGAGGGCTGAGGTGGTGGGCGAGGAGGCTGCGAAGAAGCTCCTGGAGGACCTTGAGACGGGGATGGCTCTTGATAGGCATGCATCTGACATGTTGTTCCCCATAGCGCTGCTTGCGTGTGGGGAGTCTCTGCTTGGTGGTGCTAGGCTCACGATGCACGCGTACACCAACATGGAGGTGGCGAGGATCATGGCTGGCGATAGGGGTGTCGTCGAGCTGGTTAGGGGCGGTGAGAGGGAGAAGCCGTTCGTTGCCAGGGTTAGGGGGCTCTGCCTGCAGCGGTGAGCATCTCTGCTATCAGCTTCTCAACCTCCCTTTGCAGCTCCTCGAGGTTGTCACCCCTTAGTGCTGAGACCGCCACGACCCGCCTGCAGGAGGGGGTTTCACGGCAGAGCTCCTCGGCTCTCCGGAGTGCATCTATCACCTCGGCGCGTGTGGCTGCATCTATCTTGTTGATGGCTATTATTAGGGGTGCTGGGTGTATGAGTTCGTTGATCCTTCTCAGTAGCTCGAGCTGCCTATCGAGGGGCTCCACCGCGGTGCCCGTGGGGTCGAGCATGAAGACGAGCACGTCGGTTAGCGTCTTGATTGCCGCGACAGCCCTCTTCTCGGCCTCGCTCCTAGGCTCCCGGTCCAGGAGGCCCGGTACATCAACCATGTAGTAGTCGATGCAGTTGCGGCTGAGGGGCTTAACCTTGCCTACGATGACGTTCTTGGTTGTGAAGGGGTATGGTGCTACCTCTGGTGCAGCCGTTGACAGTCTTGATATTAGTGTAGACTTGCCTGTGTTGGGCGCGCCGGCTACGACAACGACTGGTAGGCCTTCAGCAACTATATGAGCATTTAACACCTCCCTTCTAACATTCTCGAGGATCTCGAGGTGCCTGCAGAGCCGGTGGATTAGTGAGAGTATCCTGCCACAGCCCTCCCTCCTATACCGTGCCGCCTCCCTACGACTCCTTGAGGTCGTGACCAGTACTATGTAATCCGAGTAGAACCTCTTTGCGAGATGCAGGCTCCTCCTAACCCTGTCAAGAGCCTTCCTATAGGCATCAAGACCTACAGCCGCGTCAACGAGCTCGCGGTGGAACGTGCTCATCTCCTCGGGCTTCGGGAGCTCTAGGATCCTCTTCAAGGCCCTGCGCACTGTATGGTAGACGGCCTGCAGTCTCCTAGCTTCAACCTCCCTCCAGTTCCGCGTGCCCCCGGCGGCCTTCCTATACTCCCTTCCGGCCTTCTCCACTATATCCCTGCATGTAGGTATCGGAGTCTCTCTAAACACGCGGTAGACATTCTTACATAGCTCGGCCTCCCTAAGCCTCTCGGCCCACTTCTCGCTCAACTCCATCTAGGTATACCCATGGCAGCCCCTAGCCCCTGGGGGCCTATATGTCGCCGCCCTCCATGCATATCCTCACGGCATGGATTATCCGCTTCGCCTTCCTCCTCGGGAGAGAGTACATGGATGCAAGCAGTGAGGGCAGTGGCGGAGCGCCATGCCTCCTCATGCTCATCACGGTGTAGAGGATTGCCGCAACCTCCCCTGGCCTCCTACGGCGGCGGCGCATGAGTTTACGGAGGCAGTCATTCGAGGCCACATCCTTCGCGCCTTCGGGATCCATGTCTATTAGGGTCACGAGCTCCCTCGAGAGCTTAGATGCAAGCTCAACACCCCTAACCCCAGCTGCCCTGGCAAGCCTAGTGACTGCAGATGATACCCTCATGCCCTCATACCTCCCACCCCTCCCTGCAACCCTCTCCTCCTCAACGCCACTCCAGGGAGTATCGAGCGCGAAGACGGTGTCCTCAAGCACTAGGCCGCAGCCCCTGCATACAAGCCCCTCCCTCGTCAACACGAGGCTACGTGAACCACAGACCGGGCAGCGGTTCCTCCTCCCTATGACAGCGAGCATCATATCGATGCACGCTCCGCCACCTTCCAGTTATCGAGTTAGGCTTGGAGATATGCAGGGAGTGTAGACGCCTAAGCCCAGCGCCTGACACCAGACCAAAACTAATCCCGCCACGGGCCTCAAGGAAGCAGTTTATACCTGGCAGCCGGCAGGCTCACCACTCCCTGGGGAGGAAGAGGGCGTCATGTCATACCAGGACTACGGCATCGGCGCAACCACGATCGGGGTCCGGGGCCCCGACTACGTCATACTCGCCTCAGAGAAGAGGGTATCATACAGCGGCTTCGTAATGAGCAAGGCCGGCAAGAAGGTCTTCAAGATAACGGATAGGATAGGCATAGCCTGCGCAGGCCTGTTCGCAGACATGCAGGCCATAAGCAAGCTAATGCATGCAAACATAAAATACTACGAGCTCGTCACAAGAAAACCCATGACCGTAAAGACAGCAGCAAGACTACTCGCAGCAATACTCTACGAGAACAAAATCTTCCCATTCATATCAGAGACGCTCGTAGGCGGAATAGACCACGACAACAAGCCGAGGCTCTACGTCATGGACGCACTAGGCTCACTAATAGAGGACGACTACGCAGCCCTAGGCTCCGGCGCACCCATAGCAGTAGGCGTCCTCGAGGCAGAATACAACAAGCAACTAGAGTACGAGAAAGCATACAACCTAGTACTAAGGGCAATGAAGGCAGCCCTAGAAAGAGACCCCATATCTGGCGACGGCATAGACATACTAGCCTTCAGAGTCAAAGCACCAGGGAAGATAGAAGTACACGAGGAGTCCAGAATAATACAGCTCTAGTGACCACCCATGGAGATAAGCATAAGGAGACTCATAAAACTACAGAGGAAGATAGCCGAAAAGATAGACACGACAGACAAGGCCCCAAAGAAACCAAACACATACTGCGCAATAGACGCAGCATACTCACGCAAATACGGGGGAGTAGCAGCAGCAATAGCATGCAGACAAGACGGGGAACTAATCGAAGTCGCATACAGCATAGGAGAAGCACCCCTCAAATACATACCCGGACTCCTAGCCTTCCGTGAAGCACCCCTCTTCTACACAGCATACAGGAGACTAAACACACCCTGCGACATCCTCCTAATAGACGGCCACGGCCTCTCCCACCCACGCAGAACAGGAATAGCGACACACATAGGGATGGCAGTCAAGAAACCAACAATAGGAGTAGCAAAATCAAGGCTCACCGGCAGAGAGAAAATAGTAAACGGCACAAGAGTACTCGAACACCACGGCGAAATAGTAGCAGTAATAATAACCCACAGAGGAAAAGACCTCTACATAAGCCAGGGAGCATACATAAGCCTACAACACGCAGTCGAGATAGTCAAACAACTCCTGCACCCACGCCACTACCTACCAATACCAATATACCACGCAGACCACTACTCACGAATCGCAGCAAGACAACTAGACCACGGAAACATAACACCACAACAACTAAGAGAAGGAAGACTCCCAACAGACCTAACAACATTCCTCTAAACCAATTGAAACACATCAAACAAGACCCCCCGAAGCCCCGACAGCTAAACCCCTCCTCAACCCACCCGGCGCGGCACCGGAGAAAGACACACCCACAGATAGGGCCTGCCTCATGAGCAATGGGAGAGAATTAATTACTATGTCTGAAGGCTTGACGCGAGAGAGGGAGTGAGGAAAGGGTGCCCGGCCGTGTGGTGCCGCGGCCGGGATTTGAACCCGGGTCACGGGCTCGAGAGGCCCGCATACTTGGCCGGGCTATACTACCGCGGCAGCCGCGCCATGACAAGAGGCTTTTCAGCGGGGGGTTCTTCTAGTTTTCGCTTTGTAAAGGCTGATACCCTCATATATGAGGTAGAGGGCGAATAGCTGTGTGAAGTCGATGGCTATGACTCCTCTGCCGTTATACTTCATTACTAGTATGAATGGTAGCACTGTGACTTGCACCCTAGGCTCTATTATCACCGGTACGACTTCCCCGAGTAGGATGACTGGGAGTAGAACGGCTATTATCGCGGCCGTGGCCCTCCTCACGGGCTCCGAGGGTATTATTAGCCTAATAATCAATGCTGCTATGGCTACAGCGAGGCATACAACCCCCCAGGCCAGGGCGGCCCTCGCTGCAGGGGTGAGTGCATGGACTATCATCAAGGAGGCTAGATCACCCCCACCTGATCCGCTACTAGTGCAAGAAGGTGGGAGACAACAACCCATGCATCGAGCGTCTCGGGGTAGAAGCTGTATACGTGCGTCGCGACGCTATAGGCCTCCTCGCTGAAGTCTCCATGCGGGAACGCGCCAACTATGACAACACTCCCCGCTAGATCGGAGGCGATCAGCCCTGCGATCTCCCTAAGCCTCCTCCTCTCCCCCCTCTCGCTGAGGAGTATGACCCTCTCCGGCCTCAGCCTCCTCACCAGGGCGCCTAGCTTCATCGGCTTCAGCCACATAAGTGGCTTCTCGGAGCCAGGCGGCACGGAGCCCTCGGCAAACAACTGCTCCATCAAGCCAACAAACCTGTTATAGTTCCTTGGGAGCCGTGTGGAGGGGTCAACGAATATGACGTAGTCGCCGACCGTGTGCACGTAGACCTCGAGCATCCCAGCCCTGTTAAGCGGGCTTCCGAGGGCCTCAAGCATGCAGAAATGCACTATGTCCGGCCTACCCCTCTTAAGCGAGCCGCTCAGCCCCTTCATAGCGGCGTGATGGAGGCTCCTATCAAGCAGGATCTCGCCGGGCCTCTTCCCCCTCTTCCTCGCAGACTTATACACCGCCGGATGACTCCAAAGCTCCCTAGGAACAAGCTCCAAGGCAGCCTCAGCCAACACCAGCTTTAAGGCCCCGCCAGCCCCCCGCAAGCAGGCATGCCCCGCGAGCAACACCGGCAGCGCAGGAAAATAGATGCTAGGAGACTAGCCATAGACATAGCGAGGCAGGCAATGCTCCAGCTCTACAGGCTGAGCGTTGAGCGGGCAAGAAGAGGGGACTACGAGACGGCGAGGAGGCTCATAGAACATGCCCTGGAGATACACCGGCGGCTAAGAGTGAGAAAACCCATACCCCTCCGCAGAGCAATATGCCCAAACTGCCACGCCCCCCTAGTGCCGGGGGTCACCGCCAGGGTTAGGCTCAGGAGTAGAGGTAAGCACATAAGGATAACAACGACATGCCTCCTCTGCGGCTACATGCTGAGGATAGAGGAGAGGAAGTCATGAAGAGGTGGCTCAAGAGGCTCAAGGAGGAGGCGCAGCAGGGGCCGGCGGACGTCATAATAGGGAAGCATGGCCCCTCGGAGGCAGTGATAAGGGAGATAAAGAGGAGGCTCAAGGAGAAGGGAATAGTCAAGGTAAAGGCGTTGAGAACCGCTATAATCTCGAGCGGCATGGATAGAAGGCAGCTCGCCCGATACGTCGCAGAAAAGACCGGCGCACTACTACTAGACGTGAGAGGCAGAACCTTCATACTATACGACAAGGAGGCTGCGAAGCTTAAAAACCAGGGAGGAGGGGCACGGGTAACGGGAGGAATACATGGTAACAGCCCTCGAAGTCCCCGCAAACCTGCTAATAGAGAGGCTCGCCGAGAAGCTCAAAAGAAACCCCCACATAAAGCCCCCAGCCTGGGCCTACTACGTAAAGACAGGCGTGCATAAGGAGAGGCCCCCCGAGAACCCCGACTGGTGGTACTACAGGGCAGCCAGCATACTACGCAAGCTCTACAAGTACGGCCGCCCAGTCGGCATAGAAAGGCTCCGCACAGCCTACGGGGGCAGGATGAACAGGGGCGTAGCCCCCGAGCACTTCTACAAGGCGTCGGGCTCAGTGATAAGGAAGATACTCCAGCAGCTCGAGAGAGCGGGCCTCGTAAGGAAACTCCCACGCCGCGGCAGAGTCCTGACACCCCGGGGGCGCAGCCTACTGGACAACACGGCCTACGAGATAATGAAGGAGCTGGCGGAGAGGATGCCGGAGCTCAAGAAATACCTCTCAGCCTAAACCACGAAACACGGGGAAACCCGCATAAGGCCGGGCAAGAAACCCTCTAGAGGAGGAGGGAGGCGACAACCGTGAGCTACTATGAGGCCGGCGGGGGGGACTACGACGAGCTAGAAGCAATAAAGAGGAAGAAGCTCCTCGAGCTACAACGCAGACTCCTCGAGGAAGAGGCAAGGAGGAAGGCGGAGGCAGAGGCCAGGGCTAGGAGAGAGGCACTACTAAGAGCCATCCTCACGCCAAAGGCGAGAGAACGCCTAGCAAACGTGAGGCTAGTACGCCCAGACCTGGCACAGTTCGTCGAGGACCAGCTAATAGCACTCGTCCAGAGCGGCAGACTCAGACCACCAGTCGACGAAGACATAGTGAAGCAGCTACTAAGCACAATCTACGAGCAGACACACCGCGAGACAAGGATAAGGGTTAAGAGAAGGGGCGGCTTCTAACACGCCGCAGAACCCCACTCACAGGGCAGCCCCAGGGGGAGGAGGATTAGGCCATGGCGCGCAACAAGCCGCTCGCACGGAAGCTTAGGCTGGCAAGGGCCTATAAGTCGAACAGCCCAGTACCCCTATGGGTCACGATGAAGACTAATAGGAGGTTCACCACGCATCCGCGCAGGAGGCATTGGAGGAGGGTGAGCCTCAAGCTCTGATAACGTGGGGTGGCCGCGGTGAAGGAGAAGAAGGAGATGATCTACACGATCCCCCTAGGCCGCATATACTGGGGTAGGAGGACGAACCGCGCGGCCAGGGCAGTCAAGGCGGTGAGGAGGTTCATAGCGAGGCACTTCGGCGTCGAGCCCGAGAAGGTGATCATACACACCGACGTTAACGAGTACATATGGAGTAGGGGTATTGAGAAGCCGCCGAGGAGGATAACAGTCAAGGCAGTCAAGGACCCCGAGAAGGGGACGGTCAAGGTTCTACTGGTCAGGCAGAAGAAGAGGTAAGGCCAGGTTTTAAGGGGATAGGGTAATAGGTATCCTTTATGGTGCGTCACTGCCTTGATCGAGCTTATGAGCGTCTATGGCAACCCCAACATAGGAGTATACCTCTTCGCCAACAACCACGTAGCCATAGTACCGCCCGGCGTGACTCAGCGGGAGAAGAAGAAGATTGAGGACGTGCTGGGAGTGGAGGTTCTTGAGACGAAGATAGCCGACATGGTCATAAACGGCGTATTGCTCGCAGGCAATGATAAGGGCATATTATTGCCGAGGATAGTGAAGCCCGAGGAATACGAGTACCTCAAGGAGCAGCTATCAAGCAAGATGAAGATAGTTGTTTTGAACGTCAAGGCGACAGCGCTCGGGAACCTCATAGTAGCCAACTCGAGGGCAGCACTAGTCTCAAGGATGATAGACCCATCCACGATACCAGTCATAAAGGAGGCGCTCGGCGTCGAGGTGGTGTTGAGGAGGGAGCTGGCTAACATACCCACGGTCGGATCAATGATGGTTGTGACGAATAAGGGCGGCCTAGTACACCCCAGCGTCAGCGAGGAGGAGCTGAAGATACTAAACAACCTCTTCGGAGTAGAATTCCTCACCGGTACAGTGAACTTCGGCGTATACTTCGTCAAGGCGGGCATAGTGGCAAACGACAAGGGAGTCCTAGTAGGCGACGAGACCACCGGCCCAGAGCTGATGAGGATCCAGCAAGCCTTAAGACCAGAAGACTGAACCCCCTAGCAGCCGGGGCCGAGGCCATGGAGGTCAGGTTTTACAGGGTTAAGGGGAGGATGCTGCTCCGCCACTACAAGAACCCCGAGTGGAGGAAGTTCACCATAGACGTTAGGGCTGTGAAGCCCGAGCACGCCGTTGAGAAAGTCTTATCGGAGCTTGGCAGCAGGCATAAGGTGAAGAGGTACCACATAGTGATTGAGAGCGTCGAGCCGATAAGCCCCGAGGAGCTGGAGGACATGAACCTACTGAGGCTAGCCGAGCTCAAGAGGTGGGTGAAGGTTGACTGAGCAGCCGCAGGGCATGAGCCTCCAGGAGGCCCTAGCACAGCTCGCCGCCCTCGAGGACTACATGGGCAGGCTCCAGACCCTCATAACAGCGCTGGAGCAGAGGATAGCCAGGCTCACCGAGACGGAAGACGCCATACAAATGCTCGACGAGAACGCCGAGATAATGGCATCGGTGGACGGGGCCGGAGAGGTCTACTTCAAGGCAAAACCAGTAAACCCAGACAAGCTCCTCATACACCTAGGCCTAGACCTATACGCGGAGCTCCCAAGAGAAAAAGCACTAGACCTCATAAGAGACGAGAGAGCAAAGACAGCCAGGCTCCTAGACAACTACCGCCGCGAGCTAATGAGCGTAGCCCAGTACTACCAGAACCTCCGCGCAGCAGTAGAGCAGGCAGTCGAGGCCGCCAGAAGGGCTCAGCAGGGGCAGAGAAAGCGCTAAGACAATCCCCATCCCCATCCAGCCCCTAGCCCCCAGGGGGCTGCCAGGGGCATCCCTCCGGCCGGGGAGGCTTCCTCCTCCTACTGGAGGGAGGAGGGTATAGAGGGGCCTGGGCTCCTCCTCCCCCTTGGATGTCTTAGTGGTTTGGGCCCGGGTGAAGTGTGAGCCTTGGTGTTCAATAGGCTGAAGAAGGTCGTTAAGAGCTTCGTCTCGCAGGCCGCGCAGAAGATAACTAGTAAGGTTGCTTACCGTGAGCTGCGTGAGGAGGATATCGAGCCGCTCCTCGAAGACCTAGTTATAGGGCTTGTTGAGAGTGATGTCGCGTTCGAAACCGCGGAGGCTATAGCCGAGGAGCTCAAGAAGAGGCTCGTCGGCGTGAAGATAGGGAGGTTCACAGACCCGAAGAAGTATGTCATGCAGGCCTTCCGCGAGGCGGTGCTCTCCATACTGGAGAAGGGGAAGACAGACATAGACTTATTGAGGGAGGCGAAGTCGAGGCGCCTACTCAAGCTAGTCTTCTTCGGCGTCAACGGAGTAGGGAAGACGACGACGATAGCAAAGGTAGCCTACTACTTCAAGAAGCACGGCATAACACCGGTCATAGTTGCTGCGGACACCTATAGGGCTGGGGCCCAGGAGCAGCTCAAGAGGCATGCCGACCGCCTCGGCCTACCAATAATAACTGCAAGGTATGGCTCCGACCCGGCAGCAGTGGTCTACGACGCGATAGAGTATGCGAGGGCGAGGAACTACAAGGTACTCCTCATAGACACTGCCGGCAGGATGCACGCCGACGTAGACCTAATGGAGGAGTTGAGGAAGCTCGTGAGGGTTGCCGAGCCAGACTACAAGCTACTGGTGGTAGACGCACTCACAGGCAATGATGCAGTTGAGCAGGCGAAGGCATTCGATGAGGGTGTGGGCATAGACCTCCTAGTATTGACAAAGGTCGACGCGGACGTGAAGGGAGGCACAGCGATAAGCCTCATACATGCAACCGGGAAGCCAATAATCTTCATCGGTACGGGTCAAGGCTACGAGGACTTGGAGCGCTTCGACCCCAGGATATTTGCCGAGAGGATTTTTGAGGGGCTAGAGGCCTAGAAGTGGCCGGGAGGAAGGGGGCAGGAGTATGGCCCAGCGGACGGAGAGGAAGAGCATACTGAAGGCAGTCAAGGAGTCTATGAAGGGCTGGCAACTCACCCTGATGAGGGTCAAGAAGCCGACTAGGGAGGAGTTCAAGCAGAACCTGAAAGCAGTGGTACTAGGCCTCGTGATAGTAGGCGTAATAGCATACATCATACACCTGACAGCCTTCATACTCCTCGGCTCCTAACCCCCTGTTCCAGGGGCCCGCCAGCCCTCCCTTACACAGCGGTATGGGTGTGTCGAGGTGGCTGAAGCGGAGGCCAAGCCCCCTAGGCAGATGAAGCTCTACGCGGTGAGGACTGTAGCGGGGAGGGAGCTCGACGTAGCACTCATAGCCGAGATGAGGGCTAAGACGGAGAACGTGCCTATAGCATCGATAACCATACTCCCCGATATAAGGGGGTACATAATCGTCGAGGCGCCGGCAGCACACCACGTGGCCACAGTCATCCACGGCATAAGGTACGCGAAGGGCATAGTGCCCGGCATACTGAAGACCGAGGAGGTCGAGAAGCTGTTGAAGCCGCAGGCCCTCATAGAAGCACTGAAGCCCGGGGACTTCGTGGAGATAGTCTCCGGGCCATTCCGTGGAATGAAGGGCCAGGTAGTGAGGGTAGATAAGGCAAGGAACGAGGTAGTCTTAAAACTACTTGACGCGTCCTACCCCCTCCAGATAACGGTGCCAGGAGGCTCCGTGAGGCCCATGAGGGAGAGGAGGTGAGGCAGGGATGGGTAAACTGAGGGTAGTAACCATCAAGGTGAAGCCCGGGGCTAAGGAGGTGCCCCCAGCCCTAGAGCAGGCTGCGAGCAAGCTAGGCCTAGACCCCGCCAAGATAATGGAGGACGTGAACAAGGCTATTGAGAGGTACAAGGGGTTCGAGGTAACAGTCAAGGTCATGATAGACGAGGACACCAAGGAGTACGAGATAGAGGTCAAGCCGCCAACAACAACAGAGCTCCTACTCCACGCCGTCGGCGCGAAGGAGCCCTCCGGAGACCCCATGCATAAGAAGATAGGAGACCTACCCTTCGAGAAGATAGTCGAGATAGCCATACTCAAGAAGCCAGCACTCATATGCAAGACGCTGAAGGCAGCAGTGAAGACGATACTAGGCACGGCCAGGTGCATAGGGATAACAGTAGACGGTAAGGACCCCAAGCAGGTTGTGAGGGAGGTGGAGGAAGGCCTATATGACGCTGTGCTGGCGAAACACGAGGAGGAATGGCTTAAGGCGTAGACGGTGAGGTGTGCGGGCCGTGTCGTTCATACCTAGGAGCAACATGGAGAAGGCGATAGAGGAGGCCCTAAAAGCCTCCCCCAAGAGGAACTTCAAGCAGTCCGTGGAACTCATAGTAGTGCTGCGCGACGTAGACCCGAGGTCGCCGCAGGGCAGGATAAGGGAGGTAGTCTTCCTACCACACCCGCCCAGGAAGCCCGTGAAGATATGCATAGTGGCGGAAGGAGACCTCGAGATGAAGGCGAAGGAGGTAGCCGACAGGGTGATTAACAGGAGGGAGTTGCAGGAGCTGGTCGGGAACAGGAAGGCCGCGAAGAAGATAGCGGAGTACTGCGACTGGGTGCTCGTACAGGTAAACCTAATGCCGCTAGCCGGCAGGGTCCTAGGCCCAGCCCTCGGCCCGAGGGGCAAGCCGCCAGTACCAGTACCCCCCAACGCCGACCCAGCACAGATAGTCCAGCGCTACCGCTCCGCGGTCAGGCTACGCACGAAGGACCAGCCGCAGGTCATGTGCAGGATAGGCACGGAGGATATGCCGGTGAACGAGATAGCGGACAACGCGTACAAGGTACTGCAGGCCATTGAGGGCAAGCTGAAGAACCCGAGGCACAACATCGCCCGCGTAATAGTGAAGACTACGATGGGGCCGCCCGTCGAGGTAAAGCTAAGGTAACCCCTTAAATCCTTGCACCGGGAGCCCGTCCCTCCCCGGGAGGCCGTGGGTGACGCTTAATGCTCCACGCCGTGATGATTAAGAGGAGGAAGAAGATACCCGAATGGAAGGTCAGGGAGGTAGAGGAGCTGGCTGAGCTCATAAAGCAGCACCCCGTGATAGGCATTGCGAGCATTGAGGGGGTGCCGACAGCCCAGCTCCAGAAGATAAAGAAGAAGCTCCATGAGAGGTATGGGGATAGGATAGTAACGAGGGTTGCGAAGAACACCCTCTTCCGCCTAGCCCTGAGCAGGGCGGGGATAGAACCCGAGAAGCTCGAGAAGTACCTAACCGGCAGCAACATGTTCATATTCACAGACATGAACCCCTTCGAGCTCGCACTGATACTCGACAAGACGAGGGTGACCGCCCCAGCCAAGCCGGGGATGAAGGCCCCATGCGAGATAACGATACCGGCGGGCGACACGGGGTTCAGGCCGGGCCCGATAATGAGCGTGTTCGGTAAGCTCAAGATACCGATAAGGGTCCAGAAGGGCACGATATGGATAACGAAGGACGTGGTCGCGGCGAAGCCCGGAGACGAGATATCGCCTGAGCTCGCATCACTCCTACAGAAGCTCGGCATAGAGCCTATAGAGGTGAAGATAAGCCTCAAGGCCGCCTACGACCATGGCCTAGTCATACCGGGCGAGGAGCTCCACCTAGACCTCAAGGAGTACGAGTCAAAGGTCATAGAGGCCGCCAAGGCAGCACTATGGGTCGGCGTCGAGATAGGCTACCCGGAGCCCGAGGTACTCAAGATAGCGATACCGGTGGCTGTACGCAGAGCACTAATGGTGGCGGCCGAGGCAGGCTACGTGACACCCGAGACCGCGGAGTTCGTCATACGCCACGCAGTAGCCAAGGCACTAGCCGTGGTCGCAGCGCTCGGGGACAAGGCGAAGGAGCTAGGCATAGAGGTGACCATAGCGGCGCCGCAGCAGCCGGAGAAGAAAGAGGAGGAGAAGAAGGAGGAAGAGGAGAAGGAAGAGGAGGAGAAGGAGGCCGTCAGCGAGGAGGAGCTCGCAGCAGGCCTAGAGGGTCTCTTCGGGTTCTAGCAGGCCCTCCAACCCTCTTCTCCAAACACACCCTTAAACCCTCACCATACCCTCCGAGGCATACCTAGGTGCCATAGTGTGTCCGTGCCCGAGAGCGAGTACCGTCTCCGGTTCTTCGCGGAGGAGGGCTTCGAGAGGAGGAGGTGCAGGGTCTGCGGCTCATACTTCTGGAGCAAGACCCCCCGCGACACCTGCAACGACGCCCCATGCACCAGGTACCGGTTCTGGGAGGTCGACCGCTCCAAGCCACCCCTAAGCGTGCGTGAGACGAGGAGCCTCTTCAAGGAGTTCTTCAGGAGGCATGGACACAAACCCATACCCCCCAGGCCCGTAGTGGCTAGGTGGAGGAGGGACCTCTACCTAACCATTGCAAGCATAATCGTCTTCCAGCCCCACGTCACAAGCGGCAGGGTACCACCACCAGCAAACCCCCTAGTCATAGTACAGCCCTCCATAAGGCTCGAAGACATAGACAACGTCGGCATAACCCTCGGCCGCCACCTCACAAGCTTCGAGATGGGCGGCCACCACGCCTTCAACTACCCAGACAGGAAGGTCTACTGGAAGGAGGAGACCGTCCGCTACGCGTACGAGTTCTTCACAAAGGAGCTCGGCATACCACCAGAGGAGATAGTGTTCAAGGAGTCCTGGTGGGAGGGCGGCGGAAACGCAGGCCCATGCTTCGAGGTAACCGTGGGAGGCCTGGAGCTGGCAACACTAGTCTTCATGAAGTATAGGGTGGTGGACGGGGGCTACGAGGAGCAGCCAATCAAGATAGTAGACACCGGCTACGGGATAGAGAGGATAACATGGATGCTCTCCAAGAAGCCAACAGCACTCCACGCGATCTACGGCCCACTCCTCCACCGGTTCCACGACATACTAGGGGTCGAGGAGCCCCCCGAAGACATACTATGGGTAGCGGCCAGGGACGCCGGCAACATAGACCCAGACGACCCGGAGACCGTGAAGCGCTACATAGAGACGATGGCGAGGGAGACCGGCAACCCCGTAGAGAAGGTAGAGGCGTTGATGAGGAGGGTCTGGGACGTCTACAGGGCCCTGGACTACACGAGGACACTCGCACTAATGCTCGGAGACGGCATAGTACCCTCAAACACCGGGGAGGGCTACCTAGCAAGACTCGTCGCCAGGAGGATATTCAGGATACTGGACAGGCTGGGCGCGGCGGTGGACGCAGCAGACCTGGTAAGGCTACAGATAGACTACTGGAGCCAGGACTACCCCCAACTCACACGGAACAAGGACTACATAATAGACGCAGTGCTCACCGAGGAGGAGAGGTACAGGAAGACGATAGCTAGGGCGGCGAGACTCGTCGAGAGACTCCTGAGACGCAGGAAGAAGATAACACTAGAGGACCTACTACAGCTCTACGACTCCCACGGAGCACCACCAGACCTAGTAGCAGAGATCGCAGCCAAACACGGCGTAAAGGTAGAGGTCCCGCCAAACTTCTACGCAGAGCTCGCGAAACGGCACCAGGCGCCGACAAGGCTGGCAAAGCCACCCGAGGAGAAGAAGCCGAGAGAAGTCGTAGAGCTAGCAGAGAAGGTTGGCAAGCCCACCAAGCCACTATACCATGCAGAGCCCTACACGAGGAGGGCGGAGGCAAAGCCACTCGCATGGCACGGCAACCTCCTAGTCCTCGACCAGACAATCTTCTACCCCCTCGGCGGCGGCCAGCTACACGACACCGGCGAGATAAGGGCCTGCGGCGAGAAGTACCGCGTCAAGGCAGTCTACAAGCACGAGGACGTAGTAGTACACGTGCTCGACAAGCCGTTCAAACCATGCGAGAAGGCAACACTAGAGATAGACTGGGAGAGGAGATACAAGCTAATGAGACACCACACAGCAGTCCACATACTACTAGCAGCAGCCAGACGCATACTCGGCAACCACGTATGGCAGGCAGGCGCAGAGAAGACACCGGAGAAGGCAAGGCTAGACATAACACACCACAAGCCACTAACAAGAGACCTAGTCAAAAGGATAGAGGAGGAGGCCAACAGGATAATCGATGAGAGAATACCCGTGAAGACAATGATGATGGACAGGAACGCAGCAGAGGAGAAGTATGGCTTCACACTATACCAGGGAGGACCACCACCCCTAAGCAGGTGGATAAGGATAGTAGAGATACCCGGCGTAGACACCGAGGCATGCTACGGAACCCACGTAGCCAACACAGGCGAGGTAGGGGCAATAAAGATAATCAACACCGAGAGGATACAGGACGGAGTAGTGAGGCTAGAGATAACAGCCGCAACACAGACAGCCAAGACAGCCACCAAGCTAGAAGACATACTACACGACGCAGCATCAAGACTAGGAGCAGGCATAGAGGAGCTCCCAGCAAGAATAGAGAAGCTCAAGAAGCAGCTAGAAGAAGCCAAGAAGAAGACGGCGAGGCTACAAAGCCTCCTAGCAGAACACATCATAAGAGAGATGGAGGAGAAGGCCGAGACACTCTGCGGAGCAAAACTCTACACCACAATACTCCCACTAGGCGACAGGGAGCTAGCCCGCCTAATCTCACTAAAACTATCAGAGAAACCCGGCGACAAAACAGCAGTAATCCTAACACCACTAAACGGCAAATACTACATCGAAGCATCAACAACAAAACTAGACCTGGCAAAAGCAGCAAGAAACCTACGCAGCAAGGGAGTGAAGGCAGGAGGAAAACCAAACCACATAACCGGAGTAGCAGAGGGACAGCCAGAAGAAATAATCAAGGCCTTCAAGGAGGAGCTAGAGAAACAATGCGCAGAGAACTAGAAGCAGCAGCCTACGACTACTACACCCTCCTCGCCAGAGGCCACCGCCACAGGGACAGGATACTAGCACTACTAGCAGCAACCTACAAGCTCACAGCCGAGGAGAAAGCCTTCCTAAAACGCTGCATCCACCCACCAACAGAGTCAAAGGAGACACTAAGGAAGATCATAGAGCCACGAGAAGCAGCCGGAAAGACACTAATCATAGACCTACCAAACCAAGCCTCACCAATCAAGGCAACACTCATGGAAACCCACCACCTAGTGGCAAGATGCACAGACGGCCTAACAAGAGACTCAGCACTAGGAGCAACAAAGCCAACACCAAGAGACACAACAGTATACAGGATACTAGCAGAGGCAATCAAGAGGCTCAACCCACACAAGACAATAATAGTCATAGACTCAGCAATACCCCACTCCGGCCAGACAGCAGCAAAAATAAGACAACTAATCCCATGGGCCATAACAGCAACCTCAAAGAAGGCAGACACAACAATAATCCTCAGATCAAGACGCGGAAAAAACACAGTAGTAGCATCATCAGACACAGTCATAGCAAGAAGAGTAGAGAAACTACTAGACCTAGCAGCACTAGCAATAACAACCATAATGAGGAAAGAAATAACCGATTTAAGGAAGATACTATCAAGCCAGCACCGGGAATGGTGCCAGGAACAGCTGGGCCCGTAGCCTAGCCAGGATAGGGCGCCGGCCTTCTAAGCCGGTGATCCCGGGTTCAAATCCCGGCGGGCCCGCCACATCAGCCCTCCCTAAGCCCAGCAGCCCTCACAAGCAACTGATATACCGCGTCCAAGCGCTGGTTAACCTCCCTCCTAAACTCATCCACCTTGACCAGCAGCTCCCTACGCGTCTCCTCCACCTGGCTCCTAGTAGCCTCTATCTTCCTATCAAGCTGCCTATACAGGTCAAACATCTCACCACGCATCCCGTCAACCTTCCTATCCAGGGCGGTGATCCTATCAGAGAGCTCCCTCCTAACCCCCTCAATCTTGGCGTCAAGTTGCCGGTAGAGCTCCAGCACCTGCTTCTGAAGATCAGACACCTGCCGGTAGTTTAGATCAAGCAGCAGGACTATGATCTCCTCAGTAGACAGCTTCTCCCCCTTCCTCACCTTCTCCAGTATACTCCTCGTAAGCTCGGCAAGCACAGCACCAGCAACACTACCAGCAGCACCACTCAATGCCAGTGAATCCCCCGCATTAGTGGTTCCGGGGAGGCTGATTGATCAAGATTTCCTACAGCATGGAGGCTTGATAGGTGAAAAGAAACAGTACCCGGTAAACATGATAAAAGAGAGGGAGGTTAGGGACATCGAGGAAATAGTGGACATCGCCGAACTGCAGCCCTACCTGAGTATACCCAAGGGCTACCTTGCCGAGGCCGTGGCGCAGATAGGCATCCATAAGGAAGTAATTAGAGAAAGAACCTAGGCCTCCTCCATGAGGTTATTTTCAAGCCTGATTAAGTCTAATATACTCCGCAGACACGCCCCACTACCTGTGGTAGCTTGTCCACGCCTCTTGGTAGGCTCTACTTGCTTGCTCATAGTCATCTTGACGTGGAGTGGTTGTGGCCCATCGGTGAGACTAGGAGGGTCTTCATAGAGACTGTTGAGAGGATCCTTGGGCTCATGAGGCGCTATAGGGGCTTCACGTACGCGCAGAGCACAGCCCTCTACTACACCTGGCTCGCAGCCGACCGCCCCGACCTGCTCGAGGAGGTCCGGGCCAGGGTGAGGGAGGGCCGCTGGGAGCCCGTGGGGGGCTCGTGGGTTGAGTGCGACTGCAACATGCCCTCCGGGGAGTCGCTTGTCCGGCAGTTCCTCTACGGCAAGATGGTTTTCAGGGAGCTCCTCGGAGTGGATGTCGTGACCGCCTGGTTCCCCGACAGCTTCGGGTTCCCCTCCACACTCCCAATGATCCTCCGGGGGTGTGGTGTAAGGTACCTGGTCATACAGAAGCTCAACTGGAACGATACAACCATGTTCCCCTACAACCTCTTCTGGTGGAGGTCGCCCGACGGCTCAAGAATACTCGTCTACCAGATGCCCGGAGGCTACTGGGGAGACCCGGGAGACGATAGGGAGAGGCTACGCCAACTCCTAGTCTTCACACACCGCCACGGGATACAGGACATGCTCCTAGTATACGGCAAAGGCGACCACGGGGGAGGCCCAACAGAGGAGATGATAAGACACGCAGAGGAACTAGCAAGAAGCCCCGAGAGCCACGGCCACATAGAAGCAAGACACAGCACAGCCACAGGCTACATGAAGCACATCGAGAGGAACTACGGGGACAAGATACCCGAGTACACCGGGGAACTCTACCTACAATTCCACCGAGGAACATACACCACCGGCCAGAAGATAAAACACCTAATCCATGAATGCGAACAGCTCCTCCAAGCACTAGAGATGCTGGAGACACTAAGATACATCGAGACCGGCAAACCCTACGACCGGGAGGAGATGCGCAGCCTCTGGAGAAGACTACTAACAAATCAATTCCATGACACAATAGCAGGCACGCTGTCCAAGACACCATACACCGCGGCGGTCAAGAGGCTGGAGGAGCTGAGGAGAACCCTACAAGCCAGGCTACCACCACAGCAGGCCAGCAGGAGCCAGGAAAGCGACGCAGAAACCAAGACTACAGGGAACGAGATAACACTATACAACAAGCACCTAGAGGTCGTGGTGGACAGGGAGACGGGCTGGATAAAGAGCATAAAGACTAGGGACGGCACAGAATACCTAGCACCACCAGGAATAAGACTAGAACTCTACAAGGACGAGCCCATCCTAGCCAGGGCAGCCACAGCAACCCCCGGCTGGGTAGTAGACTATGTCTTCGACGCCTGGGAGCTCTACCACCTACAAGACATAAACGGAGTCAAATACCAGCGCCTAGAAGCATCAGAGATAGAGACCGGAAACGGCAAAGTAACCGAAACAATCACCCACAGAGACGGAGTAAGAATAAGGCAGACGATAAGCCTACATGGACAATACATACACATAGACATCGAGGCAGAATGGAACACCATACACAGGCTCCTCAAACTAGCAATAACACTAAACCACTACGCAGAACAAGTCACAGCAGGCCAACCATACGGCCACACAACACGCACAAACCCAGCATCACCATACTCAACACTCCACCAGAGAGCAGCATGGGAGACATGGCTCCACACATGGCTAGACTACAGCAACGGCGAGAAAGGACTAGCAGTGATAACCACAAGCCTCCACGGATACGACGCCATAGGCAACACCCTCCGCCTAACACTCCTCCGAGCACCCCGCGCACCACCGGAAGGAGCATGGAGCCAGCCATGGCTACCCCAGCTACTCGCAGAACAACCAGTCCTCGAGAAGGGAAGCTACAAGTTCAGGATAACACTACACCCACACCAGGGAGACTGGCAGCAGGCAAGAATACCAACAAAAGCACACCAGCTCACCATGCACCCACTACAAAGACTAGTAGAGGAGAAGATCAGGGTAGAGCCAGACACAATACACCTCACAGCACTAAAACTAGCAGAGGAGAGAGACGCAGTAATCATAAGACTCCACAACCCCTACAACAAGGAGACAGAGGCAGAGATAACACTCCCCACGGGGATCAGGGAGGCCTGGGAGACAAACCTCCTGGAACAACCACAGAGAAGAATAACAAGCATCAAAAACAACACCATAAAGACAAGGATACCACCATACAGCCTAAAGACAATCATGGCGATACTGGAGACGAGTTCTTGACGAGTGAAGATGGTGTTTCCATTCATGCGGGGATATTGTTTGCTGCAGCGATGTAGCGGATTATCTCGTTCATGCTTTTACTCACCTCGCTCTCCGGGTGCGTGGCTACAATCAACTCTCTCCTCACATATGATGCTGGTACCAGGTCGCTGTAGGGTATCTTCACGTAACGGAGGCCATGCTCACTGATCAGGTCTTCGAGTTCTCTGTAGGATTTACTTGGTAGTCCATACTTATTAATGACTACCAGTGCTTGTCTCCTGCCCTGCCAGTACTTCTCAAGCATTGCTAGGAACTTCTTCAAGTCACTAACCCCTAGAGGAGTTGGCTCAGTCACGGCTACTACGGTGTCCGCGTACCTAATTATGGGGTAAAGGCTTCCTCCAGCACCCGGCGGGGAGTCGATTACTACATAGTCATACTTCTTGAAGACATCCTTATGATCCTCGATCAGCCTCGTTATCAGGGCTGCCGTCCTCCTGCAGCCAGGGGCCAGCTCACCTACTATGAGGTCTGCGCCACCCGCCTCCCTCCCATACCTCACCACACCATCCACTCTCCTCCCCTCAGTTATGGCTCCAACCGGGCATACAAGCTGGCACACGCCGCACCCATCACATAGGGACTCGATAAGCACCACCCTGCCTCCCGGCAGTAGTGCTAAGGCGTTCTCATGGCAGTTCCTGACACACTCTCCGCATCCAGTGCACCTACCACCATCTATCACCGGCTTAAAGCTGGTGACCTCCTTAACCTCTGTGAACTCAACCCTCAATAGTGAGGAGATTGAGGGGTTATCCACGTCGGCATCGACTATGAGGACCTTAAAGCCCCTACTACTCAGCAAATACGCTATACTAGCCGCTACAAGGGTCTTACCAGTACCCCCCTTACCTCCAGCTACTGCTACGACCCGCGTCAATGCAGCACACACTCCAATAGGTGTTTGAAGATCGAGGTGAGGGTCTTAGACACCTCGTGTTGCGGGTCGCGCGCTAGTAGGGGCTCCATGCTAGCGTATGCCTCAGCCACGACCCTGTCGTACCTGACCCTGCCGAGCACCTCAATACCTAGCTCCTCGGCCACCTTCTCAGCATAGTCGGGTGCAAGGTCGTACTTATTCAGTATCAGGTAGGCCCTTAATCTAAACTGCTCGGCGACGTCAAGTAGCCTCTTAGCCCCTTTAAGGGAGGGTGGTGTAGGCTCAACGACTACTATGAGTAAGTCAGCACCAGCCAAGCTAGATATGACCGGGCACCCTATGCCGGCAGCCGCGTCAACCACCACATGCCTGGCCCCGAGCTCCCAGGCTAGCCTCCTACCCTCCTCCTTAGCTAGGTAGACTAGATCCCCCGTATTCCTACCCCCCACCTCCAAGTCGGCAGTAACGATGATGGGGCCGGCTGCAGACTCATCAACATTGATGTACCCCGTCCTCGCCACGTAGAAGTCTATGCAGCCGGCCGGGCAGGCAATGGCACATGCGCCGCAACCCTCACAGTACTCCTCAATAATACTGGGCACGCCACCCCTAACATCAACGGCATTGAACCTACATACCTCAAAGCACCTCAGACACCCCGTACACTTACCGGGGTCTATCCTAGCCTTCCTCGACTCCCTAACCTCCCTGGCATTGATGCGTCTCCTGGAGCCCCCCAGAGCTACTAGGAGATCCGGTGCCTCCGCATCAGCATCAACCCCTACCGCAACACCCTCCTCCCGCCAGATGAAGTAGGTGAGGTTAGACGCTATGAAGGTCTTCCCCGTACCACCCTTACCACTAGCTACCACTACCTCCATCCACTACACCCTCACAAGCCCCAGGGACCTCAATGCATCGATAACCCGTGCTCCCGGCGCAACACTATACACAGCCACACCAGTCTCCCGGAGAACCATAGCCGCGTTAGGGCCGAGGCGGGGAGCCAGAACAGCCCTCACCCCAGAGGAGACCAGCCACCGAGCAAAAGCCACACCCGCACCATGCGGGAAGCCCGCGAACGGGTTAGCCATCACCCTCACATCAGCTATACCACCCCCAGCAAGGTCGACAACAACTATGTACGCTCCCCTAGCAAACCTCGGAGATATAGGCGACTCCACCCCCCTACCATCAGTAGTCGTCGCAGCCACCCTGAACACGCCAGGCGGCGGAGGAGGCAGAGGACTAGGAGCAGAAACAGCACCACC
>JAADEY010000008.1 GCA_013153145.1 Thermoproteota archaeon | reverse complement strand
GGTGTGTTGGCGGTGAGGGTGTGTAGTGTGTCTTCCCCGCCTGGTGGCGTGCTTCCCCGCTGTGACGTGTACTACCTCTCCGGCCTCGTGTTTACCGCTAGGGATCGTGGGCTTGCACGCCTGGCTGCTGGTGTGGATCCGTGTGGTGGGTGTTTGGAGGGGCTTGCGATGTACCATTGCGGCCCCATTGTTGTTAGGCGTGGTGGTGGCTGGGTTGTGGTCTCCGCTGGGCCGACTACTAGTGCTAGGATGGCGCGTGAGACTGTTGAGGCTGCCAGGAGGCTTGGGGTACGCATGGTTATTGGTAAGGGTGGGCTGGGTGGCCTCGAGGCTGTGCTTGAGGAGCTGGGCTCCGTCTACCTGGTCTTCCCGGGTGGGGCTGGCAGCCTAGCGGCTAGGGCTGTGAAGCGCGTTGAGGCCGTCTACTGGCTGGAGGAGCTAGGCCCCGCTGAGGCTGTCTGGCTTCTCCGCGTGGAGGGCTTCGGCCCCCTCTTCCCCGTCACCTCTTCTGGTGCTGGTATGGGTAGAGGCTCTCGCGCGCAGCCTTGCAGTAGAGGTGGCTGAGGTTCTTAGCAGCCACGGTCGTCTTTATAATATCGTTTATGTTGTCGGGGTTCTCCGAGACCTGCACCAGTATGTAGGTGTCGACCTCGTTCTCGCCGCGCAGCTCCTCCACGACACCCCTCTTAGGGTCTATGACCATGGTGGGTGTCTCGACGTACTTGTCAGTGGACTCGAAGACACCCCCGACAGCAAGTATAGGCACATTGTTCTCTATGCTGCGGGCGAGGAGCATGAGCTTAGCCCTCTCAACGTCATCCCCGTGCCTAAGGGAGACGATCAGCGCGGTGGCCCCGAGCATTATGAGGCTGCGGGCTAGCTCAGGGTAGTAGATGTCGTCCTCGGCTAGGAGCCCGAAGCGGCGCGGCAGCTTATCGATTATGTGGAGGCTCCTGCCCGGGCTTATCCCGAGCTCGGTGTCGAGGCCGTTCACGGCGATCTTCCTATACTTTCCTATCAGGCTGCCGTTTGGTGCGAAGACGAGTGTTGTCAGGAAGAGCTTGGGGCCGGCCCTCTCGATTATCGGGCCGGCTATAATGTAGATCCCGTTCTCTATTGCTGTGGCTGAGAGGAGCTCGGTTGTACTGCTCGGTATCTTCTCGGCCTGGTTCCTTGTAAGCGTCTTGACGCGCTGCAAGGGGTAGTGGAGGTAGAAGGCTCCCACGTTGACGAAGGCTGGTAGTATGGCGACGTTGGCTCCCTTCAGGGCGGCCTCCTTTATGAGCTTCCTGGCCTTCTCCAGGTTAAGCCTCCTAGCCAGGGGCTTAAGCTTCATGTGTATGAGTGCGACATTTATAGGCAAGACGCCCTTAACCCCCTCCTCCCGCATCCAGGCCTGGAAGGCTGTGGGGCCTTATACTCTGGGTATCTACTGGTTGTAGCTCTGATATATAAAAATGGCTGCACGGTCGATTCGCTTAAATAGCCCCGGGCTGCCGGGAGACATGTCTCTCAAGCTCCGGCCACCTCTCCTCCCTCCATATGAGGTAGCGTACCCAGGCCTTCCGCACCTCCTCGAGGAGCCCCTCTATCTCCCTCCTAAGCGAGTCCAAGACCTCCCTGTAGTCCTCCAGGCCCTCCTCTATCCTATCCATCCTCTCCTGGAGCCTCCTAGTCACCTCCTCCGATACATGCTCCTTGTAGTACTTGTAGAGGAACTCGCACACCTTCCTGCCGAGCTTCCTCGGTATGAGGTACCCCTTCCTCTTTGATAGCCTCACGTACTTCCTCCTCAGAAGCGTATCTATTATCTTAGCGTAGGTGCTCGGCCTCCCTATGCCCCTCTCCTTCATCATCCTTATGATGTCGGCCTGCGTGTACGGCGGGTAGGGGCTCCACTTAAACACCCTCACCTCCACAACCCTGTAAGTGCCGCTGGTGACTGGCTGGATTGTGAAGGGCTGGTAGAACTCTAGGAACCCCTTCTCCCTTACCTCCGTGTATAACTCCAGCTCCCTACTATACCCGTCTATAGAGATCTTGACCTTTGCCTTCACGAGCCTCGCGGGCTTCATCTGGCTTGCTATGAAGCGGCGGAAGATTAGGTCGTAGAGCGCGTAGTGCCTCCTTGTGAGTGGGCGGGCTGGCTGGATAATGCCCTCGGCTATCAGCCTCCTAAGCCTCTCAACGTCTATCGGCCGCGTGGGCCTTATTGCCTCGTGTGCTCCTCCGGTGCCCCAGCGCCTAGGCTTGAAGAGCTCCTTGTACCTGTCGCCGTACTTCTCGCGGAGGTACTCCCTCGCCACCGCTATTCCTGCATCGGAGACGCGTGTGCTGTCCGTCCTGTGGTATGTTATGAATCCGAGCTCGAAGAGGTCCTGCGCTATCCTCATCGCCTCGGGGGCGCTTAGGCGTAGCTTTGTGGCTGCATCGGCTAGCATCGTGTCTGTGGTGTATGGTGGGAGTGGGTTCACCTCCACCTCTTCTCTCGAGACGACCTCTACCCTCGCCTCCCTCCCCTTCAGATTCTTCGGGTGTTTGTTGTATGGGTCTGGGAGCTCCTTGACTGGGGCTTCCAGCGTTAGGTTGTTCTCGAGCGTTATCCTGGCCATTCTCGTCATTGTTTGCTTGTAGAGGCTGTACCTGTCGACTATCCATTTGAGGACTGGGGTCTGCACCCTCCCGGCGCTGAGGTTGTAGTTTATGTCGCTGCACGCCCTGATAGCTGCCTTCAGTTTGTCCAGCTTCTTGCCCACCCTGTCCACCGCCCGCAGCATCTCTTCTAGTTTCTTCTTCCTCTGTGTCAGTGCTATGGCTTTCTGGTATTTCTTGAGGAGGTCTGGGAGTATCTCCTCGCAGAACATGGGCCAGAACTTGAGCCAGAGTAGGGGGGATAGTGTGAAGCCTATCCAGCGGTCCTCAACCCTGCGCACTATCTGTGCCTCTACGAGGCTTGTCTTGAAGTCGCGTGGGTTGTCGAGGGCCTTTAGTATCGCCTTCCTCGTTATCTCGTGGAACTCTATGCGGCGTATCAGGGGGGTGTAGGGTGCTATGAGGCTTGCTATGTCCCAGCCTATCTTCTCTCCCTCGGTGTCGGGGTCTGTGCCTATGAAGACCATGTCGACCTCTGTTGCCAGGTCTTCGAGGGCCTTGACTATCTCGTAGCTGTCCCTTATGATTGGGGCCTGGCAGCTCGGGCACTCCTTGACCTCCTGCGTGGGGTCTCTCGTCCACTGCTTGCCGCATATCGGGCATCTCTGGAGCGGCGTGTAGACCGGTATGTAGTGCTTGCCGTCGTAGAATACTCCCATGAGGTTCCTGGCCTTGTTCCAGTCTACCTCCTCTACGCGGTTGACCAGCTTATCCTTTAGCCAGTCCTCGGGTGTTATCGGCTTCGGTTTGAGTGGCTTGACCAGGTCGTATACGTGGCCGCCGCTCGCCGCTATTAGGAGCACGTATTTCCCGGTGGATGTCTCGTAGACGCGTAGTGGGCCTATCTGCCTGCTGCTGGGCTTGCCGAAGAAGTTTGCTATCGTCCTCGCCTTGTTGGGTGACTCTACTATCATCAGCACGGTTTTTACTAGCTCCTGCACCTCCTCCGGCTTTATCCTCCCCTCGAGTATCGCCCTAACCCTCTCCCTGTCCCTGTTTATCTCTGCGAGGAGCTTGGGGAGGTCTACCTCCTCGAGGGGCTTCCACTCTGCCTCTATCCACCACCTCGTCCTCTTTATGAGGCCGTTGAGTAGGCGTTTGTCGTCGGCCACTACTATTGAGAGGCCCTTGGTTATCCCTCCGGGGTATAGCCTGCTTGTCCTTCCGCTGGCCTGTATGTAGGTTGTGGCGTCTGGTATGAGTATGTATGTCTTCCCCTCCTCCCTGACTATGGCTATGTCCTCTGCCTTCTCCAGGGAGTCCCATACGTCGCTCCTCTTGAGGGCGTCTCTTATGAACTCGACGGCCTCCATCACTATCCTTGCCTCCGGCGTGTCTACCTGGTTGTTCCTCAGCTTCTCGGCTAGCTTGTTCACGGCGGCGGGGCTCATCCTCTGGATTATCCTCCTTATCCTGCCCAGGTAGTCCTGCGCGTATAGCGCCACGTCTCTCGGCGCGTGCTCCGCTAGTAGGCCTAGTGCCCGGAGGACGCTGTATGGGTGTGGGTCTTCGAGCTTGGCGCTCATCTTTAGGCGTGGTACTCCGGCGAAGACCGCGTAGCGCACCCTCTCGGGGAGGTCTAGGCCCCTGACGGCTACACCGTAGTAGATGGCTACTCCTACGAGTACCTGGAGCTCGCCGCTGCGGAACCTCTCCAGTGCTCCCGGGTTCCTGGAGGTGAACGCCTCCGCTGCTACGCCCGCCTCCCTCAGCTTCTCTGCGAGCCTCTCGGCCCCCTCGACCCCCGCGTCCAGCGGCACGTATACTAGGCCTCCGTCACCCAGCCTCTTCACCAGCTCTACGGCCTTCTCCTCAACCATGCCTGGCGCCAGCAGGTAGGTGTCGACCACGTTCCTCAGCGTCTCGGGCTTGGCGCCGGCCTGGAAGCCTAGCAGCACCTGGAACAGCCTAACCCTGCTGCCCCTGGGCCTACCAGTAGCGCTCGAGACCACCAGTACGCCGACCTTCTTCCTCGCCTCCTTGACCTTCTCCTCGAGCTCCATGACCTCCTGGTATAGGCTGAGCAGGCTCTGTCTCGCCTTCTCCCTCTCCTTACCCACCCCCGTCCTCGCGAGGGCGGCTGTGTACTTGGCTACCTCTAGCGCGAGCCTCCTCCTCCGCTTCAGGAGCTCGTAGGCGGTATCTATGTCGTTGTCCGTGAACCCCATCACCTTTAGTATCGCGTCTACGCTCTTCCCGCTCTTGAGTACCGCGTCGACGTCGTCCACGAAGACGAAGCTGAAGCCGCCCAGCCTCCTCGAAGACTTTATTATATCCTCAAGCCTGCTCATGAGGAAGCGCGCGGTTGTTATGAGTATGAGGTAGTCTGATTCGAGCAGCCTCCGGAGCCTCTCCCGGTAGACCTTCCTGGAGAGCCTGGAGTGTATCGCGAGTACCTTGTCCTCTACCCCTGCGACGCGGGCTATCCTCAGCGCCTTCTCCTCGACCATCTCCGTGAGCGGTGTCGTGGGGAGGACTATGTAGCTGGCCTTCCCCTTCGAGGCCAGGTAGACCGCCATGAGGACCCCGAACGTGGTCTTGCCCAGCCCGGTGGGGGCTATGATGGCGAAGCTCTTCCCCTTCAGTACTCTCTTAGCCCACATCCTCTGGGCGCTCCACAGCCTACACCCCGTCGCCTTCTCGAAGAGCTCCTCAACCTCCCTAACCCTCCTCTCGAGCTCAGCGTAGTAGTTGAGCCTCCCCTCCCTCCTCAGCCTCCCCTCCTCGGCCACGGCCCTCCAGACGTCCTCGATCCTCTCAGCCGCGACCCAGTGTGGGAGGCAGAGAGGGCACGGCAGCCTAGCCTGTAGCCTCGCGTCCCCGGTGGGGCCGCCGCAGTTGGGGCAGGAGTAGAAGTATGCCCCCCGGCTCCCCCTCTGGACCTCCATCATGGCATCACTCACTCTGCTGCCTACTTGTCCCCGTGGGGACTAGTTATGCATCCAGTCTGGGATATAGTGCCTATGGCTCCTCCCCCTCCCCTAATAAGGGGAGCGCCGTGGAGGGTAGGTCTATGAGTGGATGCCCGGCATGGGGCTGCTGCCGGCGAACGCCACCTCGCTGATAGCTACCCACCTGCCGCCGGCGGAGTGGGTATTCAGGGTACTTGGAGCCATAGTCGTGATGGTTGTCGGTATACTCGTCGCCGTCTTGCTGAGGAAGGTTGTCGAGAGGGCGTTGTACAGTGTGCCTAAGTATATAGCGAATATAGTGGCTAAGACGGTGTACTACGGCACCGCCTTCGCGGCGGGTGTGACGGCGCTAGCAATACTGGGGGTCAACGTCTCCGGCCTCCTATTCGCAGGCGGCCTGCTGGGAGTAGCGATAGGCTTTGCGAGCCAGACTGTGGTCTCAAACTTCCTATCCGGCCTCTTCCTCTACATGGATAGCCCCTTCAAGCCGGGAGACCCCATAGAGGTGGAGGGGGTCACCGGGATAGTCACCGACATCTCGATATTCTCGACGAGGATAAGGACTTGGGACGGCATACACGTGAGGATACCGAACGACGTCGTCTTCCGCGCGGTGATAAGGAACCTCCAGTACAACGTCGCTAGGAGGGTGGAGTACAAGGTAGGAATATCATACTCCGCGAGCATAGACAAGGCTAGAGAGGTTATAATGAGGGTGCTCGACAACCACCCCCTCGTACTCGTAGAGCCGAGGCCATGGATATTCGTCGAGGACCTCGGAGACAACGCGGTCATACTGAACGTGAGGTTCTGGGTGCCGAGCAGGTACTGGCTGCAGGTCAAGGCCCAGCTCCTAAAGGAGATCAAGGAGGCGCTCGACAGGGCAGGGATAGAGATACCGTTCCCGCAGAGGGTCGTATGGCTCCACGAGGTGGAGTAGGCCTTGGGCATGGTCTCCAGCCTCCTAACAAGCCTCCTACGCGGCCCACTCGCAGGCTATAGGGGTAGGAGGGTCGTGGAGCTCATAGTGGGGGCCAGGTTCACCCTCGCAGTGCTCGACACGGGCCACGTGGGGGTGGCCTACACGCCCGAGTACTGGGATCCACTCGGCGACGAGTACTCATCGGAGCCGAGCCTAGAGGCCCTGGCCAGGAGGGCTGATGAAGGCCCATTGCACAGGGCGGCGGCCCTGGCAGCATTCTCGGCGGCCACCAACGCCTGGATAGACTCCGGCGGGAGGGTGAGGAGGTGCGAGTCCATAGTAGCCGAGCTTGGGGTCTCGAAGGGCGACAGGGTGATGGTGGTGGGGTTCATGAGGAGGGTGGCCGAGGAGGCCGCGGCTAGGGGGGCCAGGGTGATAGTGGCTGAGAGGAGCCCCCAGCTGCTCGCCGCCGCCAGGAGCCTTGGCTTCAGCGTCATCGGCGACGCCGACGCCCCCGAGTACGCCGGCGAGGTAGACCACCTCATAGTCACCGGCTCAAGCCTCCTCTACCCCGGCCTCCTCCTAGCCCTCCTAAGGGAGGCAGCGGGGGCTAGGAGCAGGGCCCTCATAGGCCCGACCGCGAACCTCCACCCCGCAGCCATTGACCTCCTCGGGCTAACCCATATAGGGGGCTCCTTCGCGCCCAGGGAGGCATCAAGCCATATACGCAGGAGAGTCATGCAGGGCCACGGCTACCATGGCTTCAGCAGGTTCATGGTGAAGTGGGTTGCAGGCCGTGGAGGGGGCTCCGGCTAAGGGGTATGGGGGCATAGGCCCCGGCGAGGAGCGCCTCGTAGCGGGCCGGCTGCTACGGGTGCTTGGCGGCGGGAGGGGAGGCCACTACGTCTACGAGAGGTCTTGGAGGGGTGTGCGTGTAAGGAGGCTGCTTGGGGGCGTCAGCAGCCTTGTTGCGGCCCCCGCGCCGCCAGTATTCCACCCGGAGAGGTTCACGGACTACGTGATGGCCAGGCTCGCGACCCCGCTCGTCATATGCGGGGGCTGCTCGACGGAGGCATTCATAGTATTGAAGTGTAGCGTGCTGGTGCTAGCAGAGGGGAAGCAGCCGACGATAATAGACTCGTTTCCCCTGGGCAAGGTACAGTACGCCCTATATGGGCAGCCGGACAGCGGCATCATCGCGGCCTACACGCTCACGAGGCTCATGCACGACGAGCCGCTCATAGAGTGGCTGCCGGTCGTCAGGATAGTGTTTAGGAACTCGACCTCCCAGGCGGTCGTCGTGGAGAGGATAGTCATGCCTACAAGCCACCTCCAGCTATACTACCGGGGCAGCAGGGTCATTGCACGCCCCCTCGAGTTCGTCGTCACGGGGCCGGGGAAGGCCTACGTACAGCCCCTGCAGAGGTGGAGGCCGCCGAGCGGCTTCACGGAGTCGCCGAGGCTGTCGAGGGAACTGATACCATTCACCGGCTGGAGGTTTGAGATGCTCCACGGGCTCTGAGCTCCTCCAGCCTCCGGAGGACAAGCCTCCTCGCGACCACCGGGTCTGCGCGGCCCCTCGTCTTCGCCATAACCATGCCGACGAGGAAGTTGACTGCCTTAGGCTTCTCCAATGCATCCCTGACCGCCTTGGGGTGCTCCTTGAACACCTCCTCGACTATCCTCGATAAGTACTCCTCATCGCTTATCTTCACGTATCCTGCCTTCTTGACGTACTCCTCGGGGTCGACGCCCTTCTTCACTATGACCTCTGCGAGCTCCTTAGCCTGCCTTATCGATATCACCCCCTCGTCGAGCAGCTTCAAGACCTTCACCACCCTCTCCGGAGGCACCCTCGAGTAGAGGGCCTTTATCCCATAGTCCTTGAGCCAGTTCAGCAGGTCGTTGACTATGTAGTTGGCCGCCCTCCTCGGGTCACCGCCGTACATCTTCACGACGTCCTCGTAGAAGTCCGCCAGCAGCTTCCTGCTCACAAGCACCCTGGCCGTCTTCCTCGGCAAGCCATACTCCCGTACAAACCTCTCAGCCCTCTTATCCGGGAGCTCGGGGAGCGACTCGGCTACAGCCTTGACTAGCTCGGCCGGGATCCTCACCGGGGGCAGGTTGGGGTCCGGCATATACCTGTAGTCCTCCTCAGTCTCCTTGACCCTGGCGGGTATCGTGACGCGGTGGGCTGGGTCCCAGTGCCTCGTCTCCCTCTTCGGCTTCACGCCCTTGTCGAGGAGGCTGTTCTGCCTAACTATCTCGTACATCAGTGCCCTCTCGACCTCGTGTATGGAGCCTATGTTCTTTACCTCGACCCTCTCCCCTCCCTCAACGCTTATGTTCGCGTCGACCCTCATGGCCCCCTCCAGGCTGGGGTCTGAGACCCCCAGGTGCTCGAGGATGCTCCTTAGCTTCTCGAGGAAGAGCCTGGCCTCCTCGGGAGACTCCATGTCCGGCTCTGTCACTATCTCTAGGAGGGCGACGCCAGCCCTATTGTAGTCCACGAGGCTGTAGGGGCTGTGGAGCGGCGAGCCGGCGGGGTACACTAGCCTGCCGGGGTCCTCCTCGAGGTTCATCCTCCTAATCCTTATCTTCTTCGTCCTGCCATTGTACTCTATCTCGAGGTACCCCTCCCTGCAGATAGGCTCAAGGTATTGTGTTATCTGGTAGTTCTTCGGCATATCCGGGTAGAAGTAATGCTTCCTATCAAACCTGAGCCTATCAGCCACCCTCCCGTTGAGGGCCAGGCAGACGGATATAGCAGCCCTCAACGCCTCCTTATTGACAACAGGGAGGGCGCCCGGGAGACCCAGGCAGACGGGGCATACATGGGTGTTCGGCGGCGAGTGCCGGTAGTCGGCGCTGCAGCTGCAGAACAGCTTAGTCTTGAGC
This sequence comes from Thermoproteota archaeon, assembly GCA_013153145.1. Taxonomy (GTDB): domain Archaea; phylum Thermoproteota; class Thermoprotei_A; order Sulfolobales; family Pyrodictiaceae; genus JAADEY01. The sequence goes on along the minus strand of JAADEY010000008.1, from coordinate 6,227 downwards.
GCCGTGAGCTGCACGTGTATCTCGAGGCCTATGACCGTCCTCCTCTTCAAGGCCAGCTACCCTTACCCTTACTAGCATGCTCTCCCCGGGGACGGGGTAAAAACTCAGCCCACGGGCTCCGCTATGAGGTCGTGGAGCCCTGTCGCCGTCGCTATCATCGACGCTGCTGTGAAGAGGCGTGGCTCGCCGAGGGGCCTCGCCATCAACTGTACTCCGAGGGGTATGCTCCTCACCTTGCCGGCCGGCACGGTTAGTGCTGGCAGGCCGGATAGGTTGGCCTGCACGCTCACCGTGTCGAGCATGTATAGCTTCACGGGGTCTGTTATCGCCTCCCCGAGCCTCGGCGGCATGGTGACCGCTGATGGTAGGAGGAGGACGTCGTAGCGCTCGGCGAGGGAGAGGAGGCGGTCACGCACCATCCTGCGCAGCCGGAGAGCCCTGACATAGTACTGGTCCTTATAGCCGGCGCTGAGCATCCAGGAGCCGAGCATTATCCTGCGCTTGACCTCCCTCCCGAAGCCCTCCCCGCGTACACGCGAGTAGTACGTGTTCCACCCCTCCCAGGGCCTCGGGGGCTCACGGTACCCATACCTTATGTTATCGTATCTTGCGAGGTTGCTGCTCGCCTCGCACATGGCTATGACGTAGTAGGCTGGGAGCGCGTAGTACGCCACGTGCCTGCCCACCTTCTCCCTGGAGACCTTGGCCCCCATCTCCTCTAGTGCCTCGGCGGCCCTGTACACCACCCTCCTCACGTCCTCGGAGACGGCCTCGTGCTCCACCATGTCCTCGAGGAGGGCGACGCTCAGCCTAGCCCCCTCCTCCCCCCTCTCCACGGCAGCGGTGTATACTCCGCGGCTTGGCGTGTAGTCTAGGCTTGTTGAGTCCCTCGGGTCGAAGCCGGCCATAGCCTCCATCATTACTGCGAGATCCATTATGTTCCTCGTCATCGGGCCTATCTGCTCGAGGCTCTCAGCGTAGGAGACGAGGCCGTACCTTGAAACGAGCCCATAGGTGGACTTGAGGCCGTAGAGCCCCGTCCATGCGGCGGGGAGCCTTATGCTTCCGCCGGTGTCGTTGCCGAGGCCTATGGTTGCCAGGGCTGCTGCAACGGCTGCGGCGGTGCCGCTGCTGCTCCCCCCGGGCACACGGTTTATGCTCCACGGGTTCCTCGTCGGCCCGTAGGCGCTGGTCTCGCCCGTCGACCCCATCGCGAACTCATCCATGTTCGTCTTACCTATGACGACGGCCCCGGCCTCGACGAGCCTCTCGACGACGGTCGCCGTGTACGGTGGTATGTATTTCGAGAGCATCCTGGACGCGCATGTGTTTGGGAGGCCTTCGACAGCTATGTTGTCCTTCACGGCCAGGAGCACGCCCGCCAGCGGCTTATAGGCGCCCCTCCTGGCCTCCCTTACCTGCTGCTCAACCTCCTCGACGACCTCCTCCATGCTCCTCAGCGTTATGTAGGAGTTCAGCGTCTTCTCGAACAACCTTATCCTCTCATATACCTGCTCGACGTAGGAGGCGGGGTCCCCGCCGCCCTCCACGAGCTCCCATCTAAGCCTCCAGGCCGGCAGCGTGTAGAGCCTCAAGGCCTACGCGCCCCTCACCGCTTCATCCCTGGAGGGTTGCCTCGACGGGGGTTACAATATTACCCGTGTACAGCTCGGCGTAATAGTTGTCGAAGTGGGATGGGGAAACACGTTTAAAGGGAAGCATTTTAAACCTCCCGCCTCCTTCACCTGTTATGCGGGAGCTTAGGAGTTGGCGGTTAGATGGTCGGCGCTGCTCACGCTGATTAGCCGGGTGGTTAGGAGGAGGAGTCGTAGCGGCCAGGAGCCTGTTTTTGGCGTGCAGTGGATATACCGCAGGAACGGTCATGAAGAGGAGGAGTGAGCGGGCCGGCGCGTCTAGGCTTCTTCCCCGATCTCGCTCTTCAGCAGCTCCTCTATGTAGCCGCCGTACTTCGCCCATATGAGGCATGTGCCCTCCGAGCCGACCATGCATGGGCCGTAGGGGTTGCTCGGAGTGCAGGCCTTCATGAATAGTGGGCAGTCGGTTGGCTTCGCTATGCCTAGGGTCACCTCGGCGCAGCGGCAGCCCGGCGGGAGGTCGTACTTGAACGTCTCCGGTGTTAGGTCTGGTATGCCGTACTGGTGGAGGGCGTCGTAGCGCTTATACTTCTCCTTCAAAGCCAGGCCGCTCTCCGGGACGAAGCCTATACCCCTCCACGCCGCATCCACGACGTCGAAGCACTCCCTCATCATCCTCTTCGCCTCCGGGTTGCCCTCCCATGTTACTGCCCTCGTGTACTCGTTCACGAGCCTCGGCCTCCCCTCGACAAGCATGCGTATAATCTCCAGGACGGCTAGCATGACGTCAAGGGGCTCGAAGCCGGCGACGACCACGGGGACGCCGTACTCCTCGGCGACGAACCTCCATGCCGAGGCCCCTATGATGGTTGAGACGTGGCCCGGCGCTATCACCCCCCTTATCGGCGACCTCTCCCCATGTATCTTGAAGACATACCTCATTATCGGCGGCGTCAGCCTATGCACGACGAGGAAGCTCATGTTCTCCGGAACCCTGCCCCGGAGTATGGCGGCGGCGGTCGAGGGGGCGGTTGTCTCGAAGCCGACGGCGAAGAAGACCGAGTCGCCTCCCCTCTCCCTAGCCCTCCTAACCGCGTCCAGCACGCTGTAGACTATCTCCACCCTACCTCCCTGCGCCCTGGCCTCAGCGAGGCTCCTCACCCCGCTCCCCCGAGGCCTCCCGCTAGGCAGCCGGTAGGCATCACCGTAGGTGTAGACGGTGACACCCTCCATCGCGAGCTTCACGGCGACCTCGACGTAGTAGCCCGGGGTTATGCAGACAGGGCAGCCGGGCCCGGCGACGAGCTCAACGCCGCGCGGCATGAGGCTCCTCAAGCCATAATGCGTTATGGTCCACTCATGCGTCCCACAGAACCCCATTATCTTTACATCCCTTATGCCGCGTGTCTCGACAAGCCTCCGGTGTGCAGCAGCTATCGCCTTAGCAGTCCTCAACACCAGCCTCCTACTCCTATACATCTCCTCAATCATCCGGAGCGGGGATGACAGGCAGGCTCACCAGGCCTCCCAGGAGGGGCACGTAGCACCCTAAGACCCTTAGCCCCTCACCCGTCACCCCCTGGGGGTGTCGTGGTTGAAGCCGATCTACCGGTGCAGGGTCTGCGGCGCCTATACCGAGGAGCCGGTGCACTGCGGGGAGCCGGCGGAGCTCCTGCTAGACCCCCATAGGAGGCTGCGCCTCTCGAAGCTCATGTCGGCGCTGCTCCGCCACATACCCGGGGAGGCTGGGTTGAGGCTCGACGAGGAGGGGTGGGTTAGCGTTGATGAGCTTGTGAGGGCTATCAGGGAGAGGTGGAGGAACAGGGAGATGTATAGGTGGGTTAGGAGGGAGCATGTGGAGGCCGTGGCCATGCTAGACCCTAAGGGGAGGTTCCAGCTGAGGGACGGGAGGATAAGAGCGGCCTACGGGCATAGTGTGAGGGTGAGGCTTGGCTATGAGCCCCTCCGGCCCGGCGAGGCCCCACGCATACTCTACCACGGCACCGTTGAGAGGTTCCTGCCCTCGATAATGAGGGAGGGGCTCAAGCCGGGGAGGAGGATGATGGTTCATATGACGACGAGGCTCAGCGACGCCGTTGAGACGGGTAGGAGGCATGGGGGGAGGGTTGTCGTGCTCGTGATCGACACCGTGTGCCTCGAGAGGCATGGAGTCCCGGTATACAGGGCTTCTGAGACAGTGTATCTGGCCCCCAGGGTTCCAAGGGAATGTATACGCAAAGCTTAACACTCTAATTACTCCACTCTAGATATGTGGTGGGTTCTTGAAGGCAGTCATACTAGCCGGGGGCTACGGGAAGAGGCTCCGCCCCCTAACAGAGGAGATACCAAAGCCACTCATAGAGGTCGCCGGCAAGCCGATAATAGTATGGCAGATAGAGTGGCTCAAGAGGCACGGGATAAAGGACTTCATAATACTCGTCGGGTACCTAAGGGATAGGATCATCGAGCGCATCGGGAGCGGCCAGGCCCTCGGAGTAAGGGTTGCGTACGTCGTCGAGGACGAGCCCCTCGGGACCGGCGGCGCGCTGAAGAACGCAGAGCACCTCCTACGCGGCGAGGAAGTGTTCCTGGTTCTGAACGGCGACATAATAACAGACCTCGACCCCCTAAAGCTCGTCGACGCCCTGAAGTCGAGGCCCGGCGCCGTCGGAGCTATAGCTGCGATACCGCTCCGCTGCCCCTACGGCCTCCTAGAGATAACGGGTGAGGGCCTAGTCAAGGGGTTTAAGGAGAAGCCGATCCTCCGCGACTACTGGGTCAACGCGGGCGTCTACGCGCTGCGCAGCGAGATCCTCGACTACCTGCCGGAGAAGGGCGATATAGAGAGGACTGCGTTCCCCAAGCTGGCCTCCGAGGGCAGGCTCCTCGCGGTCAAGTACCTAGACGTCTACTGGCGCAGCATAGACACGTTCAAGGACGTTGAGGAGGCGAGCAGGGAGCTCGAGGCTAGCACTTGACGAGCAGGGCTATACTGGTTTTCTCCACCCTACACTTCAGCGACTCGGCGAACCCCTTGAGGAGCCCGGAGATATATGATTTTGATACGTCGCCTAGGCCGGTCAGGGGTATTACTATCGCGTCGCTCCTCCTAAGAACCCTGACCTGCGGGTAGACGTACCTGGTTATCGATTCTATGAGCCCCCTCCTATCCTCCCCCTTACCCCCATTGATCATCGCTAGCTCGACGACTGTTCTCGCGAGGCCCTCCGCCTTTGCGGACACGGTGTCTAGTGATAGGCTCCCGGAGGCTATCTCGTCCAGCATTGTTAGGGGTACCGGTGTCGCGCCGAGGGTCCTCATGGCTTCTAGGAGGAGGAGGGTGTTGGCGTCCCAGCCCGTCTCTATCGCCGCTATGCTTGCCCTCAGCAGCCTCTCGACTAGCATCCTCAACGGTATGCCCTCCTTCTCGGCTATCCTCTCAAGGGTCAGTATGACGTCCTCGCTTATCGGTACTAGGAGTCTTCTACCCAAACCTACCGCATCCCTCCTCCAGCCCACGCGTCACTGGATGCATAGACGTGTGTTTACGCTTAACCCGGGGGCCCGGCCTAGGGATGCAGCCTACGCCCTCCCTTTAACCGGTACGCTCCTCCTGGGGCTTCTGCTCGATGACTACGTAGTCCCCGGTGAACCTCACGGTGTAGCCGTAGACTTTTGCTATTATTAGCGCGAAGCCGGCCCCCTCATGGCTCCTTGGGAGGAGTATCCTGGTACCCCCTCCCTGCGGCGCCCTAAGGCTCCTAGCTATAACCTGTAGGAGGCCCCAGCCGTCGACGCCGAGGTCCTTCATCGTCTTCATGAACTCCTCCAGCTCGCTCTCCACGCAGTCCCTCCTGCAGCAGCGCAGGAGCTTCACGGGTGCTGGCACCGCCCCCAGGCTGGTCAGCACCTCGTACATGTACGCGTTCTCGAGGACCTGGAAGGGGTCTATCCCCTGCCTCTCGAGGGCTATGACGGCCCTTAGTAGGCGGCGCAGGTAGCCTGCGAGGGTTGACCCCCTCCTCGAGGCCACGTTCTTTAGCTCGGATACAAGGCCGGCGTCGAGTGCTATGGTTCTCCTCTGTACGGGCACGGTTTCCCTCCGTATGCTGGTGCCCTAGGGCTCTGGGTGCTTAAGTGGATTGGTGTCAGCCCGCTCATAGTCTTCATCCCCTCCTGCCGGGGTCTGTGGGGCAAGTCCTCTCCATCCCCGGTGTCTCTGGTGGCGTCTCCTGCATCTATCTCTTGTCTTGTGTGCGGCTGCACGAAAACCTTATATTCTGAGCAACTGCACAGATTAGGATGGTGAGACGCGATGGCCTGGATACTCTGGAGGCTCTTCGGTAGAGGATGGGGCGGCGGAGGCTGGGGTAGAGGAGCACGCTGGGGCTGGAGAGGCCCATGGCCCGGCAGGGGGCCCTTCAGCCACCTACCGCCATGGATGAGGCCCGGCTGGCTATACGGCCGCGGAGCATGCCGCTGGTGGCTATGGGGCTGGGGCGGCTGGTGGAGGCGTGCAGCACTCTACCCGCCATACCCCTACTACCCGCCGACAGCATACCCGGCGCCCTACACGCCACCATACCCGTATCCCCCGGCCTGGTGGTGGTGAGGAGGCATGTACCCGCCCTA
>JAADEY010000040.1 GCA_013153145.1 Thermoproteota archaeon | reverse complement strand
GCAGCTGTGTACTACTGTGGAGCATAGACGTCCATGGCTATGTTTACGGGCTTGACAGGCCCGTGACCTGGAGGGTTTGAGTCTCTTAGCCTCTGCTTATTCTCTCTGTCCTCGCTCCTTGGCGTCTTGTTTTCGCTCTGGGTGCCGCGTGTTGGTGGGGGTTAGTGCTTTTTCGGGGTTCTATGTTGCTGCTGGTGTTCCGGTGTATCGGCTGGCGATAGGGTTTCTGCCATGGAGATGGGTGTTGGTGGGCGTATTGGCAGGTATAGGGGTAGGGTGCTTGGTGAGGAGAGCCTTGTTAAGCTGTTGCTCTGGCTTGCTGCCCCGATGGTGATTACTGCTAGTGTTAATGTCCTCTATGAGGTTGCTGATACGTTCTGGCTGTCTAGGCTTGGTGAGGCTGCGCTTGCTGTTCCTAGTGTTGCGTGGCCTTATCGGGGGCTTGCGTTTAGCCTGTGCTTTGGCCTTGCCTCCGGTCTCTCTGCTCTTGTTGGGCAGTTTGTTGGTGCTGGTGATTTTGAGTCTGCTCGTAGGAGTATTGGTACGGTCGCGTCGGTTGTTCTTGGTGTTGCTGTTGCTGTCTCCTTGTTGTTGATTGCCGCTACGCCGGTGTACATGAGGGTTATGGGTGTGCCGCCGAGTGTTGCTGTTGCTGCGCTGGGGTATACTGAGGTGACTGTGGCTACGGTTCCGTTTGCGGCGTTGTACTTGTTGTTTAACTTCTCGTTGAGTGCTGCTGGTGATACGCGTACGCCGACGTTTGTTGGTGCTGCTGCGGCTGTGCTTAATGCGGTGCTCGATCCTGTCTTCATGTTTCTGCTTGGCTTCGGGGTTCTTGGTGCTGCCTATGCTACTCTCGCTGCGAGCATGTTTAGTGGTGGGTATAGCGTGTATAGCTTCGCGACTGGTAGGCATGGTGTCCGCTTATCACTGCCCGACCTTGTCCCGGATCGGGGTCTCCTGCGGTCGGCGCTCCATGTCTCCCTCCCGGTGACCGCCCAGATGCTGGGTATGACGAGTGGCTTCGCCGTAATGGTGGGCGTCGTCTCCGGGCTTGGGGCGCCGGTTATAGCTGCCTACTCTATAGGCCAGGTGATGCTCGGCATTGATAGGGTGTTTGCCCTCCCGCTTACACGGGCGACGGGCATAGTTGTTGGCCAGAGTCTTGGGGCTGGGCTCCGGGATAGGGCTAGGAGGGCTGCCTTCACGGGTCTCGCGCTAGTGACGGGGCTTGCAGCGGTGTATATCGGCGTGTTGATGGTCTTCTCTAGGCAGTTCGTCTCCGTGTTCGCCAGGAGCCCGGATGTCGTTGGCCCGGCGCTCCGCATGCTTTACCTATTCGGCCCCAGCATCCTCGCCTTCCACGTCTTCATGTTGTCGAACTCTGTCGCCAGGAGCAGCGGCCACACCTTCTTCGTCTCGGCCGCCGGGCTTGCGAGGCTCTGGCTTCTTAGAATACCCTTGTCCTGGCTGCTGGCCTACCGGCTCGGCCTGGGGGATACTGGGCTGTGGCTTGGCATGGCCGCCAGCAACTACGCCACCGGCGCTGCGTGCGCCTTGTGGCTGGTGAGGGGTGGGTGGCTCCGCCCAGTCATAAGGAGGCCGTACACTTACGGTTCTCCGGGTTAACGGGCCGCTTGGTGGAGGGCTACTAGAATCCCGGGTGTAGGTGTGGCGCCGCGCCGGGTCGGCGTCTGGGATGCTGTGGCGAGGCTTGCCGCCTTCACTATGGTGTCCGCTGTCCTCCTGTGGGGCGTGCTCCTCTCCCCTCCATTGACAGGTCTGCGTAGAGCCCTCGGCCTCCCAGAGGTTCTCCCCGGCGGCAGGTTCAACCCCGCCACTCACACGTTCAGTGTTGAGCCCTCGAACCCGAACCTGTACTTTGCGAGGCTCACCCACTACTACCACGCATTGTTTGCATGCTTGTTGTTCGCGACGATAGTCGCTGCGGCTGCCCCGCCGCTCCTGGAGCTGAGGGAGGGGTTTAGGCGTGGTGCTCTGGTGTTGGGCTTCCTCGGCGCCCTATGGACCTCGTGTGGCGGGCTCCTCTACGCCTACTATGCGAGGCTGCCGTGGCTGCATGGGCTCTTCATAGCTGGTCTTGCAATGCTTTATGCCGCCGGCGTGCTTGCCGCCTCCTCTATTAAGCCTAGGGATTGGCTGGATGCTGGTGTATTGGCGGCTATAGTCCTCCTCCTCGTAGGGGGTGCTATAGGCGGCTTCGTCGGCAGCAGCTTCATAGACCACTCGGTTAGGGCTGGGCTTGTACGTGCACTGAGTCTTGCGAGGCTTAACCCCGACCTGGCGGAGTCTAATCCCTATTGGAGGGCCGTTGTAGGGCATGAACACGCCATGGTAGCTATAGCTGATTCCGTCGCCCTCATCCTTGTGTTGAAGTGTCTTGGTGTTAGATGGAGTAGGGGGAGGCGTGCCGCGGCTGTCCTCGCCGTCGCCGGCCTCATCGTGATGGCTGTGGCGTCGTTCCTCGTGTGGCCCTATGGAGGGGTCGCGCATGAGGCCATAACGCCCGCCAGCCTGGTTCTACTGCTCTGCCTAACCCTCCTCCTGGCTAGGACGATGAAGCAGGGCGACATGGTTCATAGGTCGGCGCGCGTTGCCGCGGTCATTGGCGTCCTAACTGTATGGGGCGCTGTGGTCGTGCCCGGGGCTATAGTTGCGATGAGCCTCCATCACCCGACACCGTTCATTCACCCGGCTTTCCGCTCCCCATACTGGAGGGTTGCGGAGAACGCGTTCAACATAGGGCACTGGCATATACTGCTCGCCGCGTGGGGGCTAGGCGTCTTCACAGCAGCCATGGCTACGGAGCCCAGGGGAGGCAGGCTACGCGACCTAGCAGCCTCGGCCGCCCTACTCCTCGCTGCCGTGGGCTTTGCTGCGGCCTCCTTCGCCGCCGACCTCTACATGCTCTGCAGCGGCCCCAAGCCAACGCCCACGACAAGCCCCTGGATGCCGTGGATCGAGGCAGGGCTCGTGGTCATGTCCCTCGGGGTTGCCACGGCGTACATGGTAGTCCTATACGATACTGCAAGGACTATCCTGAATAGACGTGCATAGCGAGGGGAGGACTCCTTGCCGGCTTAAATGGGGCCGCGCCACCCCCGCTTCATGCGGGGCTCCAGGCATGGAGGGGGCTGCGGGGCTGGTTGTCTTTGACCTTGATGGCGTGCTTGTGCCTATAGATAGTAGCTGGGGTTATGTGCATAGGCTGCTCGGCACCACGGAGGCTGCTGAGGTGAATTACCGGCTGTATAGGCTAGGTGTAATCGGCTACTGGGAGTGGATGTACCTGGATACGCTTGCCTGGGTTGAGGCGTCACCCGGTCTCACGCGCTGGGAGCTCGAGGAAATGTTTAGGCCTGTTAAGCCGTTCAGTGAGGCTAGGGAGGCTGTTAGGCTTCTGCATAGGAGGGGGTTCCTTGTCGCGATAGTCACTGGGGGCGTTGATGTCTTCGCCTACAGGGTTGCTGGCGAGGTGGGGGCCGACTACTGGGCTGCAAACATCCTCGCCTTCGACCCCTGGGGCAGGCTCGTGCCCGGCGGCTACCCCATGGTTGAGGCTGATAGGAAGGATAGGGTTGTGCGGGTGTTGGCTGCCGAGGCTGGCGTGCCTATGAACAGGGTTGCCTTTGTGGGGGATAGCAGGTGGGATATCAGGGGGATGATGGAGTCGGGGTTCGCCGTTGCAGTCAACCCAAAGGATAACGAGGTGGTCGCGGCCGCCGACTATGTTGCCGGCGATGTCCTCGAGGCCGCTGAGGTTATCTCCTCAGTGTTCAAGCCTGTTACCGGTTGCAACGTAGTAGGCTGATATGGCCATGTATGAGGCGTGGTCTGCTATCCTCTCCCAGTGACGCAGTATCAGTAGCTCGACTGCCGAGCAGCTCGTTATACACTCCCTTGATAGGAGCTGTTTGACCGTGGAAAGGTATGCCTCGTCTATCGTGTTGTCGAGCTCGATCACCTTCTTGGCCTTCTCGACGTCTGTTGAGGTGTAGGCCGATACTGCGAGCTCCACCATGACTTCCACTTTATCCAGCAATGCTAGTGCCTGCTCGAAACGACAGTCGGAGAGCCCCGCGACCCCCACGATCCTCATTGTCTCTGAGAGGTACCGCGTTATCCTGAATAAGTCGTATGAGACCTCCATTGACGAGATCACTAGCCTAAGATCCCTCGCGACCGGCTGGTACCGTGCTATTATCTCTGCGGCAAGTGCTACAGCTTCATCCCTCAGTTCTATGATCTTCCTGCTCAGCGGCCTTATCGTCTCTGGGTCGCATTCGGAGATGTTGCTTAGGCAGCGGCGCGTATGCTTGAACGCCTCCTTGACCATCGAGTGCATCATGTAGATTAGCTCGCGCAGCCTGGCTAGGCCTAGGTCTATTAGGCGTGGCATGGCTGTCAGCCCACTACCCCTGTTAGGTACTTCTCGGTGAGTGGGTGCTTGGGGGATGTTATTATCTCGTCGGCTGGGCCGACTTCAATTATCCTACCCATGTACATGAATGCTACATAGTCTGCTATTCTCGCCGCCTGCCTCGGCGAGTGCGTCACTATTACTATGGTCAGCTCCTTCTTGAGCTCTACTATTAGTTCTTCTATCTTCGTTGTGCTGACGGGGTCGAGGTTCGCCGTAGGCTCATCCATCAGCAGTATCTTCGGCTTCAGTGCGAGGGCCCTCGCAATGCAGAGCCTCTGCTTCTGTCCACCACTGAGCTTCGAGGCAGGCTCCTTCAACCTATCCTTAACCTGCTCCCAGAGCCCGGCTTTCTCAAGCGCCCAGCGGACCAGCTCGTCTAGCTCCTTCTTGGACTTGCATAGACCATGCAGCTTGGGGCCTATTGCGACGTTATCGTATATGCTTAAGTGGGGGAAGGGGTTTGGTATCTGGAAGACCATGCCGACTACTCTCCTAACCACCGTGGGGTCTATCTCTGGAGAGTAGATGTCCACCCCGAGTATCTTGACCCTCCCCTCGACCCTAGCCTCGGGGTATAGGTCTAGGAGGCGGTTGAAGCTCCTAAGGAGTGTTGATTTGCCGCTCCCGGAGGGCCCCATTATAGCGAATACCTTGTTCCTCGGTATCCTGAGGTTGACGTCTTCGACTACACGCCTTCTACCATAGTATATCGACAATGACTCGGTCTCGATAGCGTATGGGTGACTGTCGTTGAACTTGACCACTCGCTCCTACCCCTGCCGGGCTATCGTCTCGCAGAGGCCTCTAAGCCTTACCGCCTGCGTCTCGTTAAGCGATGCAATCACCGGCTTGGATTTCTCTGTTGTTAGCAGGACTGCTACATCCCTCCCTGTTATGGCGAGAGTTATCACTAGCGGTGTTATGATTGTCTTGTTCTCGGCTAGGCGTGTCCCGTTGACGGCTATTATCCCTCCGGTGTCTAGGCAGATGACCTCTGTGTAGGGCTTGACATCGGCCCTCCTGCTGCACGTGCCCGTGGGCGTCTCGCTGAGCGTTACCGCTGGACACTTCTCGGATAGGAGCTTCTCTAGCTCCTCCGCCTGCCTGCCCGTGATGGGGGCGAAGCCTTCCGGTGTTAGTAGTAGCGGCTTGTGCGTGCTCAGCGCTGCCTCGACGACCGCTCTCTTGAGCTCCTCCGCTGGCGGCACGCCTACTATGTAGAGGAATGGCGTCCCGTGCTGGTCTTCTATGACTACTACTGGGACGGGGCCGGATATGTTGAGTATGCGTAGCATCGATGCATACCTAGCCGCTTCAGCCGGCGACGCCTCTATATCGACTATCACTGGCTTCGTCCCGAGCTGCTGCTCTAGTATGCCCTCGAGCTTCTCGACGCCCTTCTTGTACCATGGAGGGACGTATATCATGTACTTCATCTTTGAGGGGAGTTTGCTTACAGCCCCCCTCTCGATGAACATTAATACCGGGGGGAGTACGAATATGAGTATGACGAATATGCCTGCGATAGCCAGCAGTGTCTTCCTTTTAATCCTCCTCACGCTTCAGCCCTCACGCCGTACCCCCGGTGTTCAACGGTAAATTAAGGGTGCGCAGGTGGAGGGGCTGGTGGCATGCCGGCTAACCTGACAGCTGAGGCTAGGGCGAAGCTGGCCAAGTATACTAACGCCAGGACCATTGAGGAGAAGATTGAGGCGTTGAAGGAATTCCTATCAGTGTGCCCCAAGCATAAGGGTGCTGAAAACCTCCTACTCTGGGCTACAAGGAGGCTTGCCGAGCTCAGGGAGGAGCTGGAGAGGGCTAGGAGGAAGAAGCAGGGCGGCAGGGGCCCGAGAATATTCATCGAGAAGGAGGGCGCCGCGCAGGTGGCTGTTATAGGGCCGCCGAACACCGGCAAGAGCCTCCTCGTGTCAAGGCTCACGGGCGCCCGTACGAGGGTCACGCCCTACCCGTTCTCGACTCTTCTACCCGTTCCGGGGATGCTCCGCTACAAGGATATCTACTTCCAGCTCGTTGACTCGCCGCCGATCTCGCCCGAGGCGCCGCACCTCGCCACGAGGGTGGCTGGCATAGCGAGGAACGCCGACGCGATACTCCTAGTTGTGAGCCTGGCTGATGGCGACCCCGTCGAGCAGTACGAGATGGTTAAGAACATCTTGATGCAGCATGGCGTGCTTATAGAGAGGCCGAGGGGCACCGTGAGGATTGAGAGGTACGGTGGTGAGGGGGTTGATGTGGTGTTCCTCAATGGCGGTAGGATAGTTGACGGCACCGTAAAGGATGTTGAACGCATACTCTCGCAGTACAGGGTGTATAGGGCGAGGGTGATCATTGAGGGGGAGGTTAGCCTGGAGGATGTCGAGCTTGCAGTCATAAGGCCGACTGTCTATAGGCCAACGATAGTGCTTGCGAATAAGGTTGATGTACCCGGGGCTAAGGGGAGGTATAGGAGGTTGTACGAGCACATAAGCTCGTTGAAGGAGAAGAGCGTCTGGTTGATGCCCGTCTCGGCGAGGACGGGGTTTAATCTTGAGAAGCTGGGGGAGGTTCTCTTCAAACGCCTCGACATAATAAGGGTGTATACTAAGCAGCCGAACAGCGAGCCCAGCAGGAACCCCCTAGTGCTTAGGCGGGGGGCGACTGTACTTGATGTTGCAAAGAAGATACACAGCGACCTAGTCGAGTACTTCCTCTACGCCAAGATCTGGGGGCCTTCAGCTAAGTATCCGGGGGAGCGCGTAGGGCTGGACCACGTCCTTGAGGATGGGGATATAGTGGAGATTCACGCTAAGCGTTGAGCCTCCTAAGCGGCTTTATTATCAACTCGTATATTGGGTCACACGGCCTCAGCACCTTATAGCTCAGGGGCGGCATCCAGCCCGGTATGATGCGGCGTATCTCCCAGAGCTGCACGCTCCTGGGATACAGTCTGGCCTCGACGACCTCGAAGGCGAGGGCTCTCCTGGCGCCGCGTATGTAGGGCCAGTCATCCCTCCCAACGCCGGGGGAGGGGTGCATGTGTATGTCGCGCCACACCTGCTCAGCCGTGCCGGAATACACCCTGCCAACCCTGAACTCGCCCATTATCGCCTTGACGTGCCCCGATACATAGACTACCATGACTGCGCCCTCGGGTACGGGGACTCCTATCCATTTCCTCAGCTCGAACTTCTTGACGCCCTTGAATATCTGGAAGGCGAACCTCGGCCTTATCGATATGAGGTACATGGGTGCACCTGTCTCCTCCTCTACCACTACATCCTGCTGCGCCGTGCCTCTGCCTCTCCGCTTCAAGGCCGCGCCACATGAGCGTTTTAGAGGGGATTTAGCCTCTAAAAGATAGCCCCAGGGTGGCGGCCTGGGATGTATGTAGTTGTTGCAGGTATGGCGGGCTCCGGTAAGACGAGCCTTGTTGCCGCCTATGCGGAGTGGCTTAGGGGTGTTGAGGGCGAGGAGGTTAGCATAGTTAACCTTGACCCTGGCGTCGAGGTTCTACCCTATAAGCCGGACTTCGATATACGCAGCATGTTCACCGTCTCCGGTATAATGAGGAAGTATGGGCTTGGACCGAACGGCGCACTCTTGAAGGCCAGCGAGCTAATAGCATTGAATATCGAGAAGATACTGGGGCACCCGGCCTTCGACCCGGGGAGGACAGTCCTCATAGATACTCCCGGCCAGCTCGAGGTCTTCCTCTTCCGCCGTGAGGGTAGGAGGTTTGTCGCCGAGCTCAAGAGGAGGGGCGGGGTTGCAACAGTGTTCCTTGTCGACGGCAGCCTCGCCGGCGACGTCACTGATTTCGTGACATCCTGGGTGCTCGGCCTACTGCTACAGTTGAAGCTGGATACACCAACTGTTCCCGTCATCAGCAAGGCTGATCTGGTACCAGACATGGAGGTTGTCGAGAAGATCGTCTACGACCCCCTAAGCCTAAGGGACATGGTCGTCGGGAGGGTGTCCGGCGTCAATGCCGACCTCGCCGCAGACCTCCTACGCTTGATCGCCGATTACCAGCAGAGCCTGCGCCCAGTGCTCGTCTCCGCGAGGGAAAGGAGGGGGTTTGAGGAGCTGTACTCCGTTATCCACGAGGTGTTCTGCAGCTGCGGCGACCTATCCTAGCATCCCTTTAAGCCTCCTGCTCAGCTCCTCGAGGAGCTTCCTCTCGACAATCCTCCCTCCCGGCTCCAGCTCCTTCCATATCCTCGCGGTGAAGCGGTAGATTTCTGTATCCTCGTCGAGCCAGCAGCTTGGAGGCATGCCTGCCTTAACACAGGTCTCTGAGAGAAACGTCTCCTCGTCCCATAGGTATTCAACCGGTACCTGCGGCAGCAGGAGGCCCTGGAAGAACCCTCTCTTGACCAGCAGGCCGTGGACGCCGACCTTGACCGCCTTAACCCTCTCCGCCGGGTCCCGCGGAAGCTTCTCGAAGGGCCCCAGCACGGATACTTCGAAGACAACTCTCTCGAGCTCCTCTGGCCTCATTGGGGGGAAGCGTGGATCCTCCGTTGCAGCCTCTATAGCCGCCTCTATCACGGTGTCGGCGAGGGGCTTGACGGGGTAGATTAGCCCTATGCAGCCCCTCAGCTCATACCCCCCGGTCGGCGTTATGGACTCTATCGTGACGAATGCCGCCCCCTTCCTGCGGAGTATTGCCGGTGTCTCGGGCGGCGCCTCTATCCTCCTACCATGCCTCAGGTACTCCTCAACCGCTCTACGGGCAAGCCTCACCAGGAACTCGCCGTGCTCGCTGGAAAGCTCCTCCGGTGTAACTGGCTGCTCCAAGCCCCGATGCACCAGTAGGAGTAGGGGCGGCCAGCCACGGGTTAAAATAGCAGGTTACTTGGAGGAGGAGGGATTAGTGGGTTGCTCTATACGCTGCCTCTACAAGCTCCCTTATCCTGGCCTCGGGATCCGGGGCCTTCATGACCGCCGAGGCAACCAGGACGCCTACAGCCCCGAGCCTTATAGCTGCCTCAACGTCCTCGCCGCGGGTTATACCCGCCCCAGCGAGGACTGGTAGCTCAGGGTTTACGCGGTGCACGAGTTTAACGGTGTTCATTATTATCTCGGGCTTAGCCCTCGACACCGGTATGCCGGTGCCTATCAGCTCGGGGGGCTCTACCGCGACCCATGTCGGAGAGAGAGCTGCGACGGCTGCCGCTGCTGTCGCTGTATCGGCGCACACCATGGTCTCGATCCCCATGGCTGTTGCCCGCCTTATTATGAAGTCTATCTCGCTGAGCTTGAGCTGGTGCTCACTGTGGTTGACGAGGGTTCCCCTGACGTCGAGCGCCTTAAGCGCCTCCATCGGTATGAAGCCGGTGTGCGCGCCGGGCTCGATGGGGTCGACGTGCTCGGCGTAGACTATGGCGTCCTCGACCACCTCAGCTATCCTCGATAACTCCGTTGCAGGGACAGCTATGATGACCTTGACGCTGCCGGAGTATTCCCTGGCTACCTTGTCGGCGCTCATCGCTATTGCGAGGCCCTTCTCCCCGAATGCAGTGGGATAGGCCTTGTAGTTGACCGCAACCACGGGAACCATGTTCAAGGCCATGCACCTACGAGCGTATGGAAAGATGTGGCTCGGCGTGCAGGTATTGGTTTTAAAAATGGCCGGTGCGTTACTCGCTGCCCGCCTCCAACATCTCGGAGACGCGCTTCTTGATGTGGTATGGTAGCTCCTCCTTGACGAACCTGTTCTTCAGCTTCTCGAGCACCTGCGGCAGCGTGGTGTACTCCATCTCGTCGGGCCCTAGCCTGTGCGGCATGAATGGGCCGTGGCGCCTCATGTAGTCTGCTACTAGCTGCGCCATCCTCCTGGTCTCGTCGAATGCCGGGTCGTCGAATAGGTCTACTGGGCCTATTAGCCTGCCCTTACTGACCTGGAATCCTAGGCCTACTAGCCTCGGTGGGCCGTCGAACCTGGTGCACTTGGCGTCGCGGAGGCCTACCGGCATTAGTGGGCCGAAGTGGCTGCCCCTCATCCAGCCGGCTACTAGGTGGGGGAATGCGAATGCCTCTAGTATCTCGCCTAGTGCGGGGAACCCGGACTGCGCCCTCACTATCGCTACTGGGTCGTCCTTGCCGACGTACCTGCCTGCTATGAGGTTGAGTCTCTCGACGCTGACAACGGCTGCGATCTCGTCGTCACTCTTCCTGTAGACCCTCCTTATGATGTACCTGCCAGTGGTTCCTATGAGTGCGAGTAGGTCGTACATCTCCTCGGGGCACTTGAGCACTACCTTCCTCGACTCGAAGACATCGAATACCTCGAACTTGAAGCCGCCGTGCAGCTTAGGGTCTATTACGAGGCCGGCCGTGTTGAATGGATCCGCGAATATCCTGAAGAGCGGGAGGTTGAATGCTCCCGGCTCGGTCTTGTCAGCCATGAACACTACTATTGGCTCGCTTGGCCTCTCGACTATCTCCATCTCGGCCACTCCTGGGCCCAGGCCCCTGACGTTGCCCGAGAACGCCTCTGAGAGGAGGTCCTGGCCGGCCGCGTAGAGGCCTAGCTCCTTCGCTACCTGTGCAGCCTTCTTGAACGCCTCCCATGCCAGGCCATGTATCTCTGGGCTGTCAACACCCTTCCTGTGAGTCATTATCAGCTCTAGGTCGTCGCCTACGTGTGTCACGTAGAAGTCTATGATTATGCCCTTCCTCTTGGCCTCTGACAATACCCTGGCTGCCGCCGCCATCGTGTCGGGGTGCACCTTGTGGTGGCCGGCGATACTGCCTATGTCTGCCTTGATGACGCTGATGGTTGTCTTGGGCTTCTCCTCACCCGCCATCTTGCAGGCACCAAATATCATATCTGGAGAAGAGGCTAGTACAAGTATGCTACGCACATAAGGGCTTCAACGACAACTGTATAGGTGAGTTTTGCTACTCACAGCCTGCACCTACTCCTTCTTAGATGTCGCGATGTAGTAGTAGCGTCCCATCCTCTTCTGCATCCTATCGAGGAAGCTTCCCTCCTTGTTTATCCTCGGCCTCCCGGTCTCCGGGTCTTTCCTAATCGTTATCCCCAGCTCTCTGAGGAACATGTTCATCCCCTCGGGGAGGGGCATTGGGCTTGAAGCGTGCCCCTCCACGCCCGGCTCGCCGCCGAAGACCATTATCCTTGAGGCTATGTAGTCCTGCACCGCTATGTCATGCTCCACGACGAGGGCTGCGACTCCACGTGTCTCGGTCAGCCTCCTTATTATCTTGGCGACGTTTAGCCTCTCCTCCACGTCTAGGTATGCTGATGGCTCGTCTAGGAGGTAGACGTGGGCTTCCTTGGCGAGGGCGACTGCTATCGCTAGTTTCTGGAGCTCGCCGCCGCTGAGGTCTCCAACCTTCCTGTCAAGGAGCCGGTCAAGCCTCATCCTCTTCACCAGCTCGCGGTACAGCCAGCTCCCCGGCATCAGTGACGCCGGGTTTGCCTGGCGGAGCACTGCCTCGACGGTGTTCTCGGGGCCGTAGGTCTCGGGTGAGACGTACTGTGGCTTGTAGCTGACCTTGAGCTCGGGGAAGGGCTTCTCGACGCTCCCCTCGAAGCCCTCTATCTCGCCGGCTATCGTGCGCACGAAGGTTGTCTTGCCGGTTGCGTTCGGCCCGACAATGCCCAGTACCTCGCCCTCCCTAAGCTCCCCCGGCTCTACAGTCAGCTTGAAGCCGTCAAGGCTCACGCGTATAGCCGTCCACCTTATGTAGGTCTTGCCCTCGACGGGTGCCTTGCCCGTGAAGGATATCGTGTATCTTATCGGCTCACTCCTTATCCTCATATTCTCTGCTGGGAGGTAGCCGTTGAGGAAGTGGTTTATGCCTGCACGCACGCCGTAGGGCCTTGATGCTATGCCGTAGACGCCTGGCTCTCCATACATGATGACCACGTAGTCCGATAGATAGTCAAGCATCGCTATATCGTGCTCGACTACTACTACGTATGAGTTCTTGGGGATGTATGAGCGTATTATCCTTGCAACCCTAACCCTCTCCCTAACGTCAAGGTAGCTGCCTGGCTCGTCGAAGAGGTATATGTCTGCCTGCCTGGATAGGACGGCGGCTACAAGGAACTTTTGCAGCTCCCCGCCACTCAGCCTCCTCACATCCCTGTCAATAACCTTCCATAGGCCTAGCTGCTTTGCGAGCTCGAGGGCTATACCCCTCTCATCAACCTTCTCCAGCAGGCTCCTAATACTACCCTTAACCCTCCTAGGCACGAGCTCCACGTACTGGATCTTATGTGCAGGCTTCAGGCCGCCCTCGGCAAGCCTCTTCAAGTAGTTCTGTATCTCCATTCCCCTGAACCGCCTAATGATCTCCTCCCAGCTCGGCTCACCATCACTGATGCCCAGGTTTGGCTTCAACTCGCCCGCAAGTATCCTCAATGCCGTCGTCTTGCCGGTGCCGTTACGGCCTATTATGCCTAGGATGCTTCCCTGCCTCGGGACGGGGAGGCCGTAGAGCTTGAAGCCGTTGACCCCGTAGCGGTGTATGAGCTGCTTCTCGAGCTCGTCGGGGAGGTTGACTATGCTTATGGCCTTGAACGGGCACTTCTTCACACAGATACCGCAGCCGGTGCACGCCTCCTCATGTATGACTGGCTTCCCGCCGACCAGCTCGACTGCCCTGCCACCCGTACGGTTCACTGGACAGAACCTTACACACTCGAGGCCGCACTTGCTCGGCTTACAGAGGTCTCGGTCAAGTACAGCGATCCTCACCATGACCGCTACCCTCCCCTTAGCGCTCCTCTGCCTGGTGCTGGCCGCAGGGTTTATTGAGGTGATTACCGTGTTGGGGTGTATGGTGGCCTATGAGGAGTGGCGACGGCACGCGAAAAACCGCTTTGTAAGCGGAATGACGAGCTATGAGTTGACCTGCGCCGAGGCTACCACTCCTCGAACTCTTCTTCCTCTTCCTCCTCTTCCCACCACTCCTCTTCTTCCTCCTCTTCCTCTTCCTCCCACCACTCCTCCTCGTCGAATGCTAGCATAGCGTGGCACCCCGCACTGGGCCTGCTCCGCGTAGATGGTGGCTACGCCTGTAGGATAATTATAGCCTAACCCGCTTGGAGGCTATAGTTTCAGGTTTATGCTGAAGGCAGCCGTCCTAGTCGTAGCGTAGCGGGCCGCCGCCTGCCCGGAGAGGTTCTCGGGGACCTTCACGCCTATGCTCCTCAGCGCCTCCAGGTACTTGTCCGGCCTGTACCTGGGCTCCCTGACGCCCTCCACGTGGGCTCTCTCCTCGGCCACCACGAGGTATATCTTCTCCTCGTCGCGGAGCCTCTCTATGAGCTCAACTATCCTCGTTATACTCCTTACTCCGAGGAGGAATGCTACGAGGTTGAGGTAGGGGTTCTTGGCGACCCTTCTCCCCCTCCTAGCGTTGGCGAGCATCTCCGCGGCCGCTGTGCATGCATGCTCCCTGCTCGCCACGAGACTTGCCGGCAGCTCCGCTACTAGTAGCGCTTTGCCCTTCACCCTGGGCTTCTCCGCCGAGACCACTATCCTGTAGGAGCCGTCGTCAAGCCTTACTATGCATTCTCCTTGCCCGGATGAGGCGTCTGACTCGCTCAACACTCTCCCCTACCACTTCAGCGAGGTGTTCCACACTCATACCCTTACGGTATACGAGCTCCTCGTAGGTCTCAGCCTTATCCCACGGGAATATTATCCATGCATCCGTCTTGTATGCATAGAAGTCGGGCCTAACTATACTCCATGGCTTGAGGTAGAGTGTCGCCGTCGCTATCCTCCTCGGGCCGTAGAGCGAGAGGAAGCTCACAGCGACGTTGAGCGTCTTACCAGTGTCTGCGACGTCGTCGACGACCAGTATGTTCTTATCCCTTATATCGAGTATCAATGGCTGCGTTATCGTCGGCCTCTCCCCGGTCTCCCCTATGCCGCGGTAGAACTTGACCTCCAAGGCGCCCATCACGTCCACTCCAAGGTAGTCTGATAGGAGCCTTGCAGGTATCCATCCACCCCTAAGAACACCAACAATAACGTCTATCCTCAGCCCAGACTCTATTATCGCCTCACTGATCTTCAGGCAGGCCTCCTCGACATCCTCCCAGCTTACACGGAGAAACTTCGTCGGCTCGGGGTGGACTGGGCGGCTCAAGGCTCAGCCACCATGAAACACTTGTATGACTTCTACGAGCACGTCCCCCTCCAGCTGGTCGTCCTCCTCGTAGACACGGTAGTCCCGGCCATTTATGAAGACAAGGATCCCGGGCCTAGGCTGGCCCCCCGGCATCAATGCATCCGGTATATGGGGGGCCAGGGACTGCATGAGCCGGGCTACCCCTATCCTTTCAGCGTTTAGGTCTAGCTCGAGGGGGCGTCTCCGCGCCGCTATGGGGCCTAGGAAGACTATCCTGACCCTCATCCCTGCTGCTGTGCCTGCTGCCTCTCCTCCTCTATCCTGCGCTGCTCTAGGAGCATCTCGAGTTCTCCGCTGCGCTTGTATAGCTTGTATAGCCTCGTCACGTAGCCGGCTATCTGGTTCCTAAGCCTCTTCGACTGTGTCTCTACGAGCATCTTGACTACCTTCTTGTTGTGCTCGTAGTCATCCGTGAATAGGTCTGGGTACATGGCTAGTAGCTTCCTGGCAGTCCTCTTCACGACTCCTATCCTGACCTTCCCCATGTACTCCCCCTGGCGAGTGGCAGCTCTGGGTGGCTGCCTTTAAGGCTACTGCCCGCCCAGGGGAAAACTTTATATAGAAGCATAGCGAACCATGACGCTGGAGTGTTTAGGGATAACAGGGGTGATCGCATGGCAGCCAGGCCCATAGGAACTGCGGAGCCAACCGGCGTACCCGTCCTCATACTCAAGGAGGGCACCCAGAGGACCTACGGCAAGGAGGCATTGAGGGCCAACATAATGGTCGTCCGCGCCATAGCCGAGACGCTGAGAACCACTTATGGCCCCCGCGGAATGGACAAGATGCTCGTAGACAGCCTCGGAGACATAACGATAACCAATGACGGCGCAACCATACTAGACAAGATGGACGTCCAGCACCCCACAGCAAAGCTCGTAGTGCAGATAGCGAAGGGCCAGGACGAGGAGGTCGGAGACGGTACAAAGACCGCCGTCATAATAGCTGGCGAGCTCCTCAAGCAAGCGGAGGAGCTCCTGGAGAAGGACATACACCCAACAATAATAGTCAGCGGCTACAAGAAGGCAGCCGAGATGGCTATAAAGAAGCTCTACGAGCTCGCAGAGCCGATAGACATCAACGACGAGGAGGTGCTCAAGAAGATAGCCGCAACCAGCCTAACAAGCAAGGCAGTCCACGGCGCGAGGGAGTACCTGGCTGAGCTGGCGGTCAAGGCGGTGAAGCAGATAGCTGAGAAGAGGGGCGACAAGTGGTACATAGACCTCGACAACATACAGATAGTCAAGAAGCACGGCGGCAGCCTGCAGGACACCAAGCTCATTTACGGTATTGTGCTCGACAAGGAGGTCGTGCACCCAGGCATGCCGAAGAGGGTTGAGAACGCATACATAGTACTGCTAGACACCCCGCTAGAGGTCGAGAAGCCCGAGATAGACGCCGAGATAAGGATCACCGACCCAACCTACCTGAGGAAGTTCCTAGAGGAGGAGGAGAACATACTCCGTAACATGGTTGAGAGGATATACAAGGTTGCTATGGAGAGGATTAGGCGTGATGGTATGGAGGGTAAGGCTGGTATAGTGGTTATATGCCAGAA
>JAADEY010000013.1 GCA_013153145.1 Thermoproteota archaeon | reverse complement strand
GTGTTGGAGGTTAAGGAGGTTGTGAGGGGTTCCCTGCGCCGCCACTTGCTCCACTACGGTTATGCTAGGAGTAAGGCTAGGGGTATACGTAGCATGAGTAGCATCATATACGCGATGGGTCTTACTCCGCGGAGGCTGCCGTGGATCGTGGGGCTGCTTTACCATGTCTTGGTGTATGGGGAGAGGCTTGGTGACGAGGATAGGGAGGCGCTTCTCAACATGCTGGGGCTTGGGCCTAGGCATGTCACGTTCATTGACTCGAGGAGCGGCGAGGTGGCGGTGGAGAAGACTGAGCGCTGTCTTAGGCGTGTGCTCCGTAGGCTGTATGGGTGTAGGCTTTAGGCTGTAAGCTCGATCATCTTGACGCGTATGCCTATGTCTTCTAGGTACTTGTCGACCGCGACGCCCAGGTACTCCTCCTTGAGGCTCGGCGTCAAGTCTATCATCTTATACACGTATTCGGCTAGCTTCGCGCCGCTCAGCCTACCAAACCTCTCCACGACGGCATCGATTCTCCTGGCGAGCTGTCTGGGCAGCCGCTCCCCCGCCTCCTCCGCCAGTCTCCGGCCCTCCCCCGTCAGCTCTACTGTGACTGGTGGCTCTAGGTCGGCGATTGTGAAGAGGCTCTCGTCTTCAAGTACGTCATAGATCTCCTTGCTGAAGGGGCCGTAGTCCCATATGACGAAGTCTGCTCTCACGGCGGGTTTCCCTCCCACCATGTATTTCACGATACTCTTACGTAGTGGTAGGCGGCTCTTCTCATACTGTACCAGGAACACCAGCTTCACAAGCTTCTTGAGGCCCCTTACGCGCCCGCCGAGCCTCAGCAGCGTGTAGACGATGACGTCGCGCACGCTATAGGCGGTGGGCATACAGCTACACCTCCCAGTGAGAATACTACTACAACACCGCCTGAAATACGTTGAAACCCTATAGGCCTTTCTGGCGCCTCCAACCAATATGTTGAGAGTTGAAAGCCTTATCCGGGGCGTACACGGTGTTAGACGCCCTCCTACGCCTATGGGCTGCTATGTCTGGCCTAGCGACTCTATGTAGTCTAGGTCTGCCCACCTGGCTCCGCCTGCTGCCTCCCTCCACGCCTGGTCTAGGAGCCTCTCTAGTGCCTCTAGCGGCTCAAGCTTCTCCTCGAGCAGCAGCCTGCTGAGCCTCTGGTAGTGTTCTCCGAGCTCCCAGGCGTAGTGCTCGAGGAGGCGGCGTGGGGGCCTCCTCTCACCGTCCCTGCCTACTCCTGGGCAGTGTTGGTCTAGGTAGAGGGCGTCTGGCCTTGGGGCTGTGAGGACTAGTGGGTAGAGGCGGCACTTCAGTGGCCTCGCGGGGTATATGATGCATAGTGTCTCGCCGCTCGGCGAGCTGTGTAGGAATGGGCAGCGTCCACCCCTACCCCTTATCGACATGAATGGGTAGATGTCCGCGACTATCACGTTCACGTATAGCTTAAGGAACCCCCTCCACCCCATGTCGAGGAACCTCGCCATGCGGACAGCGTCGAAGCATGTCAGCGACACGTTCGGCCCCGTGCCACAGCACTGGTCACACCGTATACACTTGAACCGGAACAACTCCCCGAGCCCCAGCCTCCTATACCTCGCCAACCACCCAGCCCCAGGCCGGCGGGCACGGACACGTTAATGCATAAAACCCTGCCCTCCACACAACCAACAACCACGGACAGGGCCCAGCCCAAGGAAAGGGTGCCGCCGTAGCTCAGCGGGCAGAGCGCCGGCCTTGTAAGCCGGTGGTCGCGGGTTCAAATCCCGCCGGCGGCTCCACCAGCTCCTCAAGCCCCCATACACCGCCGTAATCACGTAGGATATAATCCGCTAAGAGGGCATCATTAACCACTAACCCTACACGTTATGAGACTTGCTTCAGCAATCCTCCTCATAGGCTTTCAGAAACTCTCCCCTACCTACTCCCGCCAATTCAAGCACTCCAAGAAGCGTGCCGGGCTTTAGCTCCGGGTGAAGCGGAACGACGGTTACAATCTTCCCACCACTAGTATACTTGACTAGGACCACGTGGCTCCCACGCCGTCTCCTCACCGTGAACCCAAACTTCCTTACAAGCAGTTCTACGACCTCACGCCCTGACAGCCTTGGGAGCCTTTGCCTCAATCTCTAGCACACCCACTATGCCTTTGTCGAGTTGCTCCAGCTTCTCCAACGCCTCCGGAACCTCCTCCAAGTACAGCTCTAGAGCCTCCCGGAGATTCGCAAGGGCCTCATCAACCGTCTTACCCTGACTAGTGACTCCTGTAACAACCTCCTTAGCAACGTACATGTCCTCCTCGCGCCACACAATAACTCTTGCACGCATCCCAGAAGGACACCCCCTTAAACATGGTGCTACTCCAGGGATTATTATCCCTGGCACTCCGTAAACGTTTAAGTTAAAACAATGAATATCTTCTCGAACGCCTCATCCTGGAAAAACGTTTCAGTCCAACGTCTCCAGTAGAAACAGCCATACCCAAGTCCTCTAGGTCGATGGTCGCAGGTTTAAATCCCGCTGGCGGCTCCACTAACCTAAACCTAAAACATGAGCAGCTTCAACGCTTCTCCGGTAATAGTTTCCGGGCTTCACTGATGAACGCGTCTATTGAGTAGTCATAAAGGGGTTTTACTTGTCCATGTTCATGCTTATGGTGTGGGAAGGTCTTAATGCTGCGGTGGTGGGGCGCATTATCAAACCTTAAGGCAACATTCATCGTTGCAGGGCAGCGTATATGAGTACTTGACTACCCGTCCTCGGATCATAGGCTCTGCTATGAAGACCCTGCATCGGTGTTTGACAGCCATTAGCTTGTAGTAGCCATTGAAGCCGGGTGGTTTAGGCTATAGGATATGAGGGTTGTGTTGGTGAATCCTAGTTTCTCGTAGCCTGCCTGTAACACGAGCTACTCTGTCGTAGAATCTTACCCTCATCGCGTTTCCTCGATCACTCTACTGCTTTTAGCTTAAGTTTTCTTCATTAGCTCCTTCTCGGCTCTATATAGCTCTTCTACGAGGTCACACCGTATCATGAAATCGCTATGCATCTCCGGGTCTAGGGGGCTCTGGGAGCAGCCCCTTACTCCACTTCTCATTAGGAGTCTCTGCTATCCATGCCATATTTCTCCTCGAACTTATCGAACTTCTTGATCTCATCTAGTAGCCAGCGTCTCCTCAATACAAGCTCCTCCACGAGCCTTAGCGCGGATTCCAAACCCCTCGGCACCCACCTATCCTGGATAAGGCCTCTGGGCACAGTCCTAACAGATGCTAGCTGCTTCAGCCGGTGTTCCAGGCATACCTTTCCGCCCCGCTAAGCCCCCTAGAGGGGTTGTTTATCTACACCAATATACAGAATATGTCCTCACCTATTGCCTCCTTCCATGGTAGACCAGGAGTTCCTGGGAAGCAGCTCTCTCGGAGGCTCATGCCCGGGCAGTCTTGAGAGCCTTCGCTTCAATCCCTACTACACCCTGTATGTCCTAGCCGAGATGCTCCAGCTCCTCTAATGCCTTAGCCTCCTCCGGTGCAACACTCTAGGGTTTCCAGAGGATTCTTGAGAGCTTCGTCTTACGCTTGGATTGGGAGGGCTACCGTGTTAGTGAGGCAACTCAGCTTCTCTCGGTGTAGCCTTTATGTGGCTCTGAGGGGCTCCTTGGATGTGTCGTAGCCCGGGTAGGTCTTTAGCGTGCATTGGCTAGTTGGACTGTTATCTTTGTGAAGCATTTGTTGTGGCTGCGTAGTCCGTCGATGATATCCTTTATCTTGTGATCCGTGGTTACTAGTGTGATTGTGTCGATGCTGCTTGGTAGGTCTTTGTAGAGGCTGCATAGGCTTAGTAGTATGGCTATATCTTCCTTATCCTTGGCTTTCAGCTCGTCTGCTAGGCGTGTTGCATCCCTTACTAGTTCTGTGTAGTCCTTATCAGCGCCTATCTCGCAGTCGAGCGTGTTCTCCAGGTAGTGGTTTAACGTGTGCTCTATGCTTGAGACGAGGGAGTTTATGAGTCCTTTCCGCGAGCTGGCGTGGAGCCAGAGGTATAGTGTGTCGAGTAGTCCTATGACGTGCCGTGTATTCTCCAGGGACACTAGTAGCGCCTCTAAGAGGCGGCCGGTGCTCCTCCTTGCGGGTGGCGTGGAGAGGATGGCGAGTAGCACCGTGTAGAAGAGGGCATCGTCGTTCCCATGCCTCATTGACTCTATGAGCATGAGGGCTTGGCGCACGCTCCGTTTGCGGCTGTGCCGGGGAAGGAGCCCTTGTAGGCTTTGCTTGATAGCGTTATAGTTCTCTAAGAAGTATTTGATGCTGTTGCGGAGCCTGTGGCGGAATACCTGGAGTATGGCGCGTGTTATGATGCAGTGGCCGCCTTGGACGAGCTGGGCTAGGTTGGAGAGGAGTGGTGCTCTGGCATATACCCCTACGTCGAGAACGTAGAGCCTCAAAGTATTCGGTGTCCTCCTCAGGGATCTACTGTAGCTTGGCGAGCTGTTCTGCTAGGATTTCCTCAGCTACCTCTAGCAGTTGCCTTACAATGTCCAGGCGCCTCTGCTTCACTAGTACTGTTAGGGCGGCTAGGAGGGCTGCTGCCCTGCGTGTGGCGTGTACGGGTTCTGGGGCCCTTAGTGATAGTAGGTAGAGTGTCTTGACTGCCGTCAGCGTCATTAGTATAGGCTCGATGAGGTAGAGTTCTTGTCTGCCCGTGTAGCGTCTATATACATCCTCATATAGCTCGTCGACGCGTGCCGCGAAGAGCCCGGCCTGCTCACGGACATAGTTCTCGATGTCGATGTATTTGAGGAGCAGGCTGAGTCTTCGGGCCGCCTCTCTCTGGACTAGGAGCCTCAAGGCCTCCTCAGCTCTCCTGAATGCCTCCCAGCCACTGCGTGGTGGCGAGGCTCTGTAGTCCTCCTCCAAGTGCTCTAGGAGGCGGCGGGCTAGCTCCCGGAGCCCCTCCTTCACCTCCTCTCGGATAAGCTCCTCATACTCCTCTGGCTCCTCTAGCACGCTGCCTAGCAGGCTAGCGCCCACTATGACCTCAAGCGTTGTACTACTCAAGCTCTATCACCTCCCCCAACTTCTTTCCACAAACCTGCGGAAGACTGTAGACGTAGCGTATAAGCTCCTCAAGCCCACGACTACGCCACCTCTCTGCAACCCTCTCCACGGCAAGCCTCACAGAGTCATCGAGAACCCCTAGTGCGTTATCAGACGCCTCAACGGCGCGATACTCTATCTTACGCGTCTTAAGCGTCCAGATGTCGATAACCCTATCTACACTCACTAGGCCCAGCTCCTCTAGAGCATCAAGCACATCAAGAACCTCGCGTGAGAAAGGTCCATAATACCAGCGTATCCAGCGGAAGAGAGGCTGGCGTCCTCCCCGTACAAGCTCCAGGTCAGCCAGGAATAACATCTTAACTATCTCCGTACGGGACGCAGGTCTCCTCAACACTTTTAACAAGTAATAGACAGCTGCCTGACGCGTATCCAACCTTGGCACAAACCTATCCCCACTGCCCCGCACTACTAAATGTAATGTAGCCAGGCTTTTTACCTATCCGTCATGTAGATGCGACCGCACCCTTCCACGCGTCGGCTTAAGCTTCTTCCCCTCAGCTCATCCTCATCGCCGTACCCCCTCTGAACCTAGGGGTGTTGCCCTGGGGGCTGGTTAGGGCCCCTTATCCTCCGTGTCTGGGAGGGCCTGGGGTTCTCCGTGGGGGCTTTCTCTTGGTTGTTGGGCTCAGCCGAGGGTACTGTCTTCACTTGTCAGCCCTAAAGGCCTTGCATCACTGCCCCTGCTTGTCTTCTCCGTGTGGGGTAGGGTTTATGGGTGTTGTTGGGTATGTCTTGGGGGGTGTGGGGCTGGTCGTGAACCCGGTTGAGGGTTCTAGGCTGGCCTGTACGTTGAAGTGTTTGCTTGGTCTTGGTGAGGAGGAGGCTCATGTGCTTGCGTACTTGCTTGTTGTCGGTGAGGCTACTGCTAGTAGGCTTGCTGAGGAGACTGGGAGGAGTGTTGAGGTTGTGCGTAGGGCTTTGAGGAGGCTTTATCGTAGGGGTCTTGTTGAGAGGAGGCCGTATCCTTTGAGGAGGGGTGGTAGGGCTTATCTTTACCGTGCTCCTGGGGGTTTGAGGGAGGCTGTGTTGCAGCTTTGTAGTGAGGCTAGTAGGGTTGTGTCGGCTGGTGCTGTTAGGGGTTCCCGTGGAGGGGTTCGAGCTTGAGGACTGGCATCTTGAAGAATGCTGTGTGGACGCTCCCGTTGTAGAACCTTGTCTTTACGTTCCTCTGCCTTAGTCTCTCCTCGACCTCTTCCTCGCTTAGCCTCCTGGGGTCGTACTTCTTCGATCCTATGATGAAGTTGTTTGCGTAGGCGAATGATGGTATCAGTGAGGCGTACTCGGCCACGATGGGGTATACTGCCTCCACCGCGCGGTACGCCATCATGTACTCCTTGGGGTACACGTAGCTGCAGCCGGCCTGCGTGACCATGAGGCCGTCGTCGCGGAGTATGCTTGCTATCTCCTCCATGAACTCCTTCGAGTATAGGTGCTTGGCTATCTCTGATCCGAAGGGGTCTGTGAGGTCCATGACTACGACGTCGAACTCCTCCCCCCTCCTAGAGGCCTCCCTCACGTACTTGGCTCCATCGGCTATCACGAGCCTCGTCCTCGGGTCGTCGAAGGCGCCGCTGCTCCACTCCGGGAGGTACTTCTTGCAGACCTCGATTACCTGCTCGTCTATGTCGACCATCACGGCCTCCTCCACGGTGGAGTGCTTCAACACCTCCCTGAGCGTCGCACCCTCCCCGCCGCCGAGCACGAGCACCCTCTTCGGGGAGGGGTGGGTCACCATGGCTGGCTGGACGAGGCTCTCATGGTATATGTGCTCGTCGAGCTCGGTGCTCTGGATGAGGTTGTCGAGGAGGAGCGTCCTCCCGAAGCCCTCCAGCTCGACCACTGCGATCTCCTGGTACCGGGAGCGGCCCCGGTACAATACCCGCCGGACCATGTATATCGACAACATGTAGTCGGCGCCCGGCTGCACGAGTGTGAGCGCGGTGAGCCAGTCCGCCACAACCAGCCACCATAGAAGCAGGCTGAGACCAAGCCACTAAAGAATAATACCCCCGCACCAAGCCCGCCGCTCCCACCCCCCGTCTACTCGAGGCTGCTCCAGAGCTCCGGGCAGTGCCTCCTGGCTGCCTTGAGGAGGCTTCTTGAGGGGCCGCAGCTCTCCCGGTGGCCGTGGCTCTTGCACCATATGAGCCCCCTGCGTATGAGCCATCTCCACGCCTTGCTGAACCTGTCTCCTGGTAGGCGTGTCGCCCTCCTCACAGTCTCTGGGGCTACGTGGCAGTGTATGCTTGGGCATAGCTCGTAGAGTGTGCAGATGATTGCTAGCAGCTCCTCCTTGTCCGGCTTGGCCACATCCTGCACCACTTGGCCATGTGTCGTGTATGCACCGGTATAAGTGTTCCGGCCGGAATACGTGGATACGGCCGGAGAGAATATTTTCCGGCCAGACGCATACAGCCTCCCTGGGAGAGATAGGCTATGCCGGGCGTTGAGCCTCTCGAGGAGGCGGCTGAGGAGGTCTTCAGCGGTGAGCCGCCCAGGCCTCTCAAGTGGGTGCCGGTGGTGGCGAGCCTTGGTGTGGAGAGGAAGCGTGTGAGGCTGCGGAGCGGGGAGGAGAGAGTGTATAAGAGCTACCGTGTGAGGCTGCCGAGGAGGGTCGTCGAGGAGCTCGGCCTCCGGGAGGGCACAGTACTGCTCCTCGTCGCTAAGCCCCGCTGGTACCACCTCATAGACTACCGTGTCGGCGTGTTCCGTGAACGGTTCCGGGCACTGAAGGACTGGGTCAAGGCCGAGATATGCATGCTGGGCGGCGCCCCGGAGGACGAGTGCAGGGACTACAGGATTGTACCACTCATAGCCTCGGAGGATGAGCTCCGGAGGCTCGGGCTGAGGCCCGGGGAGCCGGTCACCCTTAGAGAGCTTGCAGAGAGGCTGAGGAGTGATGGCCTTGGCGGGAGCGGTTGATCCGTAGTGTTTGTGTCTTGACTGTGTATTGTTCTGGGTCATGCTTTTAGCCTAAATCCCCGGTGTGGTGCCCTGGGCTGGGCTGGTGGCTGCCAGCGGCTCTCAGCCGTTGCTGGCTGTGCGTGACCTGGTCAAGGTGTATCCCGACGGTACTGTCGCGCTTAACGGTGTCAGCCTGGACTTCATGGCCGGGGAGGTCCATGTACTCCTCGGGGAGAATGGTGCGGGGAAGACGACGCTCGCCAGGATAATCTATGGCGAGATAAGGCCGACGAGCGGCGAGGTCATCTATGAGGGTAGGAGGGTGTTGTTCAGGGGGCCCTGGGAGGCGATAAGGGCTGGGATTAGGATGATATACCAGCACTTCAGCCTCGTCGGCGGCTTCACCGTCGCCGACAACATAGCGTTGTATGGCTCAAGGCTCGGCCTCTCAAGGAGGGAGGCGCTGGAGGCTGCGAGGAGGCTTGCCGAGGAGTATGGGTTCAGGATACCCTTCGATGCTAGGGTCTCCGACCTCCCGGCCGGCATACAGCAGAGGGTAGAGATAGTCAAGGCGCTGCTCGTGGAGCCAAGGGTGCTCATACTCGATGAGCCTACCAGCCTCGTCTCCCCCCTCGACGTGGAGGCGTTGTTCAGGGTTATACGTGGGCTCCGGGAGAAGGGTGTCGCGATACTATACATAACGCATAAGCTTAGGGAGGTCGGCGTCATAGGGGACCGTGTAACCGTCATGAGGAGGGGGAGGGTCGTAGCGACGCTGCCGGCCAAGAAGGCCACCGTGGATCAGCTAGCGAGGCTCATGATAGGGGAGAGGAGGCTCCCGGAGGAGCCCAGGATAGCAGCGGCGGGGGCGGCGGGGGAGAGGGGGGCTGCGCTGAGGGTTGAGAACCTCCGTGTAGTCAGGGAGGGGTTTGAGGCTGTTAGGGGTGTCAGCCTGGAGGTCAGGCCAGGCGAGATCCTCGGGGTGACCGGGGTGGCTGGTAACGGGCAGGACGAGCTCGTGGAGGCGATAGTGGGTGTACTACCGGTGGCGGGGGGCCGCATAACCCTCCTCGGCAGGGACGTGACAAGGGAGCCTACATGGGTGAGGTATAGGCTCGGCCTAGCCTACCTCCCCGGCAGCAGGAAGCTGAGCCTCGTCCAGGAGATGAACGCCCTCGAGAACCTCGCCCTAGGCCTGCTTGGGGCGGGGAAGCTCCGCGGCCCCTTCATAGACTGGGGCTGGGTCGCCAAGCTCCTAGTGAAGTACGTGGAGGAGCTCGGCGTGGTGATGCACAGCCCCTACGCCCCCGTGAAACACCTGAGCGGCGGAAACCAGCAGAAGCTGGCGCTCGCCAGGATACTGGCCGTCGAGCCAAGGGTGCTCGTCGCCGTCGACCCCACCCACGGCCTCGACATAGCGACAACCAGGATAGTTCACAGCATCCTCGCCGAGATGAGGTCGCGGGGCATGGCGATACTACTGGTATCCTCAGACCTGGACGAGGTGCTCCAGCTGAGCGACAGAGTTGCGGTGATGAACTCCGGCCGCATCGTGTCCATCAAGAAGCCCCACGAGTACACCCTCGAGGAGCTGGGAAGGCTCATGGGTGGTGCGGCTTGAAGCCCGTCGTAGAGAAGCTCATAGGGAGCCTCATAGGCCTCGCGGCCGCACTCGCAGCCATGGCGCTGGCCTTCAGCCTCCTCGGCTACAACCCCGCGGAGGCCTTCAGGCTACTCGGCGAGGGCATAGTCGAGAACTACGATATAATGCTGCTTAGAGTCGCCCCCCTCATACTAACCTCGCTGGCCTTCGCAGTCCCCGCGTTCGCAGGCCTCTTCAACATAGGCGGTGAGGGGCAGGCATACGTCGGCGCCCTCGCAGCCCTTGCTGTAAGCTACATCGCTCCGAACCCTGTACTATGCCTCCTCGTGGGCGCGTTGGCGGGCGGGCTCCTAGGCTACCTAGCCGGCGTTCTTAGGGTGAAGAGGGGCGTCCACGAGGTCGTCTCAACAATAATGCTTAACTGGATAGCCTTCTACACTGTACGCTACATAGTGGTGAACTACTTCAAGAACCCATACTACCCGGACACAACAAACCCCGTGCCGCCGCCCGGCAGGCTAGGGCAGGTGGCCGGAGTACCGGTGGTCGTCTTCATAGCAATAGCGGCGTGCATACTATGCTACCTCGTACTCTACCGCATGCCCCTCGGCCTCGCCATAAGGTCGACCGGCGCGGGCTACGAGGCCGCCAGGAGGCTCGGGATAGACGTCGAGAAGGCAATGATACTATCAATGCTCCTCGGAGGCGTCTTCGGAGGCCTAGCCGGGGCAGTGATAGTCATCGGGGAGACGTACAACCTCGACGTGGCGCTCAGCAGCGTCTACGGGGTCGGCTTCGACGGGATAGGCGCGGCGCTCCTAGCCTGGAACAACCCGCTGGCAATACCATTCTCCTCCCTCCTACTATCAGCCCTCGTGGCGGGCGGCTACCAGCTACAGATCGGGATGGGGATAGACATCCACGTGCTAAGCATATTCACCGGAGTAGTGGTCTTCGTCCTAGGCCTGCCCAGCCTCTACGAGCTCCTCAAACCCAAGCTGCAGGCGCTCAGACTGGCTAAGGCTAGGAGGAGGGGTGGTGGGGCTTGATAGGCCTCATAATATCCCTGCTCGTAGTGGCTACGAGGTCCTCCGTGCCACTGATACTAGCCTCGGTCGGCGAGGTTGTGACCGAGAAGGCGGGTATAGTGAACATAGGCATAGAGGGCTTCATGCTCCTCGCAGGAGTAGTCGCAGCGGTCGTCGACTATGCGACGGGGAGCCCCCTCCTAGGCCTCCTCGCGGGGGCCGGGGTAGGCTTCATACTAGGCCTCATACACGGCGCTGCATCGGCGAAGCTCAAGGCTAACCAGATAGTCCTCGGCATAGGCATAAACATACTCGCCTTCGGCATAGGCGTCGCGGTGCTCAACCACGTCTGGGGCAACCCGGGCCAGAGCGCCCCACTCCCAACAATACCCCCGATAAGGATAGACGGGTACTTCACGACACCCATGTTCCTGGCAGCGATAGCCATAGCCCTGGCAGCCCACTACATAATGACCCGCACAACCCTAGGCCTAGAGATATCAGCATGCGGCGAAGACCCCCACTCAGCCGAGGCCCTCGGAGTAAAGGTCGAAACCCTACAGACCCTCGTAACAGCGGTCGCAGGCATACTACACGGCCTCGCAGGAGCATACCTAGTGGTAGACTACATAGGCCAGTTCACGAGAGACATAACCGCCGGCAGGGGCTTCATAGCACTAGCCATAGTAGTGCTGAGCAACTGGAACACCATACTAGCCCTCGCAGCCAGCTACCTCCTAGGACTAGCCGAGGCAACAGCCCTAAACCTGCAAGCAATACTAGGCGTACCAGCACTATCAGACCTACTCAACACGCTACCATACATAGCCGCACTAGTAGCAATAACAATCTACGGCGTAAAGGCGAGAGCCCCCGCCTGGCTAGGAAGACCATACATCAAGGAGTAAACAAGACCCCGCAACCAAGGGGTTTTAGGAGGAAAAGAACCACATCAGCCCCCGAGGGCCCCGAGGCAGGGCTGGGAGGGGCCCCTCCCTTCCTCTGCTCGCCGCTGCGCGCCGGGCTGTGTTAGGGTAGGGCGGCGGGTATCAGCTGGCTTATGTAGCTCCAGTAGCCGGCTATGATCAGTATTATCGAGAGCAGCGACAAGGCGTCTGCCAGCCTGCTTAGCTTGGGGCCTACTGTGCCGTCGATGCTTGCTGACGCTATGTAGAGCAGCACACTGGTCGCGAGCAGTATCAACGCGCCAACAATCGGGTAGCCCAGGACACTCTCCACTGACATGGCTACACACCCTTGCCCTCCATGGCCCTCTAGGGACTAGTCTCCGAGGAGGGGGTAAAAGCGCTACCCTTTATAGTCCCCCGGTGCTTCCCGCATGATGGTTCTAGGTAAATTATTGGTCTAGCTATGGGTGAAAGAGATTAATCTCCAAGCAAAACCCTACCCCATGTGAGAGTAGTGGAGGGCAGGACGGCAGCACTCTTCATCATAGGCCTCGTGATAGGCATCATCATAGGCTTCTTCGCCGTCCACGCCGCCGTCAAGCCCGCCGCCCCCACAACAATAACCAAGACCGTCACGGTCACCAGCACCGTCACCGGCACCGTAACCAAGACAGAGACCGCGGCCGCGCCCAAGCCCTCGAAGAAGATACACGTCCTGGTACTCTTCGACGTCGGCGGCAGGGGAGACCTAAGCTTCAACGACATGGCGTGGCTCGGCGCCGAGAGGGCAGCCAAGGAGCTCGGCGTCGACGTGAGCTTCGCAACACCCAGGAGCACAGCCGACATGGTGCCGCTCCTGGAGAGGCTCTCTAAGAGCGGCAAGTACGACCTCATAGTACTGATAGGCTTCCTCTGGACAAGCCCCGTCGAGAAGGTCGCGCCAAAGTACCCGCAGCAGAAGTACGCCCTCATAGACTCAGCCACCAGGAAGCCCCTGCCGAACGTGGCCTGCTACGTGTTCAGGGAGCAGGAGCTCGCAGCACTTGTCGGAGTAATAGCGGCCGACATGGCCCACAACCTCGGCGGCGACAAGGTAGGCGCCGTAGCAGGCATGGACATACCGCCGCTATGGAGGTTCCACATAGGCTACCTCTTCGGGGTAAAGTACTACGAGAAGATGACCGGCAACAAGACAAGCGTACTATGGGTATACACCGGCACCTTCACAGACCCCGCTAAGGGCAAGGAGGCAGCCATGGCCCTGATAAGGCAGGGCGCCAGGGTACTCTACGGCCTCGCAGGCGCAACCCACCTAGGAATGTTCGAGGCAGTCAAGGAGGTCAGCGAGCACGGCCACCTAGTACTAGCCATAGGCGAGGACGCGAGCCAGGAGTGGATAGACCCATACCACATACCCATAAGCGGCATGAAGCGCGTAGACAACGCAGTATTCAGAGCAATAGAGGACGTCGTCAAGGGCACCTTCAAGGGAGGCATACACAGCCTAGGACTCAAGGAGGGAGGCCTAGGACTATCAACACTCAAGATGGTCAAGTGGTTCGCCGAGCTAGCAGCAAAGCAGGGCAAGCTACCCAAGGGCCTCACACCAGACAAGGTCGTAAAGATAGTCGAGGAGATGAGGAAGAAATACATAGACAAGGAGGCATGGAACCTAGTCCACAAGCTAGAGCAGGAGATCATAAGCGGCAAGATAAGGTTCAAGACACCCATGACACACAAGGAGTACGACCAGATAATAGCAGCCCTAAAGAAGGGAGACCTCAACGCAGCACTAGTAAAGCCAATGCAGACAAGCTAAAACCACAAGGGATGAGAGGAAGAGAGACACCCCCGGGCTTTTTCCCCCACCCCCTCCTCCTCCCGCTGGGAACACCCTCTCTTCCTCTGGGTAACAATACCTCTCCCCGGCGCCCCACTTGAATAACCCCACCACTATACCCGGGGCGCCCGCGTGATAGGCATGCCTGGCTGCGTGTTCTGCAGGATAATACGCGGCGAGGCCCCAGCAGTGATGCTCTACGAGGACGAGCTCGTAGCGGCATTCCTCGACATAGCCCCCGTCGCGCCCGGCCACACCCTCGTCGTGCCAAAGTATCATGCTGAGAGGCCCGAGGAGCTGCCGGCCGAGTACCTCTGCGCAATGATGAAGGCGGCTGCCCTCCTAGCCCCAGCGATACTCGAGGCCACCGGGGCGGAGGGATACAACCTCCTAGTCAACGCGGGGCCTGCAGCCGGCCAGGTCGTAATGCATGTACACATGCACATAATCCCGAGGAGGAGGGGTGACGGGATGAGAGCCATACACGTGCCCGGCGAGAGGAGGATAGTGAGCCACGAAGAGCTGAGGCCGGTGGGAGAGGCTATCAGGGAGGCGTTGACGAGGATTAAGGGGAGGTAGAGAGGGGTTGAGCGGCAAGTACCCCGCCCTACTAGCTAGGAGAGCCGACGCCATGCTCACGTTGGCGGAGGAGCTGCTGCACCGCGGCCTCCACGACCTAGCCGTGCTCAACGCGGAGTACGCCGCCCAGCTGCACGTCAAGGCCCTCCTGTACCGGGTGACGGGCGAGGAGTGGAGGGGCCATAGTATACGCCAGCTGCTCGGCGTGCTCGCCCTAATGCTGCGCCGCCAGGGCCTAGCCGGGGAGGCTGAGCGCGTAGAGGACTTTGTAAAGGCGTATAGGCGGCACCTAGCCGAGCTCGAGGAAGCCCATGTGAGGGCCGTCTACGGGGTCTTCGAGTACTCGGAGGAGCAGGCTAGACTACTACTAGACACCGCAAAGAGAGTCGTAGAGCTCGTAAAACAGCTAACCAGGACTATATTCGGGCAACCACCCGAAGGGGTTTGAAAGAGAGCGGGGGCCCCGGGTATTGCTCTCCCTCCTAAAGGGCTGGAGGAGGCACCTCAAACACCTAGTCGAGGCCGTGAAGAAGGTGGAGCCACGGGCCCGGGTCTACCTAGCCGGGGGCGCGGCGGAGGACAGGCTCACCGTGCTAAGCGACATAGACGTCCTAGTCGTGCTCCCAGAGAAGCCGGGCTTCAACGAGGCGGCGAGGCTCAGGGCCGCAATATGGGAGGAGGCCGAGAACAGGGGCGTCCCCGCCTACCTGCCCTTCCAGCTCCACATAATAGGCAGGGAGGACCTGGAGAGGTACCGGAGGAGCAGCAAGCTAATCAGGCTGGCGTAGGGGGCGGGGGTGCGTCGCCTCCCCCTTATTAGGGGGATACTGCATTGTTGTTCAACCTAGTGGCTTGTCTTGAGGGAGGCTCTGCAGGCCTCCTGCAGCGACTACCTCTACGTGGTCGATGAGGAGGAGGACTGGTGGCCGCTCGGTAAGGGTAGCTATGGGTACACCTACCCCACGTTCCTTGTCGAGGTTATTGGTGAGGCTAGGAGGAGTGGATTGGTGCTCTATGCGTTCCTCAACGGCCCCACGGTACCCATATACGCGAGGAGGGAGAGGCTGAGGGAGGCCCTCGAGAAGCTGGAGGAGGAGAGGAGGGTCGAGTGTAATAGCCGCGGGCTCCGCGGGGTCGGGGACGCCATTGTATGCCTCTACAAGTGGTTCTTCGAGACGATGAAGAAGTGTGGGTTCCGGGAGGCGGGCTTCGCCTATAGCAGGAGCCGTGAGGGCGAGTATGTGGTGCTTGTGCTCAACTCCAAGGTCTATACGAGGGGGACTAAGCCCTCCATGTGGCTCTCTGCAAACGCTGTGAGCGCGTATAGGGGGAGGGGTGTAGCGGAGGCCGTGAAGTGGGCCTACAAGATCATGAGGGATGAGTGCGGGGCGGCGCGGTACCCGGGGTGGCTTCTGAAGTGGTTTTCCTCGCATCAATAGAGCTCACCACCCGCTGCAGCCACGGCTGCCCATTCTGCTACGCCCGCAGGAGGTACAGTGGGCATGCTGAGTGGAGTGTGGGGAGGCTCAGGCTCCTGCTGGGAGAGCTAGCCGGGCTCCTCGGGGCGGGGGGCTTCGTGGCGGTCTATGGCGGGGGTGAGCCCCTGGAGGCGCCGGGCCTCCTCGCAGAGGCGTTGGAGGCTGCGCTTGAGGCGGGGGCTGCATACGTCTCCTTCACGACGAGCGGGGCACCGATCCATGGCCTGGAGGAGCTCCTCTCCCAGGCCTCCAGCCTCCTACACCTCCCACGCGGCTTCGTGACGGTGTCCATCGACAGCTACAAGCTCGTTGCAGGCCCAAGGGCCCTCGGAGGCGTCGACGAGGAGCTCCTAGCAGCGTGGCGTGACACGAGGCCACTACTACTCCCGGCTGCCAGGAGGTGGGGTGTAGAGCTGCCGCTGGAGCCGCCTGCACTGCTGCAGGCTGTGACGCTCCTCCGCGAGGAGGGCTGCGACATAGCCATAAACATCATGCTCACCGACGACATACTACCCCTCCTAGCATGGGGGGCCAGGCCCTCACCACTACTAGAGGCGCTCGCGGAGGCCTCGGTGCAGGTAAACCTGCTCGCACCCAAGCCGCTACACGGCCTACTAACGGTAGACCAGGAGACGGGGAGGCTCCCAGAGGCATACGCCTCGACGCTGAGACGCCTAGCCAGCACCATTAAAGCTAGACTGGCGCTCGACCAGTCAATGCTACATCTCCTCGGCATGAAGCCGCCGGGGGCGGATGAGGGGAGGGCATGCAACGCCGGG
>JAADEY010000032.1 GCA_013153145.1 Thermoproteota archaeon | reverse complement strand
TCCTCCGCCAGCCTCACCGCGTAAACTACGCCGCTCGCCCCGGAGACCCCCAGTAGTAGGAGTTTCAAGCTCCTCTCCCCGCAGCATCGCTAGGCGGAGTGCACGCCTATACTTCCTAAGCATGGACGCCATTCTCTGCACCGCGGCCCTCACCTCCTCGGGCGACGCCTCCCTGTATATCATCTCGGCCCTCGAGCCCCTCACCCTCCCGGCTACCTTGAGGTAGATCTTGCCGTTCTTCTCGGCGAACACGGTGCAGTAGGTCAGCCGGCATATTATCGGCTTATACTCCTCTATCATGCAGCCCGCCTTCGACTCGTCGAAGAATATGCATCTACCGAGGCTCCCGGTGCCGAGCCGGTATACGCGGACTGGGCCGCCAGGTGTGCGTACAAGCTCGCTGGGCTGCATCTCAACCATCGAGCGGTACTTGTACGGCATGTCGCGGAGCTCCACGTCGAGTATGAACGCCCCGCTATGCGCCACGCAGCACCTACCACACCCCGGCATGCAGACCATCCTGTAGCTGTTCTCAAGCAGCCTCGGCGGAGCCTCCTCGAAGACGAGCATGTTTACATGGGTGCCCGGCGGGGGCTTGAAGACCGCGAACAGCCTGCCGTGCCGGGGGCTGTAGTAGACGCCGAGCAGCCACTTCTTCAGCCTCGCGGCCTCCCGGAGACAGTATATGTCCCACTCCTTCTCCCCGGTCGGCTCCCTCAGCACGTACAGCCTAGGCATACGCGTCCACCCCTTCAACAAAACCGGTGACGCTGCTACCAGGGGCTAATTACCCCTTCCCACCGATACATGAAGCCACAGCCTCCTCGAGCTCCCCGCAGAGGCTGGCCAGAGGCCTAGCGGCCTCGAGGAGCCTACCCCAGCGGCTCCACTCACCATGCCTCCTAAGGCCTCCCCCGGGCCTCCTCGGTACATGGAGGAGCTCATGCACAAGCACGGCAAGCTTCTCCTCGCAGCTAAGCCTCCCCCACCTCTCATAGATCACCTCGACCACGTAGCTGGGCCTCCAGCCGAAGGCCACTATGAATGGGCGGGGGAGCGCCCATATCCTCGCATAGGCCGTGCTGCGCGACCCCCTACTAACAACACCCCTCAAGTTCCCCTCGTCAACGCCCTTGACTCCTATCGAGCCTGCGATCCTCAATAATATGCGGGTTAGGCCTGGACAGTTATAGTACCGGATCCCGGGCAAGGAGGCCTACCCATGAGGCATGCTGACGGCGAACCCGGCTCCCCGAGGGGGAGGTAAAATGCTGCATGGCGCTGAGAGGGCCTTAGCGGCGCCTCCGGTGCCTCCTGCCTCCCCTCTCCTCGGCGACCTCGTATGCCCTTACCCCTATCCCCATAAGCCTCCTGAACACCGCGTCGAGGAACTTCACGTAGAAGCCTTTCTGTCCGACGAAGGCGCCGAACTCGCTGCTCTTGACTGCTACTGCTAGGTATGGGCCCTTGAAGTCGACGTCCACTATGTGTTTGTGTATCCATGCGACCGGGTGTATTGCCCTTATTATGTTGGTGAAGTCTAGTGTCAGCTCCACGGCTCTCAGCTTGAGGCCGGTGTCCTCCTCCATCTTCTGTATCCTCTCCCCGCCCCTGCCGACCAGGCGGCCGAGGTAGCCCTCCTTCACTATTATGACTGCGTCGGGCACGTTCTCGGACTTTATCTCGAACTGCTGCTTGTAGTCCCTGAACTCGACCACTGTTATAACGTCGGCGTCCGGGGCGTATATCTTGGCTGCCTCGACGACCTTCTTCTCGGTCTCGCTGAGCGGCCTGTTCCTCATCCTCATCTCTATCAATAGCCTTATACCCCTCCTGGCGCCGGGCCTCACGATGTCCTTGAGGCCTAGGTCGACTACCTTGGCGTCCTCCTCTCCTATGAGCAGCTCCCTGAGCACCGTTGCCCCGTCCCTCTCGACGCCGTATGGCTTCTGGAAGACGGGGTCGCCAGCTACGACGAACTTGCTGTCCCTGCCTATCCTCATGAGTATCTCTATGCTGCTCTCGGGTGGCACGTTCTGCGCGTCGTCGAGGAATATTATTGACTCGTCGAAGGTTCTGCCGCGGAGGTAGTGTGTGTCTGCGAGTATCACTTTACCCTCCTTCATAAGCTCCTCTACCTTCTCCCACTCTATGAAGCCGCTTAGTATGTCGCGGAGGTACATCGACATTATCTCATAGTACTGTGGGCCGAGCTCCTGCGCCGTCAACTCCCTGCCGGTGACGACGTCTATCACGGGCCTCGATATTATCAGTCTCTTGTAGTCGCCGTTTAGGACTGCATCTATGCCGTAGAGTATGCTGAAGAGGCTCTTACCGCTCCCCGTGGGCCCGAACAAGCCCACTATATCATACTCCTTGGACTTCAAGGCCTCGAGCATCTCTTCCTGGCCGCGGCTCATAGGCTTCAGCTTCTCCAGCAGGGAAGCCATGACGCCACCCCTCCCCCCTTGTCAGGTCTCATCCGTTTACTCCTCCCCAACCACGCAGAGCCCCTTTATCAACCCTCCCTTAACCAGCCTCCTGGCGGTGCATGTGGCGGGCTGGGACGAGGATAAGCTGGCGCTGTGGAGGAGGCTGTGGGAGGATCTAGAGATAGGATACCTGGACGAGGACGCCCTGCCGGTGATAGTGGAGTTGTTTGCGAGGCCGAAGGCGTATACATCGAGTAGCTGCAGTGGGAGGATAACGGTGATAGACGCGGAGTACCCCTGGAGGAAGGACGACGCGACAATAGTATACAAGGTTCACCGGCCGCTCCGCGTAGAGGAGCTGCGCGCCGTCATGGAGAGGCCCTATAGGTATAGGCTGTGGCTCTCGGTTCAAGGCCCGATATACCATGTCTACGTGAAAGACCTTGAGGAGGCGAACGAGGTGCTTGAAGCCGCTAGGGAGGCGGGCTTCAAGCACAGCGGCGTCATGGTAGCCTCCGGGGACCGGCTGCTCCTAGAGCTCCGCACGGGGATAAGGGTGGCAGCCCCCCTCATCGACCGGGACGCAGTGTATGTAGCTGACCTGGACGCCCTCGTCAGGCTCGCGAACCGGGCCCTGGTAGAGGCCAAGGAGAGGAACGTGAGGCTCCTGGAGGCCCTGAGGGCGAGGAGGCCGAAGACCCTTTGGGGGCCTGCTGCCAGCCGCCTACGTTGAGGAAGCTATTTGAAGCCCTAGGGCTGCGGTGAGAGGCTCACCCGGGAGACTACTTGTCGGAGGAGCTTAGGGTATCGGATGTAATGTCACGCGACCTTGTAGTGGCATTCCCCGATGAGACTGTCGTCGACGCCGCTAGGAAGATGGCTGAGAATGATGTCGGCAGCGTGATAGTTGTTGACAAGTATGACCGGAGCCGCGTGGTCGGCGTGCTCACCGAGAGCGATATAGTGAAGAGGGTTGTAGCCAGGGGCTTGAACCCCTCGGAGACGCTCGTCGAGGAGGTCATGACGAGGAACCCGATAATAGTTGAGGAGGATACACCGCTACGTGTCGCGGCAGACATCATGAGGGAGAGGGGGATCGGCCACCTACCCGTAGTCGACAAGGCTGGGAGGCTGAAGGGCGTCATAACGAGGACGGATATAGTGAGGATAGCCCCCGGCCTAATAGAGTACCTCTACGTCGTGAGCGGCTCGGAGAGGCCTGCCGAGGAGGAGGGGGAGGAGTAGCACACCGTCTACCCGGGGCTAGGGAGGCTTCTTTACCAGCAAGACTCACCTTCTAGCCCCGGGTGCCCCTTCAGCTTGAGACGCATAATACCCCCTCGTAGGCCGGAGGGCATCCGCTGGCTTAGGAGTGATGGTAAGCCTAAC
Source organism: Thermoproteota archaeon (assembly GCA_013153145.1). Lineage (GTDB taxonomy): Archaea > Thermoproteota > Thermoprotei_A > Sulfolobales > Pyrodictiaceae > JAADEY01. The sequence continues at coordinate 47,835 of JAADEY010000032.1, read as the reverse complement.
TTCGGTGACAGGATACACAGGAAGCCTGGCGACGCGCAGCTGCTGGCTACCAGGCCCGTCTACACGGTCACCCGTACGACCAGCATACTTGAGGCAATGGAGCTGATAGCGGAGAAGAATATCAGGGCGCTGCCGGTATCCCACCCTGCGACCAAGCTGCTCGAGGGAATGACGACCGTCATGGACTATGTTAACTATCTCGGAGGCGGCGAGCTATACAACATCGTCGTGAAGAGGTATGGTGGCAACGCGTATAAGGCGTTGAACGATGAGAAGGTCGAGAGCATAATGAACCCCAACCCGTACTACGTGACGGTGAGTGATAGGCTCGAGAAGATACTGGAGATAATGGTTACTAGGAATGTTGGCGTGCTCCCAGTCGTCAAGCCCGACGGCAAGATATATGGGATTATAACGGAGCACGACCTCGTTAAACACCTAGTCGAGAAGCACGTAGGCAAGACAGTGAGGGAGGTCATGACCAGCAACGTCATATCGATAAACTCCAGCGCGACCATCATGGAGGCCGCCAAGACCATGATTAAGTATTCGGTTAGGAGGCTCCCAGTCATAGAGGATGATGGAAGCATATGGGGGCTTATCACTGCGAAACACATAGTCAAGTTCTTCGGAAGCCACGACGCGTTCAGGTTCACCGAGAGCCCCCTACTAGAGGACATGATGAAGGCACCGGTCAAGCTCGTCGGCACAAGATCCTATGTCACCGTAGAGCCCGACGTCGACGTCGGCGACGCCGCAACACTGATGATAAGGGAGGGCGTCGGCTGCCTCCTCGTCGTCAGCGAGGGTAGGGTCGTCGGGATAGTGACTGAGAGGGACGTGCTCTACGGACTAGCGACGACGGGGTGAACGGGGGATGCGCGTCGAGGAGTACATGACTAGCCCGGTTGTGGTCGTTAGGCCGGGAGACACGCTTGCGCACGCGAGGAGGCTCATGCTCCGGTATGAGGTTGGGAGGCTCCCAGTCATAGATGAGGCTGGGAGGGTTGTCGGCATAATAACGCTCTACGACGTCGCCAGGGCTATGAGGAGTGCTGGTGATCGTTCACTTGACTCCATTAGGGTGTTGGAGTACATGACTAGGGATCCGGTGACGGTTAAGCCCAGTGACTCGCTGAAGACTGCTGCGAGGCTGATGGTCGAGAAGGGTGTTGGGGGACTGCCGGTCGTCGATGAGGATGGCAAGCTTATAGGCATTATATCGAAGACTGACCTAGTCCACGCGTTTATGGAGAAGTGCCGCGGCAAGTGCAGGGTCGAGGAGTACATGTATAGGGAGGTGGCGAGGGCGTCGCCGCTGCACAGCATAGCCTATGTCGCGAGGCTCATGGAGTCCACCCCGAGTAAGCGCGTGCTCGTCTTTGACGGCGAGAGGCTCGTGGGCATCATAGCCCCCTCCGACATAGCGTTCCTCGCTAGGCCCGCGCCTCAGAAGAGGAGTAAGAAGACCCAGCGCGTCCCAGGAGTGAAGGCGTTCCCCGCCAAGATACCGGCGCCGGATATACTTGTCGCCGCGGACGTCATGACCCCGGACCCGATAACTATAGCGCCGGACGCCGACCTGGCGGACGCGGCCAGGCTAATGGTGAGGCATGGCTTCAGCAGCCTGCCCGTCGTAGACTCTGAGGGTGTTGTGAGGGGTATAGTGACAAAGCATAATATCTTGGAGGCTTTGACAAGGCTTTAGGAGAGGATGGGTCATGGCGGGCCTCCTGGTACGCGATATAATGCTTAAGGACTTCCCTGTAGTCGATAAGGATGAGACGCTGGAGCACGCCGTTAGAGTTATGAGGAGGTATGATACCGACAGGGTTGTGGTCGTTGAGAAGGGCAAGCTCGTAGGGATTATGACTAAGAAGGATATAATGATGAAGCTTGCAACGTTGAGGACGAGGCGCCTGGTGCCCGGCAGGCTCCACGTGTCGAGCTTCATGAGCATAGACCCGGTCACTATAAGGGATACCGAGGAGGCGGTCAAGGCCGCGGAGGTCATGCTCGGCAAGGGTATAGGGAGCCTACCGGTGCTGAATGAGGCTGGCGAGCTAGTTGGCCTGGTTACTAGGTGGGAGGCTGCGGCGCTCATAAGGGATAGGGAGGACTTGAAGGCTATAGAGGCTGCGGCCACGCTGCCGTTCGCCCTCAAGATGACTGATAAGGTTCTCCATGCAAGGAAGCTGCTAACTCAGTACAACCTGCTATTCCTCCCGGTCATAGATGATGAGGGTAAACCGATAGGCTATGTAACCGTGGACGAGGTCGCTGACGCCCTGTTCGCCTTCCACGAGATAGTGCCGGAGAAGTATCGGAAGGAGAGGATCGAGCACCTACTGGTAGCGGATATAATGAGGCCTAGGCCGCCGGTCGCCGCGCCCGACGACCCCCTGCCGGAGGTCTATGAGAGGATGAGGAGGAAGAACAGCAAGGGAGCCATAGTTGTACAGGGAGACAAGATAATGGGTGTAATAACGCTCATAGAGCTACTGAAGATGGTCACCCTGCACGCCAAGTAAACCTCTTTCTACCCTAAACCATTCTCCCTGGACGGGTTATCGTAATTATAGTGTTCCCGGGGGCTAACCAGACCACGGTATGACCCCCGCGTGCACCCTACAGTATATGGATACTGTCTCCTACACGATCCACGTGGTTGATGCCGCGTGGAGGCTTGGCTCGGTAGAAGTCAATAGCTATAGGTATGGTAGCATCGCTCAACGCGTCTACAACGGTGCATGGATAATCACCTCAGCGCCCCGCGTCGAGGAGCTCGGCGAGCTAACCGTCCACACCCCGGTCTACCGGGGGAGGGGGTGCCTAGCGGAGGCGAGGATGTACCACGGCAGGGCATGCATCGGCGGCGAGGGCGGTGTAGAGGATGTTGTTAGGCTCGTCGAGCGGGTTGTAGGCGAGGGCGACGTCGAGCTCGTCGCGTCAATGTATCATGTTAGGAGGGCCATAAGATGGCCCCGCGGCGGCGAGGCAGTAGAGGATAAGAGGTTTACCGTGGTCACCCTGGCTGCTGCCGCCGGGCGGGGCGCCGTCTCGGCCAGTGTCGGGTTCCTCGGGGCCCCCAGGTCGGAGCACGTGGTGGCGCTGAGGAGGATTGTTGAGGAGTTGAAGTATAGGGCGTCCCTCCAGGCGAAGGCGGGGATGCTTAACCCCCTAGCCTCGGGCCGCTGGGACGTCATACTCACGCGTGATGCCTCCGCCGCACTCCTACACGAGATAGGGCATTGCCTACAGGCAAGCAATCCATCCAAGCTGCCGCGGGGGGCTAGGCTCCACGAGGAGCTAACCATAATCGATGACCCGTTCTACCCCGGCAGCCCGGCGGCCAGGCTCTTCGACGACGAGGGCGTTGAGGCTAGGAGGAAGACTCTTGTCGAGGATGGCGTTGTCAGGGAGTGGCTCGAGACCAGGGAGACTGCATGCAGGACCGGCGGCAGGCCGGGTAACGCGGTGGGCCTCTTCCACCGCCCCTTCCCCGGGTGGTCGACGCTTGTCATGAAGCAGGGCGACTGGAGGGAGGATGAGGTGCTTGAGGAGACCAGGAGGGGGATAATGGTGGACTCTGTTGCGGAGGCATGGCTCGACGATAAGGGTGTCATAACGATCGTCCCCGAGTCGGCCTGGTATGTTGAGCGTGGCTCGCTCACACCCCTGCGCGTCTCCAGGGTTAGGGTTAGGCTGCGCGACCTCTCATCCATCGACGCTATTGGGCGGAGGAGGTGGCTTAGGGTCGGGCTTGAGAAGGGCTACGTGGTGGCTGAGGCTGCCCCTACTGTTAGGCTGAAAGCCTATGTAGACTAGGCCGTGGCTGCCTGGAGTCCTGGATGCTGAGGCTTGGCAGTGGGCGTGCTCCTCATAGGTGCTGGGAGGTGGGCGAGGAACATAGCCCGTGCCCTCTCGAGGATACCCGACGCCGAGCTCCTATGCATAGCTGATGTCCGTAGGGAGGCTGCAGACGAGCTCAGCAGCCTCTACGCCGCGAAGCCGTACTATAGCCACTTGGAGGCTATCAGGGGCTGCGGCGCCGATGCCGCAGTGATAGCTGTGACTCCCTCCCAGCTGGCGAGGGTCGCCAGGGACGCGTTGAACGCTGGCCTGCACGTCTTCGTCGAGAAGCCGGTGGCCTATACTAGTAGGGAGGCTGAGGAGCTCGCAAGGCTCGCCGAGTCTAGGGGGCTTGTCGCTGTACCGGGCTTCATCATGAGGTTCAACCCCGTGGTGCAGTGGCTGAAGCGGAGCATAGCTTGGAGTGGCGTTGTGGAGGCGTACTTCTACCGGCTGAGCCAGAGGCCGGACCACCTGAAGTCAACGCCTATAGCACTCGACCTAGCCATACACGATATAGACATGGCCTTGTGGATGCTCGGCGGGGTTGAGGAGGCTTCAATGACGAGGGTCAAGACCAGTATCGATGAGGCTGTGCACATAACGCTTAGGAGTGGTGAGAGAACTGCATTGATACATGTGAGCGGCCTATCACCCGTGAAGTACAGGAGGATAACCGTTGTCACGATGGATGAGCTCGTGGAGGCCGACACGGATAAGCTTGAGGTGATACTCCACCGCCACTGGGCCCCGCCGAGAAGGATAAGCCTCAACGGCAAGGAGCCGCTCCTAGCCGAGCTAGAGGCGTTCATAGCAAGGGTTGAGGGTAAGGGTCATGAATCCCTCTGGGCACAGCCAAGCCTATGGGACGCCGTCAGAGCCCTCAGAGTATTAGAGGAGGCAGGCCATGCCGAGGAGGCTGCGCTTCATAGCGGACGCTATGCTGGGCGACCTGGCTAGATGGCTTAGGATGCTCGGCTACGACACGGTATACGCTAGGGATCTCCCGGACTCCCTCATAGTCGAGAAGGCAGCCAAGGAGCACAGGATACTCTTGACGAGGGATAGGGGGCTCTATATAAGGGCGCGTAAGAAGGGCGTGCCAGTGATACCGGTGGATACGACGGATATAGCGGAGAGGATAGCGATAGTGGCCTCAAGGCTTGGGATAAGACTAGAGCTCAACCCCGACGAGTCGAGATGCCCCCTCTGCAACGCGCCGCTCCGTAGAGCGTTGAAGAGCGAGGTGCGGGGCAGGGTTCCGAGGAGGGTGTACGAGACTAGGAGCGAGTTCTGGATCTGCACGGGCTGCGGACAGGTATACTGGAAGGGCAGGCACTGGAGGGGGATAGAGCTGATACTCGAGAAGGCTAGGAGGCTTGTCGGTGATCGAGGGCGTCATCACCGCCGCGGGGCTCAGACGCGTTAGCAGTCCCCATCGCCGTCAGCCTCTGCCTCACCCTGTCAACCAGCACGTCGAGCGGGGGTAGATCCTCCGCCAGCCTGGCCCTCAGCGTGACTACTAATAGGCCCTCCCCGGAGTCGTAGTCGACGTCGTACTCCTCCACTCCCTCCGCCTCACCCCACTCCTCAATAACCTCGGCTGCCGAGTCCTCGGCTGAGTCCTCGTCGAGGCCCCTAGGCAGGCCAGGCACCTCCACAGTCTCCTCCACGCCGTCAGGGGCCACGTCGACGCTAACCCGGTATCCCGGCGCCTCGGCCTTTAGGAGGAGCCTGGGCGCCTCCGGGTCGAAGGACGCCTCCACCGGCTTGGCATCCCTGGCGCCTATCCTCCTCAGCAGCGGCGCCACCACGCCGAGCCCGAGGAGGGCTAGGCGGCAGAGCTCCTCCTCGTTAGGCTGGTAGCCCAGCTCTCTGTTCAGCCTCTCGCACTCCTTCACCCTCACCACCCTCCTCTTCCTCCAGCTTCTTCTGCCTCTCATAGTATGCTTTCTTGCCTAGCTTCACGGCGATGTAGAATGGGAGGTAGAGTGATATGGTTAGCATCAGCATGCCCATCCCGCTTGGGTCTGGGGAGAGGAGGGCGGCAACTATCGCTATCGCGAGCAGGGCAAACTTCATCGTCTCTGGCTTGAAGAAGTCCGGGTCTATGACCCCGTTGGCGAGCAGCAGGTATATTATCAGTGGTATCTCGAAGACGAGGCCGCTTGCAAGCGCCAGCAGCACGGTGAATGTTACTACGTCCTTCACGGAGACCCTCACTATTACAGGGTAGCCGGCGGGTGCAAGGAGCGGGTATAGTGAGAGCGTTATCCTGTACGTCACGGGCGCAAGGAAGCCGACTGCAAGCCCGACGCCCATGAGGAAGAGTAGCACCGAGAGGCCGACATACTTCTTTATCATTTTCTCCTCGTGGGGGTAGAGGGCCGGCTTGATATATGCCCAGATCTCATACGCTATGACGGGGGATGCGCCGATTACTCCGAGGAGTATAGCCGAGTAGAGGATGACCTCGAAGCTCTCGAACGGTGTCTCCGGCATTATGGTCACGTTGTAGGTGGAGCCGAATATTGACACCTGCTTCGGCACGACATACTTTATGATGAGCCTCGGGAAGACCACTATCAGCGGCGCCCAGCTATGAGTCTCGATAGGGATTGCGGAGAGCACCACCGCAGCCACTACAACAGCTATCAATGCCTTCCTAAGCCTTATTATCAACTCGTAGACGTGCTCCCAGATAGGCTCCTCAGCCTCCCCCTGCCCCTCCCCGCGCTGCTCCTCAGACTCCTCGCCAACCACCAACAATCACAACCGGTGATTGAACGGCGCTCAACCAGCGTATAAAACATAGCCTTCCTAGGGTTACGTGGTTACAAATCTCCATGCCAGGTGACCTGAGGGCAACACTGTATACGCCCCGTCGAATCCAGGTAGATACCCGCAGGATGCATAATCATGTGCCTCGGGGTCCCCGGCAGGGTTGTCAGGGTCAGGGAGGATGGTATAGCTGAGGTCGACTTCGGCGGCGGATTCATACACGAGGTGGACGCTACGACTTCGCCGACACCGGTGAAGCCCGGAGACTATGTAATCGTGCACGCCGGCATAATCATAGCGCGCCTAGACCCCGAGGAGGGTAAGCGGTACCTCGAGCTACACCAGCAGTTGATGGAGGAGATGATGAAGCTCATAGAGGAGGAGGGGGCCGAGCTTGAAGCCTAGATGGGATAAAGTGACGCTCGCGCACGGCGGCGGTGGGAGGGAGACCGCCGAGATAGTTGAGTACCTGCTGGTCTCGAGGCTGCCCGACGCGCTTAAGAGGACTCCGGGCGGCTACGGCCTCGACGTGCTAGACGACGCCGCAGCCATAAAGACCGGTGACGGCTTCATAGTCGTCAGCACCGACTCCTACACGGTTAACCCGCCGTTCTTCCCTGGAGGCGACATAGGCCACCTGGCGGCGTCCGGGAGCATAAATGATGTGCTCATGATGGGCGCCAGGCCTATCGCTGCACTGGACGGTATAGTTGTTGAGGAGGGGTTCCCGCTAGGCGATCTCGAGAGAATAGTTGACTCGATGCTGAGAGTGTTCCGAGACAACAACGTCTCCGTCATAGGAGGCGACTTCAAGGTAATGCCTAGGGGCAGTATAGACAAGATAGTGGTATCCACAACCGTGATAGGCTTCACGGACAAGAAGCCCATAGTGGATAGGGAGCTTAGGCCCGGCGACGTAATAATAGTCACCGGGCCCATCGCCGAGCACGGCGCAGCCATACTAGCCGCCAGGCTCGGCATAGAAAGCCCGGAGCTCCGGAGCGACTCCAAGCCATTAACAGACCTCATGATACCACTGCTCGAGAGCTATAGGGACGCCATACACGCCGCACGCGACCCGACGAGGGGAGGGCTTGCCATGACGCTCAACGAGTGGGCCTCCTCCACCAGCCTAAACATAGTCATTGACGAGGCGGAGATACCGGTGAGGGAGGCTGTGAGGAAATACGCCGAGATGCTCGGAGTAGACCCACTAACACTAGCCTCGGAGGGCGTCGCAGTCCTTGCAGTCGACCCCTCAAAGGCAGATGAGGTTCTGGAGCAGATACACAGCCTCGGGTACAGTGAGGCCAGGGTTATCGGGAGGGTCAGGGAGCCGGCGAGGCTGAAGGGGGTAGTCATAATGAGGACCAGGGCCGGGGGCCTGCGCCTGGTTGAGCCTCCGAGCGGGGAAATAGTCCCGCGGATATGCTAGAACGCATGGATGAAATTGACAGTGGTAAACCCGTCTTCGGGGAAACCAATAAAAACATGATTGCCCGGAATCCGGTACATGAATGAAGACCGGGTATGAGGTGTAGGTGGAGCCTTGGCGTTCGGATTTCAGGGTATGGAGTGGGTAATAATTCTCTTCATAATACTGCTGATCTTCGGCCCGACAAAGCTGCCACAGCTGGCCAGGGGACTGGGTAAAGCCCTATACGAGTTTAGGAGGGCTTCACAGGGTCTTGTTGAGGAGGAGGAAGAGAAGAAAAAGAAGCCCGCCGCGGCGAAGCCCTCGGCCGAGGCCAAGTCTTCTACGGGGACGACTGAGATTAGCGATGAGCTCTTGAAGCAGCTCGCGGCCAAGCTCGGCATAACCACTGAGGGGAAGAGCAGGGAGGATCTGCTCAAGGAGGTGATCGAGCTAGCTAAGAAGCAGGGACTGCTGGGCGGCGAGGAGAAGGCTGCTGGGACTGCTGCTGGGCAGGCTGCCGCCGGCAGCCAGTAAGGGGGTTAGCCGGGGCTCTGGTAGGCCTCTCTGCGTGGCCTCCTCCTTTTAGGCTTGAGTGATTCGGCTGCTTCTATGAGTAGTATTCTTGTTCCCTCCCAGAAGCCCTTCTCCGCGTATGCCTTCGCGACCTTCATCCAGTCTATCCTTATCACCATTATCGTGATTATTATGCTCACCACGAGGATCACTATGGTGGCTATCATTGATGATGCGCCCGCCTCGCCTACTAGGCTTGAGACTGCTGTGCCGAAGGCCGCTGCCATAGCTGTTATTATTATCTTGCCTATGATCACGGCCACCGTGAAGAGCTTGATGCTGTAGCCTGCGACGCCGAGGGGTATGTATAGTAGGTCGTCTGGCAGTGGGAGTGCTGCGAATAGGAGTACTGCTATGAACATGCTTTTCTCGAAGAGCTTTGAGAATACTTCCAGGTTCTCACGGGTCGACTCTGGGAGGACGCGGTGCACGCCTCTCCCCATGAAGTACACGACAACCTTCCCTATGCCAGCGCCTACGCCTGCAGCCACTACTATCAACGTCTTCAACACTATGCCCTTTATGTTGCCGGCCATTATAGCTATGGCTATTAGGTAGGGGACGGTCATGTATGGTATAGCGTTGCTCGCGAAGGACAACGCGAACGCGAAGAGGACGGGGTTGCTGTTCACGACGCCCGCTATGTAGTCTATAAGCCTCACTAGCGGGTTCCACGTCAAGTCTCAGCCTCTCCCTCGATCAGGCCCCTTCACCGGCTACCCGGCGCAACCCCCGCCTCTCCGAGGGACTGGCCCCTACGCCCCCGGGGAGGGAGGGTTCGGTTGGCTGAGCTCCCAACCTACTGGAAATAAACCTAAGCCTGCTCCTTCATTAGGCGTTCGACGTCGGGGAGTACTATGTTGTCGTGTATTCTTTTAACTGCCTCTATGCTGCAGGGCTCGTCTACGAGTAGGCATAGGCTCTTGTCCTTTGCACCTGGGCTGACGGAGTATACGTTGCAGCCGGCCTTCATCGCTTCTTCTAGGATGCGGCGCATGTAGTGGGCTGAGAGGATTCCGTCCCCTATCACTGTTATTGCAGCTATGCCTCTCTCGACGCTCAGCCTCAGTGGGAGCCCCTCGCGGTCGAAGACTCTTTCAAGCTCTGATGTGAATGAGTCCACGTCTTCGAGTTTGACTAGTAGTGATATCCTTGTCTCTGTCACGGGCTGGGAGAATGCTGCGAGGTTTACGCCTAGCCTGGCCGCTGTACCCGTTACGAGTGCCGCTGTCCCGACCCTGCCGGCCATGTATCCGCCCTCGATGTTCACCATAGCGTAGCCCTGGAGCAGCGCCACCGTCTTGGCTCCTGGCCGGCACTGTTTCTCGACAAGCGTCCTGTTCTCCTCGTTGATGTTGGTTATGATCGTCTGGGTTGCGGCCTCGCGCAGTGGCTCGAAGGTCCTGGGGTGGAACTTCTTGCCTCCGGCCCTTGCAAACTCGAATGCCTCCTCTATGCAGAGCCTCGGCACGGTCACCGCGTTGCCGGCTATTCTAGGATCGGTCGACATGACTCCAGGCACGTCGGTGTAGAATATTATGGCGTGTGCCCCGAGGATCGATGCTAGGAGGCTCGCTGTGAAGTCGCTGCCCCCCCTCCCGAGCGTCGTTATCTCGCCGTTCTTCGTAGCAGCTATGAAGCCGGTGATGACCGGTATCTTTCCATCCTCGAGGACCTTGCCGAGCCTACTCCTAACCCTCGGGACAGTCTCCTCCATCACTGGGTTAGCCTCGCCAAACCTGTCATCAGTCACTATACCGGCCTCCCAGCCTGTCAGCATGACTGCGTCGAGGCCGCGGGCGCGTAGGACGGCTTCGAGGAGTTTGGCTGAGAAGCGTTCACCGAAGCTCAACACGTAATCCCTAAGCTTCGGCGTTATTAGGCGGAGGTACCTCACCGCCCAGAGTATGCGCGCGAGCTCGTCGGAGAGCCTGGTTATGTAGGCGAAAGCCTCACCGAAGATATTCATATCATCAACGGTCTTCTCGAGGACACGCACATGACTGGTTGTGAGCGCCGACAACTCCTTCTCGAGATCCTGCGGGTTCTCGAGAATCCTGATAAGCTTGTCAGTGACCCCCTTCATGGCCGATACTACAACTGCTACCGTGTACTCCTTGTTAAGCCTCTCAATGACCTCCGCGACCCTCACATAAGCCTCCGGTGAGTTCAGCACCGACCCGCCGAACTTGGCGACCACGAGGGGCTTGAGCACCACCGTCGCCCCACCACACCGTGGGGTTTCGCTCCCACAGTGTGGTGGGGGCTTTGTAAAAGATTGTGGCTAGGGCTTGCAGGGTATGAAGTCGTGGACTGAGTACCTCGGCGGCCTCGGTATTATCTTGTTCCTTAGCATCCAGTCGACGAGCACCTGGTAGGCCACTATCCTCGATATCGACTTGGAGCCTGCGGGGCCTGGGCTCTTCATGAAGAAGGCGTTTATCTCGTATATCGTGCCCTTGTAGCCCCTGTCGAGCGCTGACTTTGCAAGCCTTATCACGTCCACGAGTAGCCCTGCAAGGGCTGGGCTGTCGTTTATCCTGGCGTTTACTATTAGCTCGTCCTTGGCCCCGTTGAAGCTTATGTACTCGATGAGCATCGACACGAACTTCTTGTCTCCGAGGGGCTCGAGGTAGCCCGTCGGCTTTATGAAGTGTGGTGCGTCGTAGCCCAGTATGTCCTTCACTATGCTGCTCTTCGTCTCCTCCTTGGCGACGTTCCTGTTAGGGTCTAGTAGGGCGTAGAAGTCCATGTTGCCTCCTATGTTGAACTGCACCACTCCGAGGACGTGGCGGTTCCTCTCGGCGAGGTGTTCCAGTAGGTCGCTTGTCAAGGGTGTAGCGCCGCTGGCGCCGTCGTCGCCTAGTATGAGGCTCTTCCTTGCCGAAGCGGCCTCAACTACCACGGGGTCTCTTGCCAGTGTGGCTGGTATGGCGTTGATGAATGCCACCGGCTTGACTGTCTCCGCGTAGAGCATTGCCGCGTAGAAGTATACCTGGCTTGCCGAGAGGCTCTTCACGTCTCCATGCTTTATCTTCTCCTCTAGCTCCTTCCAGGAGGAGAGCTTGCCTGTCTTCTCGGTTGTTATGAGGTGCACTAGCACGTCTGGCTTCGTCTTCTCCCATAGCTTGACTATCCTCTCTACGGCCTCCTCTAGCGATGCCTCCCCCTCCTCTAGGCCGCGGGCGTTTATCGGCAGGCCCCTTGTGCTGCCTAGGTGGACTCCCCTCTCGACTACGACCTCCTTGAGGGTCTCGGGTATGTCTAGGTCGGGGTAGTACTGGGCTGCTACCTCTGCGAGTGTCTTGCCTATCTTGGACTCGTCTACGTCGAGGCTCGATGTGAACACTATGTCCTCTATCCTGTACTCCATCTCGGCGTCTGCGAAGGGGACTCCGTAGGGCTTTATGCTGCCCTTCTTTATACGCTCGACTCCCAGTGCGAGGGTGGTCGCCACGTATCCCTGGCCTATGAGGCCTACATTTATCCTGGGCATGGCTATTCACCTCCCATACAATATTGTGGGCTTTGTATGCGTCTGCTGGGGCAGCATAAAGCTGCCAGTAGACTTCCATATTAGGGTATCTATAGTAGGCAGAGCAACCGGTATTTATATGTTTGGATTTCACGGCAGTAATGATGAATAATTAACAACAAGGCTTATGTAGAAGCGAGTCAGACGAGAAACCATCAACGGCAGGCAGGAGGGGCGGGGACGCAATGCCGCGCATAGAGATCCACGAGATACCCAAGAGGCCTAGGAGGATAGGCGCCCACAGCCACATACACGGCCTAGGGCTAGACGAGAACGGCAAGGCCAAGTTCATAGGAGATGGCCTCGTAGGCCAGGTGGAGGCCAGGGAGGCGGCGGGAGTAGTCGTTAAGATGATCAAGGAGGGCAAGATGGCTGGCAGGGGGATACTCTTCGTAGGCCCCCCGGGGACGGGGAAGACCGCGCTGGCGATAGCGATTGCAAAGGAGCTCGGCGAGGACACCCCCTTCGTGGCGATGTCGGGGTCGGAGATATACAGCAGCGACATGAAGAAGACCGAGGTATTGATGCAGGCCATAAGGAAGGCTATAGGCGTGAGGATTAAGGAGAGGAGGCTGATCTACGAGGGCGTTGTCGAGGAGCTGAGGATAGCGTTCACCAGGCACCCGATGAACCCCTACGTGAAGATACCGAGGGAGGCCAGGCTGACGCTCGCAACAGAGGACGACGAGCTCACACTGACAGTTGGAGGAGAGGTCGCCGCGCAGCTGCTGCAGCTGGGTGTAAGACGCGGAGACGTCATATGGATCGACGCGGAGACCGGCGCCGTACACAAGGTCGGCAGGGCTAAGAGGGCTAAGCGTAGATTCGACGTCGACGTCTACCGCGTCGTCGAGGTGCCTAGGGGGCCCGTGAAGAAGGAGAAGGAGATAGTGCACACCATGACGCTACACGACCTAGACACCGCTGTGGCGGCTCAGAGGGCAGCCATATCGGCGCTCCTCGGCCTAGGCGTTGAGAGGGAGATCCCCGCCGAGGTTAGGGAGGAGGTCGACAAGCAGGTCAAGAAACTGATTGATGAGGGTAGGGCCGAGCTGGTCCCCGGAGTCCTCTTCATAGATGACGCCCACATGCTAGACATAGAGGCGTTCAGCTTCCTCTCAAGGGCTATGGAGAGCGACCTCGCACCGATACTGATACTCGCGACGAACAGGGGCATGACGAGGATAAGGGGGACTGATGTCGAGTCCCCACATGGCATACCGCTCGACCTCCTCGACCGCCTACTGATAATCAAGCTTAGGCCATACAGCAGGGAGGAGCTGCGTGAGATAATCAGGATAAGGTCTGAGGAGGAGGGTGTACCGTTGACCGAGGATGCGCTCGAGGAGCTGACAAACATGGCTGTCAAGCATAGTCTACGCTACGCTGTCCAGCTCATGGAGCCTGCACGTATACTTGCTGAGCGGGAGGGCGAGGCTAAGGTTAGGGCTGAGCATGTGAGGAAGGCTGCCGAGTACTTCGCGGATGTCAGGGAGAGCATTGAGTACATAAAGAAGTTCGAGTCAATGTTCATGAGGTAGGCAAGCCATAACTAGGCCTACCGGGCATACGTCGACTCTACGGTGAACCGGTGACCCCAAGGGATACAGTGGCGCAGGGGCGTAGGAGTGTACAGGCTAGGGGCACGCTGCACGCGATAGAGTATATTCTCGGCCTCGACCCCCAATCCTTCTCAAAGGCTATGACGAGCATCCTTGAGGCGGGCATCGGCGAGCTCGTAGCAGTCCACTGGGCGTCATTCATAAACATTATGGGTTCTTGGCTCCGCTGGGAGGCTAGCTGCAGGTTCGGCGGGGAGGATGACGGCCTCTGCAGCGAATTGATCCCCGAGGGTGCCGGGAGGAATAGTGTTGCCACGACGTATAACACGTTGTTGAAGACTAGTGTCTTGTCGGCGTGCGAGGATCTGGCGCCGGGGTGGCTGCTCCCCCAGTGGGTTAAGTGGTACGCGTACCATGCGAGGAGGGAGCGTATCCTGAGCCTCCATAGGCTCGGGATAGTTGAGCAGTTCTCGAGGCTCCTCGACTATGCTGTGTACGTGTATGGTGTGCACGGGGCCTCTAAGGCCTACCTGGAGTACTATGACGAGAAGAGTAGTATAGCTGGGGCGACCGCCAGCTACATCTACTGGGATGTCGTTGACCCCCTCTACGAGGCCATAGCACTTGGTGTCCAGCCGCTCGGCGAGGAGGCCTGCAGCATACTCAACGAGGCCTCCTCGAGGATACATGAATGGGTTATGGCGCGGCTTAAGGGGGGCAGGCCCGGGGTTAGGCTGGTTAAGCTCGCAGTCAACGTCTCCGAGGAGTTGAGGAAGATCGTTGTGAGGGAGCTGTCCGCAAGGTATGCTTCGCGGAGCTTGTCGATGCTGTAATGCCGGGGGGCAGAGGGAAAGAGTGAAAAACCATTAGGCCTGGTTGTCTCCGCGTAGCCTGGAGACACGGGAGAGGAGGGATTAGGGGATGGAGTACATATATGCAAGCCTAATGTTGCACGCGGCTGGGAAGGAGATAACAGAGGATGCCCTCAAGAGGGTCCTGGAGGCCGCGGGGATACAAGTTGACGAGGTACGCCTTAAGGCCGTCGTCGCCGCGCTAAAGGAGATAAACATTGACGAGGTCGTGAAGGCTGCGACGGCTATGCCGGCCGCCCCGGTCGGCGTGCCGGCTGGCGCGGCGCCTGCGGCTGCTGAGGAGAAGAAGGAGGAAGAGAAGAAGGAAGAGGAAGAGGAGAAGAAGGAGGCTGTCAGCGAGGAGGAGCTCGCAGCAGGCCTGGAGTCCCTCTTCGGCTTCTAGCGAGCCGGCGCATGTTTTACAAAAATTATCAAACATTCTGCGGTATTCCCTTAGTGCAGCAGGAATGCCGACACCGACGATGCATCGGCGATGCAGACGGGCATCGCCTCGGTGTTTATGGCTGCTACTGCCTCGCCCCACGTGGTTATGATTATTACGCCTAGCCCTCCGGGGCCGAACCTCCTATTATGCTCCTCAACTATACTTGCCGCCGCCTCCCTGGGGTCTGTCCCCTTCTCTATCGCCTCCACGATCCTCCTGCACGTCGATAGGAGTATCATTTGCTCGCCTATCCCCGTCGCGCTGCACGCTGCTAGTCTTGACGCGTAGAAGCCCGCGCCTGGTATCGCTGAGTCGCCGATTCTTCCTGGGTGTTTGAGTGTTATGCCGCCGGTGCTGGCTGCTGCCGCCGTCTCCTTGCTTGTTGCCGCCGCTGCGCCTACGGTGTCTGAGCCGTATATCTCGTCCAGCCTCCTCGCCCATGCAGGCTTATCCCTTGATGCTATGAGCTGGCGATACCTCTTGAGCTGGCGTGGGTGGGGGCCTGGGTGTTGTGGGAGGCCTAGCTTCTGGGCTAGTTTGTCGGCCCCCCTACCGGAGATTATCACGTGGCTTGTCCTCCTCGCGACCTCTAGTGCTAGCCGGATGGGGTTCCTCGGATACCTTGTCGCAGCAACCGCTCCCGCTAGGCCGTCGCTGCTCATCAAGCCGGCATCCATCTCTACCTCGCCGTCATAGTTGAGCACGCTTCCGACACCAGCATTGAATACTCCGCTGTCCTCCATGACCGCTACGGCCTCGACCACCATCTCCACGGGGGTCTGTGCCTTCAGCGCTTCTACCGCAGCTAGAACCATGTATGCAAGCGCCTCGGCTATGAGGCCGCTTCTGGCCCTGCTGAGCCAGCGGCCGGCGCCGCCATGGAGTATTATTGCCGGTGTCTTGAGGCCCTTGTAGCTTATTATCTTCAAGCCCTGCCCCTCAGCTCGCTGACGGCTTCCTCGACGAGTTTCTTTAGGCCTGCATCATACCATTCGCCCGCGTTCTTTAGGAGGCGCGCCGCCTGCACCACTATCTTGCCTATGTTCGCGGCGTCTAGGAGCGCGTTCTCCTCGCTTAGGACGTCTCCCTCTGGGCGGTGGTAGTATGCTAGCGCCCATGGCGGTATATGGGCCCCCATCGAGTTTAGCGTGACCATGAGCCAGGAGATCGCCATTATGGCTCCGGTGTCGTTGCCTACGGCTATGAATGCCGCCACCTTTCCTTCTAGGAGGCTGCGGCCGGTGTGGTGTATCATGTTCTCGAAACACGTGAGCCTATCTATGAAGTTCTTCATTACACCGCTAGCCATGTACCAGTAGATGGGTGTTGCAAAGATTAGGGCATCCGACTCCAGCACCATTTTTGCCAGCTGAGGGAAGTCGTCGCCGAGGATGTCGCACGGATACTTACACTTCTTGACATCCTCCGAGACACAGCCTATACAGGGCTTTATGTTGTAGTCGTAGAGCCTCACCAGCCTCGTCTCAGCCCCCATCTTCTCGGCTGCATGGAGCGCGACCCTCAGCAATTTATAGGTCTCTCCATTCTTCCTCGGAGACCCCAGTATCCCGAGAACCTTCACCGAGGCCATGTAGATGCACCATAATTATATCGGGTGGGGCTCCGGCCTTAAAAGAGGGGCGGATAAATGGCTGACAGGGTGAAGGTCGCTGTACTGGGCGCCACGGGGCTCGTAGGCCAGGTCTTCGTCAAGCTGTTATCCGGGCACCCATTCTTCGAGATAGCATACCTCGCCGCCTCAGAGAGGAGCGCCGGGAAGCGGTACGTTGAGGCTGTGAACTGGGTACTGGGCGGGGATCCACCAGGCGAGGTGGCCGACCTCACCGTGGGCCTGGTC
Organism: Thermoproteota archaeon; assembly: GCA_013153145.1. Taxonomy (GTDB): domain Archaea; phylum Thermoproteota; class Thermoprotei_A; order Sulfolobales; family Pyrodictiaceae; genus JAADEY01. The sequence goes on along the minus strand of JAADEY010000032.1, from coordinate 30,961 downwards.
AAGCCGGACGCCATACCGGGGGATGTCGAGCTCGTGTTCTCCGCCCTCCCCTCCTCGGTTGCCCTCGACGTGGAGGTTGGGGCGGCGCGCCGGGGCTTCACCGTAGTGTCTAATGCTAGCCCCCTACGCCTCGAGGCCGACGTGCCGCTCATAATACCGGAGATAAACTGGGATCATATCAGGCTGCTGGAGGTTCAGCGTAGGAGGAGGGGTTGGAGGGGAGCCATAGTCAAGAACTCTAATTGTACGACCGCTATACTTACCCTGAGCCTCAAGCCTCTCCTTGACCGGTTTGGCCTTGAGGAGGTCTTCGTCTCCACGATGCAGGCCGTCAGCGGCGCTGGTTACCGGGGGGTTCCCTCGGTGGCCATAATTGATAACATAATACCGTTCATCAGGAACGAGGAGGAGAAGGTTATGAATGAGTCTAGGAAGATCCTCGGCACGCTGCGCGGCGACCACGTGGAGCCTGCAAGCTTCCGCATCTATGCGACCTGCACGAGGGCGCCGGTCATAAATGGCCACATGGAGACGGTCTACGCCAGGCTCGCTAGGAGCGCATCCATCGAGGATGTATTGGCTGCCTGGGAGGAGTTCAGGGGGCTTGAAGGCCTACCAACAGCGCCCGCTAAGCCTGTCATCGTTAGGAGGGAGGCTGATAGGCCGCAGACGAGGCTCGACCGGGACGCCGGCGGAGGCATGTCGGTCAGCGTTGGAAGGTACACGCTCTACAGTGAGAGGCTGCTACGCTACATAGTCCTCGGCCACAACCTCGTGAGGGGGGCGGCCGGCAACACGATACTGATAGCGGAGATGATGTATAGGGAGGGGTTGCTATGAGCCCGATCATAGTCTCGCAGGCCGAGTACGAGCTGCTCGAGAAGCTGGCTGGGCTGGAGCCGGGAAGGTATACTACGCGTGAGCTCGCTGAGAGGCTCGGGGTTGATAGGAGTAGGCTGGAGGCGCTCGTAAGGCTCCTGGCCTCGAAGGGAGTGATAGGCGTAGAGGATAGGGTTAGGGAGGATCTAGTCGTAACCGAGGAGGGGCTCGCATACCTGCGGGGTAGGTTCCCGGAGGAGGAGCTTGTAGAGCTCCTCCGGGAGAGGGGTGGTAGTGTAAGCGTCGAGGAGGCTAGGAGGCTGCTTGGGAAGCGCTTCGGGATAGCGATGAGCAACGCTGCGAGGAAGGGCTGGGTCAGGGTGAGGGAGGGGCGCATAGAGCTCCTCGGGGGAGGCGTATGCGAAGAGGAGAGGAGGGCGCTGCAGGAGATCCTCGCGGGAGGTAGGCCCGGGGGTGACGTGGTAAGGCTCCTGCGGAGGAGGGGGCTTGTACGCGTCGTCCGCCGCAGGGAGACGCTCGTAGAGGTGCCCAGGAGCCTCAGTGATGTGCTCCGAGAGGTGCGCGTCGAGGTAGGCGCACTGACACATGAGGATCTCGCCACGGGTAGGTGGAGGAGGCTTAGGCTGCGCCCCTACAATGTGGCCGCTGCTCCCCCGAGGAGGCTGCCGGGCAGGAAGCACTTCTTCGCAGAGTTCCTCTACAGGATAAGGGATGTGCTGCGGGAGCTTGGGTTCAGGGAGCTTGAGGGCTGGAGCATAGTTGTGACCGAGTTCTGGAACTACGATATACTCTTCCAGCCACAGTTCCACCCAGCCCGCTTCCCTACAGACACCTTCTACGTCTCCACTAAAGCCACCGGCATCGATGCCGACGAGGACCTGGTTGAGCGGGTTAGGAGGGCGCATGAAGAGGGTATCGCCGGCAGCATAGGGTGGGGGTATAAGTGGAGCCGCGAGAAGGCCTCCATGAGGATCCTTAGGTCGCACACCACGGCTGTAACCATAAGGGCGCTTGCCGAGCTTAAGCCCAGGCCGCCCTTCCGCTACTATGTACTTGGGAGAGTGTATCGTGTTGAGAAGCCGGATCCACGCCACCTGGTTGAGTTCCACCAGTTCGACGGCATTATGAGCGAGGACAATACGTCATTCTCATCGCTCCTCGGCATGATCGCAGAGATATTTGAGAGGCTCGGCATAAAGGAGTATAGGTTTAGGCCTGCATACTTCCCCTTCACGGAGCCCTCAGCAGAGGTGTATGCGAAGGTGGCTGGTACATGGATAGAGGTTGGCGGGTGCGGCATGTTTAGGCCGGAGGTGCTGGCCTCTGCCGGTTATAGCGGCGGCGAGGTGGCCGCCTGGGGTATCGGCGTTGAGAGGCTCATGGCCAGCCTCTATGGGCTCCGCGACATAAGGGATCTCTATACCCTCGACGTAGACAAGGCGAGATCTACCCCGTTGAGGTGGTGGATATATGCCGGTGTTGAGGTTTAAGACGTACAGGCTGCTTAGCCTCATAAACCCTAGACTAGGCCTTGAGGAGCTGGCAAGCCTCCTGGAGAGTGTTAAGGCGGAGGTGGAGGATGTCAACGAGGAGTACGTGGAGATAGAGCTTGAGGTTGATAGGCCCGACATGTACATCGCTGAGGGGGTTGCAAGGTACCTACGCGGTGTACTCGGCCTCGAACGCGGCTCACCCAGATACGGGCTCGTCGACTCCGGGTACACGATAATCGTCGAGGACGTCAAGACCCGCCCCTACATCGGCGGGCTCGTCGCATGGGGGGTTAACGTAGACGAGGACTACCTTGAGGAGCTGATACAGCTGCAGGAGAAGCTCCACAACAGCCTCGGCGGGAGGAGGAGGCGTGTAGCAATAGGTATACACGACCTGGACAAACTACCTTCGAAGACGCTCAGATACTCGTTCAAGGATATCGATGAAGTCTACTTCACCCCTCTCGGTCACACGAGGCGCATGAGCCTCCGGGAGGTTCTTGCAGCGACAGAGCAGGGCGTCAAGTATGGCTCTATATCACTCAGCGGGGAGAGGCACCCTGTACTGTATAGTGGAGACGAGGTGATCTCCGTACCCCCCGTGATCAACGCTGAGCTCACCAGGGTTGAGCCGGGTACAAGGAACATCTTCGTCGATGTAACCGGTACCGACTGGAGGGGGGTCCTCGACACGCTGGCCGTGTTGGCGGCGAGCCTGGCCGACCGTGGAGACGGCCGGATAGGGCTTGTAAGCGTCGAGGCGAGGGATTGGGCTAGGAAGACGCCGGACATGGAGCCGCGGGCCATGGAGCTGAGGGTCAGTGAAGCCTCAAGACTGCTTGGCGTGGAGCTTGGAGTGGAGGAGGTTGTTGACGCCCTTGAAAGGGCTAGGATGGATGCAGTACATAGGGGCGGTGATGCGGTCATGGTCTCGGTGCCCCGCTACCGTGTCGACGTCCTCCACTGGGTTGACCTCGCCGAGGAGGTGATGATTGTCAGGGGTATAGGCCGTGTACCCCTCCGGAAGCCACGTCTCCTGATGCGGCCGGCCGAGCTACCCCAGCGTACATGGGAGCGGGTTGCAAGGGACATACTTGCAGGGTATGGGTTCGTGGAGCTGCTCACATTCACCCTTGTGAAGTGCAGCCTCGCCGAGAGAGTGTATGGGGCCAGGCCGGTGGCCCTGGAGAACCCCGTATCCGAGGAGCATGCATGTATCCGGCCATCTCTCCTACCGTCACTATTGGAGGCTGTCGCTAGGGCTGACCGGCCGGGTGTACGCGTCTTCGAGGTAGGCGAGGTGTATCCTCCGCCGGATGCGAGGCTCGAGAGGCACCTGGCTATGCTCCTGATGGATGAGAAGGCCGGCTACGAGGATATACAGAGCTACGTCTATGGCCTCCTAGAGCTCCTAGGCGATAGCATTGAGTCCGTGAAACCATGCAGTCACCCAGCCCTCATAGAGGGTAGGACGGCATGCATAGAGACGAGGCAGGGTATACGTGGGGTGCTAGGGGAGGTCAAGCCATCGCTACTAGCCGAACTAGGCGCCACATACCCCGTGGCCGCCGCCGAGCTCGACTACACGGGGCTCCAGCCTAGGCGCTAGGATCACTGTTTTGTGGGGGAGCCCGCTGTCCCCCGCCCCTAACACCTGGGCCCATAGAGCCCTCCGTCGGAGGGTTGTCGCCCAGGCTCCTCAAGACGGGGGTGGGGCGGCGCGGGCTCCCCCCTCCATCCTGGGGCCTGGTTGTCGCCGGGCCCCGGCCTGCTGTAGGGTTTCTCTTTTAATAGGGCTAATCCCTGCCCTACTCTTCCGCGAGGAGAGCGGGCATGGATGTTGAGGAGAGGTTGAAGCTGATAACTAGGAACGTGGCTGAGGTTGTTACCCTTGATGAGTTGAGGGAGAAGCTGGAGTCTGGTGAGAGGCTGAAGGCGTACCTCGGCTTCGAGCCCAGCGGCCTCTTCCACCTAGGGTGGATGATATGGGCGCTGAAGGTTAGGGATCTGGTTAGGGCGGGGGTGGAGTTCACGCTTCTCGTGGGCTCCTGGCATGCATGGATTAACGACAAGTTTGGAGGAGATATGACGCTCATAAGGAAGGCTGCGAGGCACGTTCTACAGGTTCTTGATGCCCTCGGGGTGGGGCCTGGCGTTATACGCGTGGTTGACGCGGAGGACTTGGTCTCGGATAAGGATTACTGGGCTACAGTGCTGCGCGTCGCCAAGTCGTCAACGCTTGCTAGGATTAAGAGGGCGTTAACCATTATGGGTAGGAGGGCTGAGGAGGGGGAGATGGACTTCTCCAAGCTAATCTACCCCGCTATGCAGGCTGCCGACATATTCTACCTTGACGTCGACATAGCCCTGGGCGGCACCGATCAGAGGAAGGTGCACATGCTTGCAAGGGATGTAGCGAGGAAGCTTGGACGGAAGAAGGTCATAGCGCTCCACACGCCGCTGCTCACGGGGCTGCAGGGCGCATCTAAGCTAAAGCGCGTGGAGGGGCTGGATGAGGATACTATAGCTATCGAGTTGAAGATGAGTAAGTCTAAGCCCGAGACATGCATATTCGTACACGACCCGCCGGAGGCGATAGCGAGGAAGATACGTGCCGCCTACTGCCCCGCCAGGGTCGTCGAGTACAACCCCGTCATGGAGATAGCGAGATACATCCTCTTCGCCCAGCCGGGCTTCAAGCTTGTCGTGGAGAGGCCGGAGAAGTACGGTGGGACAGTAGTGTTTGAGAGCTACGAGGAGCTCGAGAAGACGTACAAAGAGGGGAAGCTACACCCCCTCGACCTCAAGAACGCCGTTGCTAAGGCGCTTGCAGAGTTCCTCAAGCCGGTAAGGGAGAGGCTGCTAGGAGACCCCGAGGCAAGAGCCATCATAGAGGAGCTGGAGAAGGCGCAGGTTAAGCGGAGGTAGTACAGCCGCAGACGTGTGGCTATAAGTTTACAAGGAGGAGTCTATAAGGTTCAGCATGGGTGCGCACCCCGCCTAGAAGGGGAGCGTATGCCGGGACTGCCATAGGGTTGGTCGCGTGGGGCTGTAGTGCCAGGTGAAAGGACATGAAGTATCTCATTAAGGCGAAACTAGAGGTCGAGGGCCCCGTAGACAAGCACGACGTCATCGGGGCCATCTTCGGGCAGACCGAGAACCTCTTCGGCCAGGACTTCGACCTAAGGGAGCTGCAGGAGCGGGGTAGGATAGGGAGGATACAGGTCGACATAAAGCATGTTGGCGACAAGACTGTCGGTGAGGTGACTGTGCCCTCCAATCTGGACAGGGTTGAGACGGCGCTGCTCGCCTCCATGCTCGAGGCTGTGGACAAGGTTGGCCCCTACCGGGCGAGGATAAGGGTCTACGACATCATAGACGTGAGGGCGGAGAAGATAAAGAAGATCATAGAGAGGGCCAGGGAGATACTACGCCTCTACATACAGGAGAAGGCGCCCGATCTCAAGGAGGTGCTGAGGCAGGTAGCCGAGGCGGTCAAGAGGGCCGAGATAACGACCTATGGGCCGGAGAGGCTGCCGGCGGGACCAGACGTAGGGAAGGCTGACGAGATAATCATCGTCGAGGGAAGGGCCGACGTCATAAACCTGCTTAGGTACGGGTACCGGAATGTGATAGCGCTTGAGGGTGCAAGGGGAGGCAAGATACCCGAGACTATAATCAAGCTTGCACGCGAGAAGAAGGCCATACTCTTCGTCGACGGCGACCACGGCGGGGACCTCATCATAAGGGAGGTGCTCAAGCACGCAGACATAGACTACATCGCTAGGGCGCCGCCGGGCAAGGAAGTTGAAGAGCTGACTGGGAAGGAGATAGCGAAGGCGCTCAAGAACCTCATACCCGCAAGGCAGTACCTCGAACTGATGGAGAAGAGGAGGGAGCGTGGAAAGCCTGCCCGTGCCGTCGCCAAGCCTACTGCACCCCCTACGCCTCCCCAGCCCACTGCCGCCGCACCCGTCACTGCCGTGGTCGAGCTGCCGAAGGAGGTGCTTGAGAAGGCCAAGGAGCTCCCGGGCACCCTTGAGGCACTCATATACGATGATAAGTGGAACCTGGTCGCCCGCGTACCCGTCAAGGATCTGTATGACACGCTTGCCAAGATGGAGCCTGGCAAGGCGTATGCAGTTATATATGATGGTATTATAACGCAGCGCATGCTCGACATAGCGGCTGAGAAGGGGATAAAGCTGCTGATAGCAACTAAGATAGGAAGCATAGAGAGGAGGCCTCAGGGCGTACAGATGCTGACCTTCGACGACATCCTCACACCCTGATCATTAACCCTCTTCTTTTCCCCCTCTTCCCCTGGCTCAACCGCATTAACGCTTGTCGGGGTCATATTGGTAGCCGGAGGTTCAGCAGTAGTAGGACTAGTGTCGCGAATTGTATCGCCGTCGAGATGTACTCGCCTGCTTCTCCGAGGTATTTGACGAGTATATCGTGTATGAATTTGGCTCCGTCGGTTATGAATAGTGGGGCTGCGTTCAGTATTGCGAGGCTCGCGTTTAGTATGAAGAACCATAGTACCACGTTGTAGATGTATTCAGCCTCCTTGAGACCGTATTGTTGGACTAGGTTGTATGGTATCTGCTTAACATAGACTCCAATGTATTTCTGTCCGCGTTCACGGCAGACATGTATCACTATCTTCTCCTTGCCCCTCTGCACCAGGATATCATTGCATCTCTTGCCGTTGTGTAGTGGTGTCTTGACTAGGGCTTCGTGTAGATCCTCGATCGTGTGTATTGGTTTTCCGTCAACCTGGAGTATTATGTCCCCTGGCTGGAGCCCGGCCTTGGCGGCTGGGCTGCCCGGCTGTATGCCGACTATCATTACTGCTAGTGGTGCTGCTAGGTGTGCTAGGAGTGCCGCCGCCAGCAGTGCTGTGAGCGCGTTCGCCGCGACACCCGCCGAGTATATCCTTAGCCTAGCGGGTAGGCTTGCCTTCTCAAGGCTCTCTTCATCCGGCTCTACGAAGGCCCCCCCTATCACTCCCAGGGCTAGGAATATGCCGGTGAACTTGGCCCGGACACCGTCGACATACATTGCGACTGCGTGTGCGAACTCATGCACAGCCACTGCTATTGGGATCGAGGGTATCATTGCAAGGAATGTCTCTATCCCTATAGTGACCCCCGGCAGTATGGGCTGGAACGCTGGCACAGCTGTGGCTGGCGCGACTAGTCTCCTCACAAGACCCTGCACCGTTATCATGTAGAACTGGCCTAGGGAGAGCAGCATCGCTATGACCCCGATGTCGAATACTATGCGTAGAAGCCTGCTGCCGTAGAGCTTCTCAAGCCTCTCAGGGAGCCTTGCAAGCCTTACGAAGACTATTGCCGGGTAGAAGACCAGCCTAGACTCTTCAGTGGATCCCCTCCTACGCTGAACTATGTAGAGCAGCGTAGCCGCCATGCTCCATGCAATCATCCATGCAACTATCCACGTGATCAAGGGATCGTTGGCCCCCCGGATACTGGGCTGGTTTGACGCGCTTCGCCGCCGGGAGGTGAAATATGCTTCCTAGTGCCGCATAGAGCCTTGGAGATACCCTCCGGGGCCTTGTGGTCCGTGGCGAATTGGTTATACATGTGGAGGCTGCCTTGATGGCTTTGAGGGCTGACGGTGCCGCGTCATGGTTAGGGAGAAGGTTGAGCGTAGGCACGAGTACCGGCATGTCGTTTACGATGAGGAGCACTGGGCTCTGCTGAGGAGGCTTAGGAGTGAGGCTCTTAGGCTTATGAGGAGCCTTGAGGCTGCGGGTCTTAGGCCTATAGCGCATGGCAGTATAGCTCGTGGCGATGTACACCCGGGGAGCGATATAGATGTCTTCATACCATATCCGGTGCCGTCTTATAGGGTTGAGCTTGCACTGGAGTCCGCCGGGTACAGGATATATTACAAGATGGTTGTGCAGGCAACTCCCTCTATGACTCCAAAAGCATACCTTGTACTCGACCCGGAGGAGAGGGTTGTGGTATCCTTTCCCCTGGCCAAGCCGATGCGCAGTGAGTATGAGTTCTACTACTTCGGCGGCGTCGTCACCAGCGAGGATATCGAGCGTGGCATACGCAGACCTGGCGTCGATAAGAGGCTAGTCCTAATAGAGCCGACGAGCGATGGCCACATGGAGTCGCCGGTGATAGGCCGCGAGGCTATAGTTGCCAGGATACTCGGCATAAGCATAGAGACTGTCCGGGAGAGGGTGAGGGTTCTAACCCGGAGGGATGAGAAGGGGAGAACGGGTGTCTTCGTCAAACTAGTGCTTGGGCCTGGACAGAACATAGAGGAGGCAGTGAGGGAGGCTGCCTCGTCAAACCCTCACCTTAGGAGGGTGTTGCTTGAGCGTGGCTCGCTCCTCGCCTAGGCTGAGCCTCTTCCTTAGGGGTATCCCCGAGGGATGTAGGCTCTGTATGAGGGGTTCAAAGCTAGTCATATTCCTAACAGGCGTGTGCCCGGAGGGGTGCTTCTACTGCCCGATATCGCCCTCGAGGATGGGGCGGAGACTCGTGTTTGCCGATGAGGAGAGGGTTGAGAAGCTCAGCGAGATCCTTGAGGAGGCGGATGCGATAGGTGCTGAGGGGGCTAGCTTTACTGGCGGCGAGCCGCTCCTAGAGCCACGACGCATAGAGGTTGTCTCGAGGATGTTGAAGGATGTATATGGGGACGAGTTCCACATACACCTCTATACCGGCGGGTCGCTGCTGTCTAGGAGTATGCTGCGCTGGCTCTCGCGCCTAGTCGACGAGGTTAGGGTTCATCCGCGTAGTAGGGCTCAGTGGGAGCATGTTGTTAGGCTTGCTGAGTATAGGGGTCTTGAGGGGCTGGATGTATCGCTTGGAGTAGAGGTTCCCGTGATACCCGGGCGGGGCGACGAGCTGGTATACTGGATAAGGAGGCTTGACAGCGTCGGCGTCGACTTCGTAAACCTTAACGAATTGGAGTGGGCGCCGCACACCGCTACAAGGCTTAGGGAGATGGGGTTCCGTCTAGGTGATCACGGGGCTGTTGAGGGGAGCTGGGAGGAGGCTGTCCGGGTTCTCGGGGAGGTAGCCTCTAGTACTAGGAGGATCATGGTTCACTATTGTAGTAGCTTGTACAAGGATAGGGTTCAGCTGAGGATGAGGAATTATAGGAAGGCGTTGAGGTCGAGGAGGGGCTACGAGGTTGAGGAGGTTGAGGGGCTTGTGGCGTTCCTCGAGCCGGGCAGGCCCCCCATAGGGTTTGAGGACTACTGCTCTATTGACTTGTCAAGGTGCTGGCCGTGTATAGGCGTAGAGGGCTGTATTGTCGAGGCCTATCCTTCAAGGTCGCGGCTCCCCAGGGTCTCGGTGCGTTGCCGCGGGAGCGGGTAGCGTAGGATGGCTGCAATCCCGCCGAGGCTCTTGAGCCTCATCCCGGCAGGGGAATGTACTGGTACTATCCTTATCCTTGCAGCCCTCTTGTCCGCCTTCTCGAGGAGCTCCTCTACCCTCCTCCTCTTCTCCGGATCCTCCGAGTATAGGAGGGTGTCTAGGACCAGGAGCTCACGCACAGCGTTACACTCCACCGCATACTCTACGTCAGGCAGCCCGTACGCCACCTGCTCGGGGTTCTTGACTATGAGGAGGTTTAGCTCGTCTAGGAGCCGCTCGGCCGCCGTTATCTCTGCCTCCTTCGCAACCCTCTCTATGAGTCCCCTCCTTATCGCCTCCCTAACGCCAGCCTCCCCGCCCATAGAGGCTGACTCCACTATTATCCTGGCTCCAGGGCCTGCTAGCTCCCGTATCTTCTCCGCAACGAGGTTCTTGACTCTCCCGGGGCCGACTACTACCACCGCGTCTGCCTCCGCGGACTTCATCGCCTGTACAGCCTGCTTCGCAATGACCGTGACTGCTTTCCTTAGCCCCTCCTCCCAGGATGGATCGTCCTTGCCGGGCAGGTGGAGTGAGCCCTCAACTACGACGCGTACCCCCTGTCCACGTACAATTGCTATGGCGTAGTCGTCGTAGTCGACTGCTACGACGACCACCTTGACCCTGAGCCCTGCATCACGTATCTTGCGGAGCACGTATCCGGGCCATCCATCCTCACGTATGATTGTTAGCTCGTTACCGACGCCTATGCTTATTGTGTGGTGTTTCCCTTTCACGCCGAACCTCTCCGGGCCCTCAATAACAATCCCTCTTATCCTTATCTTGTTTGTAAATGGCTGAAACTCTACGCTTCTAACCCTAATAGTCAGCGTCATTGCGACCCTGGATGACCTGCCTGAGCCGCGCTCGCCGAACTTTATCTCACGCACGGTGAGTGCTCTGACGTAGTCGCCCGGCCTTATTATCAGCGATAACAGCCATACATCATCCATGGACTCTACCCTGAGCCTCAGCTCCCCCCTCTTCTCGTCGAAGCCTAGTATCTTCACCCTCTCATGCCCTCCAGGTGGACTGGGGGAGTGCTTGGTGTGTAATTGTAGTATCGTGCTGGTGCGTGGGGTTGAGGGGGATAGGGAGCTCTGGGAGGCTTACAGGATTGAGCGGGAATCGTTTCGGGAGCCCTATGCTTTCTGGTATTTCCGGCTACTCTACATGATGAGTGGTGGCTTGTTCCTGGGAGGGTTCAATAGTGATGGCTTCCTGGTGGGCTATGTTGTTGCCCTCCAGCGTATCGGTGGTGTCTGTCACGTAGTCTCGATTGCTGTGAGGCCCGAGTGCAGGGGTAAGGGGAATGGGCACGTGCTCCTTGCGAGTATTGAGGAGGCTTGTAGGCTGGAGGGGGCGCGTGGTGTCATGCTGGAGGTTGATGCGTATAACTGGCCTGCACAGCGCCTCTACCTGGCCCATGGCTACCGTTATGCCGTCTTCCTCCCGGACTACTATGGGCCTGGGAGGCCGGCTATACTGATGGTGAAGGTGCTTGAAGGCTAGAGAGTAATAAGTATGCAGGATCCCATAGACTATGGGATGCGGGTTGCCCAGCGAGATAGACTTCATGCTTCTCGACTCGAGCTACGAGGTTGTTGGTAGGGAGCCTATAGTACTCCTCTGGGGCATTGATGGGGAGGGTAGGAGGGTTATACTGCTCGATAGGAGGTTTCGCCCATACTTCTACGTGTTGCCGCGTAGCGGGGACTTGGAGAGGGTTGCACAGAGGGTTAGGGGGCTGAGCAAGCCCAGGAGCCCTATTCTGCGCGTCGACGTCGTCGACAAGAAGTACTTCGGCAAGCCGTGTAAGGCGTTGAAGGTTGTAACCCTCCTCCCGGAGGCTGTTAGGGAGTATAGGGAGGAGGCTAAGCGTATCGGCGACGTAGAGGTCTTGGAGGCTGATATAAGGTTCGCTATGAGGTATTTGATAGACAAGCTGATGTACCCCTTCCACTGGTACAGGGTCAAGGTCGAAGAGGTTACTGGGGCGGCTGGCTTCAGGGTTGACAAGGTCTACAGGGTTGTTGAGGACCCCGTTGAGCTTGGCGAGAGGAAGCTGCCGGAGCTGAAGATACTGGCCTTCGACATCGAGGTCTACAACAAGTATGGTACGCCGAGGCCCCAGCGCGACCCAGTCATCATAATAAGCCTCCGTAATAGCGATGGGGAGGAGAAGCTACTAACAGCCAACGACCATGACGATAGGGGCGTCATAAGGGAGTTCATCAACTATGTTAAGAGCTACGACCCCGACATAATAATAGGGTATAACAGCAACAAGTTCGACTGGCCATACCTGCTCGCCAGGGCCCACTACCTAGGCATGAGGCTTGACGTCACTAGGAGGGTTGGCGCAGAGCCGACAACCAGCGTCTACGGCCATGTATCTGTCGCCGGTAGGCTGAACGTCGACCTATACGATTATGCCGAGGAGATGCACGAGATAAAAGTGAAGACACTCGAGGAGGTCGCGGAGTACCTCGGCGTTATGAGAAAGGATGAGCGTGTCCTCATACCCTGGTGGGAGATACCCAGCTACTGGGACGATAAGGAGAGGAAGAGGAAGCTACTGCTCCAATACGCCCTCGACGATGTACGCTCGACGTATGGTATAGGGGAGAAGATCCTGCCCTTCGCGATCCAGCTATCATATGTGACTGGGATACCCCTGGATCAGGTAGGCGCGATGAGTGTCGGCTTCAGGCTTGAATGGTACCTCATGCGTGCGGCCTACACGATGAATGAGCTTGTGCCTAACAGGGTTGAGAGGAGGGAGGAGAGCTACCGCGGTGCGATAGTACTCGAGCCCCTGCGCGGAATCCATGAAAACATAGCTGTGCTCGACTTCAGCTCGATGTACCCCAACATAATGATAAAGTACAATGTAGGCCCAGACACCCTCGTGAGGCCCGGGGAGCCCTATAACCCGGACGAGGTCTATGTAGCGCCGGAGGTCGGGCACAAGTTTAGGAAGCACCCGCCGGGCTTCTTCAAGCAGGTTCTCGTGAGGCTGCTGGAGCTGAGGAAGAGGATCAAGGCTGAGATGAAGAAGTACCCGCCCGACACGCCGGAGTACAGGGTGCTTGATGAGAGGCAGAAGGCGGTGAAGGTGCTTGCGAATGCGACCTATGGCTACATGGGGTGGACTGCTGCACGGTGGTATTGTAGGGAGTGCGCGGAGGCTGTGACTGCCTGGGGTAGGAACCTCATAAGGACTGTTATCGAGTATGCTAGGAAGCTTGGGCTTAAGGTGATCTATGGTGACACGGACTCGCTCTTTGTGACCTACATCCCTGATAAGGTTAAGAAACTGATAGACTTCGTTGAGAACGAGCTCGGCTTCGAGATAAAGATAGACAAGATATACAAGAGGGTCTTCTTCACTGAGGCCAAGAAGAGGTATGCCGGCCTACTGGCTGATGGCAGGATAGATATTGTTGGCTTTGAGGCTGTGAGGGGTGATTGGTGCGAGCTAGCCAAGGAGGTGCAGGCTAAGGTTGCTGAGATAGTGCTCAAGACAGGTGACATAGAGAAGGCTATTAAGTATGTTAGGGAGGTTGTAAAGCAGTTGAAGGAGTGCAAGATACCTATAGAGAAGCTCATAATATGGAAGACTATCACCAAGAAGCTTGAGGAGTATAGTGTAGAGGCGCCCCATATAGCGGCGGCTAAGCGCATGATACAGAAGGGGTTCAAGGTCAGTGTGGGCGATAAGATAGGCTATGTTATAGTCAAGGGTACTGGGAGGCTGTCGCAGAGAGCATACCCCTACTTCATGGTCAAGAAGGAGGATATCGACGTGAACTACTACATCGACCACCAGCTCATACCAGCTGTTATGAGGATACTCGGCTACTTCGGTGTATCAGAGAAGAGGATAAAGGCTGGCGCCGAGGGCCAGCGCAGCCTCTTCGACTTCTTCGCGAAGAAGAGATAGGGGAAGGGTTGAAGAGGGGTTAGACCGGCTAGGGTGTTGAGGAGGGCTAGGGTACACCATGATACTGGCATCGTGGAGGAATATAGCGTGGCTGGTGCGTAGGGCTGACGTTGTCCTCGAGGTAGTTGATATAAGGGATCCGCCGTCAACCATGAGTAGGAAGCTTGAGAGGCTCGTAAGGTCGCTCGATAAGAAGCTCGTAGTGGTTCTCAATAAGGCTGACCTAGTGCCGAGGAGCGTGGCTGAGGGATGGGTTAGGCTGCTCCGTGACCGCGGCTATAACGCAGTCTATATCGCCGCGAGGCATAGGCTCGGTACGCGTAAGCTCAGGAAGGCGATTAAGAGGGTCGTTGATGTCACGCCCATTGTGGTCGCTGTAGTGGGGTTCCCTAAGACGGGGAAGTCCAGTATAATCAACGCACTGAAGGGCAGGCACTCTGCCTCTACGAGCCCCGTACCAGGGTCGCCCGGCTATACACATCATGCGCAACTCTATCGTGCACCTGGAGGCCTTTACCTCATAGACACTCCCGGCGTCATACCGGTTGAGGGCGGGGGGTTGGAGGCCGCGATACGTGGTAGGCCTCCCGAGGAGCTGAGGGATCCGGTCGGTGTCGCCGTGAAGCTTCTGGAGAAGGCTCTCCGCTACAACCCGCGCTGCGTGCTCGATGCCTATGGCATTGCTGAGACCGACCCTTATAGGATCCTGGAGGCTATTGCGCTGAGGCGGGGCTGGCGCTACAAGTCTACTGGCGAGCCTCTTGTCGAGGAGGCTGCTAGGACTGTTATCAGGGACTATCATAAGGGCAAGTTATTGTTCTATGTGCCTCCCTGGGAGGCCTTAGCCGAGCAGAGGGGTGCAACTCGTTGAGCGGGGGGCCACGCTTCGTCGTCATAACGGGTAGGCCTGGAGTCGGCAAGACCACCATCTTCTCTAGGGTCGTTGAGAGGCTGAGGAGCGGGGGCTGCAGGGTCGTTGGCTTCGTCTGCCCCGAGGTAAGGGTTGGGGGGCGTAGGGTCGGGTTCCGTATAAGGAGTCTTGATGGCGGTATGGAGGCTTGGCTTGCCCATGTGAGCCTTTGTAGTGGAGGACGTGTCGGTAGGTATAGGTTGTGCAGTGAGGCTGCCAGGGTCGCCGAGTACGTTGCTGGCCTGTTCTCGGAGGCTGATGTGATAGCTATAGATGAGATCGGGCCTATGGAGCTTAGGATGCCGGCGGTTAGGAACGTAATACTGAAGGCTATTGGGGCTGGGAAGCCCGGCCTCTTCGTCGTCCACCGTAGGCTGAGCGACCCAGAGATATACCCCGTGTTGAGGCGTGAGGGTGTCTGGTTCTGGGTTACCCTTGAGAATAGGGATGCGCTGCCGGACAGGGTTTATACGGAGGTTGCCCGTATCGCGCCGTGTATCAAGGGGTGACCGCGCGTTCCAGCGCTGAGCCGGGGCGGTGATGTGGCTACCTTCCGCCCCAGGGACCCGCCAGGGAGGGAAGTAATTTACCCCTAGGTCTCCCAGCTGCGTTGGGGTGCGGTGTATGAGTGAGGAGTGCAGGAAGTATGTCATTAGGGTTGGCGATAAGGAGATCTTCCTAGGCCCCGACGTCATGAGGGTTCTGCACGAGTACCTGCACCGCCCCATGAGCCTCGAGGAGCTTGCTAGGAGGCTTGGGCTGGAGACATGGGAGGAGGCGTATGAGGTGGTGAAGAAGGTGCCTGCATGGGCTCTTTGGACTCCGTTGACTATGTGGATTCTGAGGCTTAAGAAGGAGGGCTGTATTAGTGAGAGTGAGGCGGCGGAGGCTTAGTCTCTGACGACCGAGTAGCAGCCGAAGTCCTTCATGTAGATTATTCCGTCCCTCCTGAGTATCCTTATGGCTTCCTCGACGAACCTTGATTCTATACCCTCCTCTATCGCGCGGCGCTGTATGTCCTTGATCTTTGCACAGCCCTCACTGCTCTCCGACTCCAGCTCCTCTATTATCTCGACTATCCTTGTGAGCTTCTGCCTCTTGCTCTTAGGCTTCCCGGTCATAATGACGTCTATGTCTATCTTTCCTGTCTCGACGTCTATCCCTGCGCTCTCCAGGAACCTCTTCATGAGCCTTATAGCCGCCTCTGCATCCTCCTCAGTTACGTACTCCTTGAGCTTCATCCTTGCATGTGCCTCGGCGAGCCTGACGAGCGCCTCTAGCTGCCTTGCAGTGATAGCTATGGGTGCTTCTGGGCTTTCAGCGCCTAGCTTCCTCATCTCGACGTAGAAGTCTGCGAGTAGCTTCATTGCCTCCTCGGTTAGCCTCGGCCTTATGTAGCGGCGTGCATAGCTTATGTATTTCTTCAGTAGTGATGGCTCTATCTCTGGGGTTATCTTTTCGGGCTCGCTGTGCACGCGTAGGACGTGTAGTGCTAGCTTCCTATCCTCCTCCGGCATAGGCCTGTCCTTCAGTATGAATATGAGGTCAAACCTTGAGAGTATTGTTACTGGCAGGTTTATGTTCTCCGCGAGTGTACGGTTGGTGAGGTAGCGGCCGAACTTCGGGTTTCCTGCAGCTATTATCGTTGTGCGGGCGTTGAGCCTGGCCACTATACCCGCCTTCGTTATGCTTACGGTCTGCTGCTCCATGGCCTCGTGGATCACTGAGCGGTCCTCGTCCCTCATCTTGTCTATCTCGTCTATCGCTGCCACGCCGCCGTCGGCTAGGACAAGTGCGCCTGCCTCGAGGTAGTATTCCCCGGTGGTCTTGTCTCTTATCACGGCGGCTGTGAGGCCTGCTGCCGTGGCGCCCTTACCCGTGGTGTATATGCTTCTGGGCGCTATCCTCACGACGTATTGCAGGAGCTGGCTCTTTGCCGTGCCCGGGTCTCCTATTAGGAGTATATGTATGTCGCCTCTCGTCCGGTGCCCGTCCTTCGTCTGCTTGGGTACTCCTCCGAAGAGGGCCAGTGCTATTGCCTCCTTTATGTCCCAGTGACCGTAGATCGCCGGGGCTATGCTGGCTATAATCTTCTTCCTCACCCAGGGATCCCTTGCAAGCATCCTTATCTTCTCCTCATCCTCCCTCGTTATAACTACCTCCTCCAGAACCCTCTGCGAGACCTCCAGGTGGTTAGCCTCGATGTATATCTCGAAGAGGGCCTTGCGCTTGCTTATCGACTCAGGCCTGACCCTAACAATACCCACCACCGTGACCCTATCGCCGGGCCTTGCTAGGTCTACTAGGTCGTCCTGAAGGACGACCTCTATGCTCCTCGGCAGCTGACCTGAAGGCACCTCCTCCGGCTTCTCTTGGAGCACTATGCGCTGCCAGTCAACCATAACGGATTCTTCAGGGACTAGCTTGAACTGCCCGCTGCTCTTCCCGCAGACGGGGCATACTTGTGGCTTCTCGATGACCTCTCCTATTAGCTCGCCTTCGGGTGGCCAGTCGAACTCGTGGCAGTCTCCCTCGCTGCAGTGGATGAATCTGGCCTTGACTATCTTCTCTTTTATCGGAGTTGACCTTACCAGGATCCCTTCAAGCATTACTAGCTTGCCTATGTAGTCGCTGCGGAGCCTGCGGAGGGGTACTGAGACTGGCAGCCTCCTTATCATGACGTTGAATCTCTTCCCGGGCTCAACGTATTCCGGTGCCTCGCTTGCGACGAGCTCCTTGAGTGCTTCGCGGGCCTCGCGGAGTACTTTGTCCGGCTGCTCTATCAGGAGGCGTGCGAGCTTGTTGTCGAAGAGGTAGAGGTCGTTGAAGTCTATGAGGAGGCTGCGTTGACCCATTGTTATCATTTGTCTAAGCCTGTTCAAGTACTTGTATTCTCCGTTCTTATCCCTGAAAGTCCTTATGAACTCGTATATCCTCTCCTTGATGTCTAGGGGCTCCGGCTGCTCTAGGGATACTTGTATCGCCATAATCGAGACTCCTATGGGTAGGTTTAGGGTGAAAACCCCTCTATAAGTCGTCAAGGAGCAGTATTACTTTTTACGACGGTCTTGAGCCAGTCGTCGAGCAGGCTCTTCATGGCATCCGCCAATACCCGCTCCTCCATAGACAGCTTCGATGATATCTCGGCGACCGCCGCGGGGCTGCGTAGTGCCTGCAGGAGCGCCGTTATCCTCCTGCTGACTATTTCGAGCATGTAGAGTTCCGCCTTCCGCCGTTCATCCAGGAGAGCTGCATTGAACTCCTCCCTTATCCGGCGTGAGAGTTCCTCGAGGTACTCCTGTACCTGCAGGTAGAAGTATTCGGGCACCGCCTCTAGCTCGCGTAGGCTTCTAGCATTGAAGACGTTGAAGTGTACCCTGGCTATATCGTCTATCGTTAGGGGTGTTTCAAGTATCTTCACTATGCCCTGCTGTTGTAGGGTGCGTGCGAGCCACCGGGGGAGTTCGACTTCCGTCCCCTTTCTCAGTTCGTATACCTCTCCGTCAGCCCTTACATTGCCTAGGTCCTTGAGGACCATCACCCTAACCTTCTTTGCAAGGAATGATATCCTCACCGACTCTATCAGGGCGTCGAAGTACTTATACGCTCTAGCTTGTGATACCTCCTCGCTCAGGATCCCCCCTACTAGGTTAATAACACCGGGCGTGCTCTGTGAATTAGTGTTTTGGGGGTTACGGTGTCTTCTCAGCTAGCAGAGCTGTTGTGGGCTGAGAAGTATAGGCCTAGATCGTTGAAGGAGATGGTGAACCAGGAGGAGATAGTGAAGAGGCTGCAGAAGTTCGTCGAGGAGAAGAATATGCCTCACCTGCTCTTCGTTGGGCCGCCGGGAACCGGGAAGACTACTGCGGCTCACTGCCTGGCACATGACATGTTTGGGGAGAATTACATGCAGTACATGCTGGAGCTCAATGCTAGTGATGAGAGGGGTATAGACACTATAAGGACTAAGGTGAAGGAGTTCGCTAGGAGCAAGACGCCGCCAAATATACCGTTTAAGATCGTGCTGCTTGACGAGGCTGACAACATGACTGCTGATGCTCAGCAGGCGTTGAGGAGGTTGATGGAGATGTACACTGTCAGCACGAGGTTCATACTGATAGCGAACTATCCGAGCAAGATAATAGAGCCTATACAGTCGAGATGCGCCTTGTTCAGGTTCACCCCACTCAAGAAAGAGGATGTTGTTGCAAGGTTGAAGTGGATATGCAGCCAGGAGGGCTGCGAGTATGACGAGGAGGCGCTTGAGGTGATATACGAGATTAGCGAGGGCGATATGAGGCGCGCAATAAACATACTCCAGGCCGCTGCTGCCCTCGGAAAGATAACGGTCGATATAGTCTACAAGGTCGTTGGGCTTGCAAGGCCGCAGGAGATAAGGATGATGCTTAAGCTGGCGCTTGAAGGGAGGTTTACTGAGGCTAGGAACGAGCTTAGGAAGTTGATGGTCAATTACGGCCTGAGCGGCATAGACGTGATAAAGCAGATCCACCGTGAGGTCTTTGGGCCGGAGTTTAAGCTCCCAGAGGACGTTAAGGTAATGATAGCTGACTACGCGGGGGAGATACAGTATAGGCTTGTTGAGGGGGGAGATGACGAGATACAGCTCAACGCGTTCCTTGCATGGCTGGCGCTGCTAGGCCGTAAGCTAAGGGCTGCCGGGGAGTGATGAGGCTATTGCCTGGCGAGCGTCTTCCATGGGTTATCAAGTATAGGCCTAAACGTATAAGCGATGTCGCTAACCAGGAGCAGGCCAAGAAGCTCTTCATACCATGGCTACAGTCCTGGCTGCGCGGCAGGATACCGGAAAAGAAGGCTGCATTGTTCTACGGCCCGCCTGGCTGCGGTAAGACGAGCCTTGTTGAGGCCGCTGCGCACGAGTATAAGCTCGAGCTTATAGAGATGAATGCCTCTGATTTCAGGAGGAAGGAGGATATAGAGCGTATAGCGAAGACTGCTGCTACACAGCTCAGCTTGTTCGGTAGGCGTAGGATCATACTCCTCGACGAGGTTGACGGTATCTCTGGGACTGCCGACAGGGGTGGCCTCGAGGCGATTCTTGAGCTGATAAGGGTGACGCGCCACCCTGTTGTTATGACTGCTAATGACCCGTGGAGCCAGAGGCTTAGGAGCCTCCGTGAGGCCTCGCTTCTCGTGCCCTTCAATAGGCTTTCCAATAGAGTTGTTGTAGAGGTCTTGTCGAGGATATGTGAGGCAGAGCACGTGTATTGTGAGCGGGCGGCATTGATGTATATAGCTAAGAGAGCTGAGGGTGATCTTAGGTCTGCGATTAACGATCTGCAGGCTATTGCTGAGGGCTATGGCAAGGTAACTCTTGATATAGTTGAGGGTATTGTTGCTAGCAGGGATAGGGAGTATAGTCCCTTCGAGGCCCTCCGGCACCTCTTTATGTCTAAGTATGCGTGGCAGGCTAAGCGTGCCGTCACGCATAGCAATGTAGACTACGACACGATGATGCAGTGGATAAACGAGAACATACCGAACCAGTATACGGATCCCGAGGACGTGTGGAGAGCGTATGAGGCTCTCTCGAGAGCCAGCGTGTATCTGGGGAGGATAAAGAGGTCTATGTCCTGGGATCTCCTGAGCTATGTGTTTGATATGATGGGGCCCGGCGTTGCTCTTGCTAGGAAGAAGAGCAAGTTCAAGTGGGTGAAGTATAGCTTCCCGCAGAGGATAGTGATGCTTGCACGCACCAAGGAGGTCAGGGAGGTTAGAGAGGCTCTCGCCGCGCACCTGGCTTCGAGGCTCCACGTGTCTAAGGCTAAGGTTAAGCTTGAGGTGCTCCCATTCCTAAGCATAATATTCCGTGAGAGGCCCGACTATGCTGCGCGTATAGCGATAGGGTATGGGTTGACTGAGAGGATGGTGAAGTACCTCGCTGGACCTGCGGCAAACGAGGTCATGGAGCATGTGAACATGCTGCTCATGAGGATGGAGAAGCCTAGTAAGGTCACCGAGCATGCCCCGAGGACTACCACTACTGCTCCAGCAACGGCTACCACTACTGCAGAGGAGGCACACAGCCATAGGAGGAGGCGCTCGACGACGAGGAGAACTACGAGGCGTAGGCGGAGGAAGACGAGTAGTAGTAGGCAGACCACGCTCTTCTAGCCTTCCTTCCTCTTCTCAACCACTTTGATCTCTTCGACTACCGTGTAAGGGTATTGTCCTGCTTCGTCCTTCTCATACTTCTTCACTATATCCCATATATTGAGTAGTGTGACTGTGAGGGCTGTTAGTGCCTCCATCTCGACACCCGTCTTCGCGTCGGCCTTTACTAGTGCTGTGCAGCCTATGTGTTCGTCGTCCTCGATTCTACACTCTATCTTTACGTTCGTTATTGGTATGGGGTGGCAGAATGGTATTAGTATTGGTGTGAGCTTGGCAGACATTATGCCGGCGTATGGTGCTAGGGTTAGGGGGTCTCCCTTCTCTATAAGGCCTTTCCTTATCCGCTCGATTGTTGTCCTCCTCAACCTTATGCGGCCATATGCTATGGCTTCCCGGTGGACTACTGGTTTCCCCGATATATCGATCATCCTTGGGGGCTTAGTCAAGGTTTAGTCTCCACTGTTTAGGGACTTTATGAGCTCCAATATTACGGGTACCCTTGGGTTCTCATAGTTTAGGGAGAAGACGCGAACTCTTCCGAGGCGGCGTTCATCGACTATTCCGAGTTCTTCGAGTTCTCTCAAGTGTTTCTCGACCGTGTAGTAGTGGGATGATGTCTCCTTCACTATCCTCGATATATTGGCTTCTCCGAGCCTCATCAATGCAAGTATTATTTTTATCTTGACCTTGCTTCCAAGTATCTTTGTTGCGTAGTCTCTCCCCGCTATGCCAGTCACATCCGTCTCGCCTCCCTGTACCTCTTATTGATTATCTCGAGCACCTTCTCTTCTAGGGCCTCTAGGGGGCCGACTCTTACGCCTATTAGTGTGCTCTTGCCGCGGTACCCGCGGCCGGATACCCTTGCATCTATTATGCCTAGTCTTTTGAGGTCCATGACGTACTCGTAGACCTGGGTGTGGCGTCTCGGCTTCTCGTTAAACTCCTCGCATATCTGCTGGTACTCCTGCTCGACCTCCCCTATCCTGACATATGCCTCTCCCTTGCTGCTTAGGGCCCTTATTGCTGCCAGTAGGATTAGGAGCTCGTGGAGTGGCAGGTAGAGTAGGCTGTCGTAGATGACTACTATGTCTGGCTCTGCCTTCACGTATGCCCTTCGTACATGCTCTATTGTTACGCGCTGTGCACCCTCTTGATCGGCGAGTTCTCCCGCTATGAGGAGTATCTCGAGCGCGAGCCTCGCGTTGCCCCTGCCTCCCTTGTCTACGCCCACTATGTCTGCTACGTACTGTATGACGTCGTCCCCTATGGTGCCCTCGTAGAACGCCTCCTCTGCTCTCTTCGCTAGTATGTCGTAGAGCTCGCTGCTCGTGTATGGCTCGAAGTGTATGACGTTTCTTATTAGGTAGCTCTCTGTTGCAGAGTCTAGTTTGCCTAGGTTGTACATGTCTCTTGTTATGAATATGAAGTTGATCCTCTTGGTCATGTCGGGGTACTCATCGTACGTCCTTATGAGGAAGTACACGGCATCGTTGCCGGCGACATCTATGAAGTAGTCGAACTCGTCAAAGGTTATTATGACGTATATGTCCCTCTCATCTATGTCCTTCAGTATGTTACCATACATCTCCTGCGCTGATAGGCCGCGCTGTGGAACCGGTATGTGCAGCTGCCTGGCTATTTCCTGCATCACTAGGTAGAGTGTCCTATCCCTGTGACAGTTTACATGCACGTACTCTAGCTTAACACCTCTCCTCCGCGCCAGGAGCTTGAAGTCTATGCCGAATCTCCTAGCCGTCACGGTCTTACCGGTTCCTATGCCGCCGACTAGGAGGGCGCGCTGCGAGATTGAGCCAGGGTCTGTGAGGAGTGGTTTGAATAGGCTTGCTAGTTGCTTGAGCTGCTGCTCCCTATGTGGTAGGTATTTCGGCACGTACTCTGGGAAGAGCTTCTCCTTGCTCTTGAAGACAGATGGCTTCTCTAGAACACTTTCGATTATGTCGCGTGCGGTATGCATAGTTTCGGCTAACCCGTCTGGAGGAGCTACTGTAATACCTTTTCTAGCTTCACCCCTATCAACCTAGAGATGACCGGCGCTAAACCATCAACAAGACGGCCCACAGCAACACTACTACCCCTCCACCTCGAGACCCTATCAAGGCCGTAAGGATAGGAAGTCAACACTACCAGTTCATCACACAATAACACCTCAATCACGATATCCGGCCTCCTCCTACCACCGGAAATGCCTTCAAGAAGCCTTCTCAGCCTCGCATCAGACTCAACCCTCACCACTCCAAGACCCTCAAGACGCCTAGCCAGCTCCCCAACCAAACCCCTGAGAATAGACCGCGCATACTCCACCCCCAGCACACCGACCACCGGCATTACACGGTTAACATAGGCTGGCGGATTCCTTGCAAGCACGCCGATGAGCCTTTCAGGACTAAGCCTACTCCATACAAGCATCCTAGTAGAAGGTCTACTACAAACTCTGACATAGACCAGCTCGTCATAGGGGTAAACGGAGTCTCCTATCTCGAGGGCAGCCCTAGCCACCTTTCTTGGAGCAGCTGTCGCCACCACGCTCAGCTGCATAGCTACAACACTCCCTCAACGGGCACTCACTACACCTAGGCCTCTTAGGCTTACAGAAGAGGCGGCCAATGCTTATCAGCTTTACATGAACCGCTATAAGCTCCTCAACATCATTCAAGACTTCTAGGAATGAGCGCCTTATAGTGGAGTAGCTCCCTCCTATAGAGATGCGTGAAGACACCCTCCTGATATGAGTGTCGATTGGGAATGCTGGCAACCTACAATACATTAGGAGTACAAGGTCGGCGGTCTTCTCGCCAACACCCTTTATCGATAACAGTAGCCGTCTAGCCTCCTCCACCCCGAGCCTGCATATCCAGTCGCCCAGTCTACCCTCAATAAACATCCTTGCAAGACCAATAATCCTTTCAGCCCTCTGCCTCGCAAGCCCCGCCACCCTAATCAAATCCTCAACACCATCGACACCCAACTCAAGGACCCGCCGAGGATCCATACCCGTTGTCGACGCCAGTGCCGTAAAAGCCCGCAACGCGTTCCTATCATTAGTGTTCTGCGACAACATAACGCCGACAATGAAGCCGAAAAGACCATATCTTAGGGCGTGAGGGGCTACAAAGACGCCATGCACTCTATCCCAGGAGCGTAGGGCTTCAACAACACACCTTACCCTAGCCAGACGCCCGGCCTCAGCGCATTGATCCCCGGAAACCTCGCATCACCCGCTAAGTCCTCCTCTATCCTCAAGAGCTCATTATACTTAGCAGTCCTCTCTCCACGTGCGGGAGCACCAGTCTTGATTAGGCCAGAGTTCACGGCGACAGCTATATGGGCTATGGTTGTATCCTCCGTCTCGCCGCTCCTATGACTCACTATGGCCCGCATACCATTCCTATGCAGCATCTCTATGAAGTCTAGCGCCTCGCTTAGCGTGCCAACCTGGTTAACCTTAACTATTGCCGCCGTCGTTGAGCCCATCTCTATGCCCTTCCGGAGCCTCGAAGTATTAGTCACGTAGAGGTCGTCACCGACAATCAGCACCCTATCACCAATGCGGCTCCGCAGCCTGGCAAACGCCTCGAAATCCTCCTCCATAAACGGATCCTCTATACTTCTAATCGGGAACTCCTCCACAAGCTCCACATAATACTCCAGCAAGCCGTCGGTATCAAACTCTCTTCCATCAACACGGTATACACCATTACTATAGAACTGGGATGCCGCTGCATCAATAGCCAACACGACATCCTCGCCTGCACCATAGCCGGCACGCTTTATAGCCTCAACAAGAGCCCTCAGCGCCTCCCTAGACTCCCTCATGGGGGGTGCGAAGCCGCCCTCGTCACCGACGTTGATCGCGGATGCCCCATACCTCTCCTTCAACAATGATTTAAGTTCATGGTAGACCTCTACGGCGATACGCAGCGCATCGGAGAACCTCTCTGCGTTCACCGGGACTATCATGAATTCCTGGAAGGCAAGCTCATTCCCTGCATGTACACCTCCATTAATTATGTTCAGCATCGGGACGGGCATAACACGCGCATTACATCCGCCAATGTACCTGTACAAGGGGATACCAAGAGTGCATGCAGCTGCCTTGGCTACTGCGAGTGATGTCGCTACAATAGCGTTTCCACCGAGCCTAGACTTGTTGGGTGTGCCATCAAGCTCTATCATTCTCCTATCGATCCTCCTCTGCATTCTCACATCCATGCCTATAATAGCCGGTCCTATGACCTCGTTGACGTTCCGGACAGCCTTACTCACACCCTTACCGTGAAACTCCTTGCCCCCATCCCTCACCTCGACAGCCTCGTGCTTGCCCCTAGATGCACCAGCAGGGGCCGCAGCCCTGCCGAAACCCCCACCCTGGGTAAGCACATCAACCTCTACCGTTGGGTTACCACGCGAGTCTAGAATCATGCGGGCCCTTACAGCAGAGATTAAGTAAGCTTCTCTACCCATAGCCTGCTGAGCCTCCGTGAGTGGGTGTACGCAATGCGTATATTAATCATTGGAGCTGGGCAGGTCGGCTCGAACCTCGCAAAGATGCTTGTCGAGAGGGGGCACGACGTAATAATAGTCGACAAGGACAGCGAGAGATGCGAAGCCCTAGCCTCAGAGGTCGATGTACAAGCCATAGCCAGGGACGCGACAGACCCAGCCCTCTACGAGGAGATAGACCTAGCAACCATGGACATAGTAGTAGCCGTTACCAACAGAGATGAAGTCAACCTCCTAGCCTCAATGATAGCAAGGGACTATGGAGTCCCGAGAATCATAGCGAGAGTGCGTGACCCGAGAACAGCACTACTCTTCGAAAAGCTCGGAGTGGAATTCGTGATAGTGGAACCCCTACTAACAGCAAAGACGATAGAGTCGATCATAGAGGGCAAGTATGGAGTCATACAGATAGTCCCCATATTCACCGGCAACTATGTGCTGGTATCACTAACAATAACGGAGAACGACTCCTGCGTCGGCAGACCCCTCGACGAGATACCCTACCCGCGCGACCGGGCAAAGATACTGGCTGTCTTCACCGGCGACCGGTTCGCAGACCCAATGGAGGTGGAGGCGTTGAGGCCAAACTACGAGGTCATAGCACTCGTGCGGAAGGATTCAATCGAAGACTTCATTCAAGCTTTTAGATAGCCGCACCCGCTGAGACTAATGCTAACCCGGGCCGACGAGCCATGGTCGGCGAGAACATACTCAACATGACGGGCTTGAAATACCTCACCGACCTCGTCAAGGCAATATATGGTGCGGAACTACTGCCATTCTTCAACATACTAGTATCGATCATCGTGACGATCATCATTGCGGTCATAATACTCAAGCTTACAAACTCGCTCATCTCAAGGCTTATGAAGAGAGGGATAATCCCCAAACCGGTAGCCGAGAGAGCAAAGAAGGCGATCTCGATCACCGTCTACCTAATAGTCGCCCTAACAATAGTCTACGAGCTGACAAGGGTACATGAGCTCCTCTACCTCTGGATAGGAATGGTATTAGTAGTCATGCTGGCCAACTGGAGCATACTCGCAGACTTCATCTCATACTTCATGCTGACAACCTCCGTCGGTCTAAGAATAGGCGACTACATAGAAGTCCCTGAAACCTCGATAAAGGGCAGGGTCGCGGACATAGGCCTAGCATATACCAAGATAAAGACTGGCAGCGGCGCGCTACTATTCATACCGAACCACTACATTGTAATGAAGCCGCTCAAGAGGCACACACCCGAGGAAACCAGTGTCTGCCTAGAGGTGAGCGTGAAGCCAGACAACACGTCAGCGCTAACCGACGTGGAGAAACGCCTCAGGGACACAATAACGATAAGGTTCAAGAACATAGTCAAGCCGAGGTTAATGAAGATAGTGCTCCGCCGCGTCACGGGCAACGAAGCGGAGTACGAGGTATGCCTGCCGATAGTCGGCCTCGAGGGAAGAGAACAAGTGGTCAATAGCCTAATGAAGCAGCTTGCAACAGCACTCGCAGAGTACAAGGCCGAGATAAAGGTTAAGACGTGAATATCCACCAGATAGCTCCGAGGACGGTGGTGGTACGGGTACCACCGTGTAACCCAAACCCCCTCACGGAGACCCACTAGCTGGAGGGAGGTGGATCAGGAAATGCCACGGAGGAAGAGGAACCCGTTCACATGCCCCATATGTGGGACGCGCGCAGAGCCAAAGAAGACATGGCAGCTGGTCTCACCATTCCCGGACTCTAAAGGAAGGATAACAGTCACCATAATGGGTAGCTTTGAGTGCCCGAAGTGCGGGCACAAGTGGAGAGGCGTCGTGTCAAAGCTGAAGGTTGGCGGCGCCTCAGAGACTACCAGCAGTGGCAGTGGTGGAGAGCCCGCCAGGGAGGAGGGGCCCGTCTTCGAGATAGATATTGATGAAGAATGAGGCGTAGCGGGTTGAGCGACAAAACGGATCTCCTCCTCGCATTCATAGTGGTTGTTGCGATCGTCTTCAGCGTGCTCATCGTCCCACGCCTACTCGGAGTCCAATACCCCCTGGTTGTTGTGGAAGGGCGGAGTATGCTTCCACTACTCGTTAGCGGCGACCTGGTGATAACAACCAAGGCTACTAATGTCCGTATAGGCGACATTATAGTGTATAAGTCCTGCACGAGCCCAGGGAGCTTCATCATACATAGGGTCGTGGATATACTTAGGAGGGGACAAGAGGTATTCTACGTGACCAAGGGGGACAACAACCCGTACCTTGACAATGCCCTCGGCGAGTTTAGAACCGCGAACTGCATCCTATGGGCGCCTGGCGTACCCGAGCAGAGGGTTATCGGGAAGGTTCTGACGATACGCATAGGCAGCACCGAGTACGTTGTGAAGATACCCCTGCTTGGAAGCATCCTGCTGGAGCTTAAGCAGCTAATATAGCTGCGTTTTCTCGAGGAGCCAGCAGGCAGCCTCTCTGACCAGTTCGCCGGCGGACCTCATCTTACACATCCTGCTAAGATACCTGGTGCCGTCCTCGCCCATCCTCCTAGCCCACTCCTTCTCCATATCCTTCAACGCCCTGACCGCCATTAGATGGAGCTCGCAGAGGCCGGTGCCGGTAGATGGTCTCCCACATATGGGGCATCTAGCCTTAGGCTTGAGGAGGCCAGCATACATGCTTATCTCGTTGCCAATCGCAGTCATCTTCTCTCCATTGACTGATGAAACTATTGATGCTATGAGCTTCTTCGCGGCCTCGACGACATCCCTGACTGATCTCCTGCCCTCCATTATCTCCTGCAGCATCTCCTCAAACTCCCTAGTGAGTTCAACGCTCACCAGCTTTGGTACATTCCTCTCCAGCGCCGTTGCAACGGCATATCCTAGGTCTGTCACCCTCAGCCCATTCCTCCTCGACTCTATGTATTTCCTCTTAATCAACAACTCGACTATCCTCGCCCTTGTAGACTTCGTGCCTATATTGACGCTCTCCATCCAACGGATAAGGGACGCCTTCGTGTAAAGGGATGGTTTAGCCGTATACTCCGCTACAACGCGGACACGGCTTACCGGGAGCACCATGCCTTGTCTAAGCGGCGGCACCGCCTTCTCCTCGGGGGCCGCGTAAGGATAGTACGCCAGCCAGCCCTCCTCCACAATCCTCAACCCTCTCACAACCGTGTACAGTCCCCCCACGCCCTCGAGGCGAGCCTCAGCAGATTCTATCAATGCAGGCTTTGCCATTGATGCAAGGAACCGTCTTACAACTAGATCGTAGATCCTCCTCTCATCCCTCGTCAATCTCCTCTCCGGCGCAACCCCGGTGGGATGTATAGCCGGGTGCGCCGGGTCTGTCTTGCGCCCCTTCCTGGGAGTCAATACCCCATGCGTCTCCCTCAGTAACCTGCCTACAAGCCCCCTGTATTCTGGCTGCGTAGCTAGGCCCTCCACTATCCTCCTCACATTAATGGTCGGAGGTATGACCTGGCTGTCTGTCCTAGGATAGCTTATGAGGGCATCCAGGTAGAGCTGCTCGGCGATGCGCTGGACATTGTAGGGCGACATACCGTAGATTCTTGCAGCCTCGGCCTGAAGGTCACCAAGGTTGAATGGCGGGGGCGGAGGCATACGTCTCAGCGCACGCTTAACTTGCTTCACGCGTAGCACACCGCTAGCTCTCAACATGGCAGCTGCCTCCTCCGCGTCGCGTTTGCGCTCAAATGCCGGTGAGAGCTTCATGTCACGCTCAACGCCGCCCAGCCTCACACGCACCGAGACACGGAAGCTGGGCAACGGCACATGAAGACGGTTTGCAAGATCCCTCCTAAGCACCTCCAGCAGTGTGGGCGACTGTACGCGGCCAGCGCTCAGTATAATGCGGCGGCCACTACTCCTCTTGACGGCTTCCATGAGTAGTCTGCTGACATTTATACCCCACAGCCAGTCGAGGATGTGTCTCGCCTTGCCCGCCTCGATCATCGGGTAGTCTAATGGCTCGAGGTTGTTGAACGCCCTAACTATATCCTCCTTTGTAAGCGTCGAGAACCTCATCCTCTTTGCTCTCCTAGGATCACCGAGGAACAGTATTATCAGGTACCCTATGAGGGAGCCTTCAATATCATAGTCGCACGCGTTTATGTATATTGAGGCCCTACCACTCAGCTTCTTCAAGACACTATAGTATTTCCTCGTGTATGCCGCTGACCGGTCAATCATCCAGAGCGGCTTCCACTCATACTCAAATACCGGGGGAGGACCCGAGGGGGCATCCAGGCCAAAGATATGACCTACACTTGACGCGACAACGCAG
Source organism: Thermoproteota archaeon (assembly GCA_013153145.1). Lineage (GTDB taxonomy): Archaea > Thermoproteota > Thermoprotei_A > Sulfolobales > Pyrodictiaceae > JAADEY01. The sequence goes on along the minus strand of JAADEY010000032.1, from coordinate 1,406 downwards.
ACCCCAAGCCTACACCTAAACTCCCAGTACGTGACACCGTAGAGTCTACGCCTACTGCCACGGCCTGCACCAAGCGCCTCCGCTATACGCCTGGCAGCCTGAGGCTTCTCCGCTATTATGAGGACTACCGGCGTCAAGGGGTCTGCTCCCGTCCCTCCTCGGAGGAGGGCTTAACAAGCCACTGTATAGGGATGAGCTGGATCTCTCCTCCCCTCTTATACCTCACAATAGTCATGGGGAGTATGCCTGCCTCAAGCTCATACTTCGCTATCCTCACGGGATCCTCACGCACATCGGGTGGGAGTGTCTCGACGTCTATGAGTGGCGGCGCACCCATGCTTATCTGGAGGGCCCTCGCACCTATGACCCTGGCACGCTCAAACCTTGTAAGCCTCGGTGGCCCTATTTTGACCCTACCACTTCTCCGATAGATCGTGATAGTCAAGGACTATCACCGCCTGCCACTCGGCCTACTGGATAGCCTCCCCTTAAAAACAACCCCTTAGACTATGAGGTTAGGTGCACCGAGAACACGGCCCACACTTATGTTGAGGGGTGCGGGGTACGGGGAAAAGACTTATCGATTCACTCCTTCTTGCCCTTCTTCTCCTCCTTCTTCGGGGCCGCCGCTATCACGTCGTCGATCTTCAGTATCGTTGTCGCCGCCTCCGTCGCGCTCTTTAGCACCTGCTCCTTCACAAGTATAGGCTCTATCACGTTCTTTGAGAGCATGTCCTCGACTACCTTGCCCTCGAGTACGTCGACGCCGGCGAACTTCTTGCCCTCCGCGTGGAGCTTCCTCAGCTCCATGAGTGTCTCGAGGGCATCCATGCCGGCACTCTCAGCGAGTATCATCGGTATCTCCTCTAGTGCGTCCGCGAACGCCTCTATGGCTAGCTGCTCCTTGCCGCCGACCTGGCTGGCGTACTTCCTCAGCCTCATAGCAAGCTCTACCTCGACTGCACCGCCGCCGGGCACTATCTGTGGCTTGCGGAGCACGTTGCGTAGCACGTTCAGCGCATCATTTAGGCTGCGCTCGGCCTCATCTAGTATCATGTCGTTAGCGCCCCTAAGCAGTATGGTTACCGCCTTGGGGTGCGGGCAGCCCTCAATGAATATCATCTTGTCGTTGCCGACCCTCCTCTCCTCTACTAGCTTTGCGAAGCCGAGGTCGTCGGGAGTCAGATCCCTAACGCTGCTTACTATCTTGCCTCCAGTCGCCATCTCGAGTTTCTCCATGTCGCTTCTCTTGACCCTCCTTACGGCCATTATGCCCTTCTTTGCTAGGAAGTGCTGGGCGACCTCGTCGATACCCTTCTGGCATATAACCACTATACCAGCCTTACCCTCCATACCATCACGCCTAATCCTCTCCATAGCAACCTTGTATATCCTCTCAACCATGT
>JAADEY010000002.1 GCA_013153145.1 Thermoproteota archaeon | reverse complement strand
TCTGCCCCGCCCCCGGAACCCCCCTATAAGGTGAGTAGACAAATGCATGTACACGTACACTCCGGAAAGCCAAAAACAACGAGGACGGCCAAGAGGAAACCACCCTGCCTACCTGCAAAAGCCTTTTTAAGAGTATTTACACATGCACGTATCTGGTAGAGAGTGAAGCGGGTGAGACACGATGCCCAGCAGGCGTGCTAGGGGTATCTCGCCCATCGTCGCCGCTATACTGTTGATTCTCGTGGCTATTGCTGGCGCAGTGATAGTATACCTATGGCTGACGGGCTTCGCAGGAACAGCAACAGCAACACCAGCCTCCATGAAGGCAAGGATAACAATAGAGAACGTCAACCTCACAACTGACAACGTAACTCTCTATGTGAGGAACGTCGGCGACACAACAATAAACGTGAGCAACGCGGCAATCTACATCTACGACCACTGGAGCGGCGCACTCGTAACCGCGGTGACGAGCACCGGGAACAACTGTGGAGACATGCTAAAGCCTGGAGCGATCTGTGAGATATACGCTACCAGCTCGCTCAGCGGCATAACAGCCGGCAAGTACTATGACATAAAGCTGTCCGTGGCTGGCATCGAGGCATACTACAGCGGCGTGCAGGCAAGCTAAAGATAGTATACAAGCCCACCCTCTACTCAGCCCTGTTTTTTATGAGGTGGCAGGGGCTGTTGGGGTTTGGGTTCTTCCTCCCACCCCTCGCTCCTGCGTTTATCTCCTCGCCTTACCTGCTAGGGGTTCTGCTTTTATCCTGGTATAGGGCGTGGCCACTATTCTATACAGAAGGATGCTAGGTGGCCTGGTCTTGGTGTTCAAGGTATTGTTGTGGAAGGAGCTGCGGAGCCTCCTGCTCAACAAGGGTGCTTTGATATCCCTCGTGCTCATACCTATAGTCATCCTCATGGCTGGGCAGGCGAGCGTGCAGCAGGCGACGAAGGTTGCGACGAGCAAGCTCTGTGTCGCTGTGACGGGGCCGGAGGCTCAGGCTGTGGAGAGGTTTCTTGAGATGCGTGGCGTCTGCCTCACTACTCCTGCTAAGGCTGACCTCGTCATCTATGCCTCGCCGGGGCTCCTTGAGAACCTCAGCAGGGGGTTGCCGGTCAAGCTTAGCGTCTACTACCGGTTGGAGTCGCTTAGTATTGCTAGCCTCAAGGCCCCATTGAGTATTGCTAAGCTCCTTGCTAAGATCGCCGGTAATGTTAGCCTTGTAACCCCCAAGGTTGTTGTTAATGCGACTGTGCTGCTCCCGACCGGTAAGGCTATATCGGGCTCCGTCGCCTCAATGATGATGACGATGCTTAACGTGTTGTCCTTCCCGTTGATATTTGCGGCCATATTCGCATTCGCCCCGGCCATCTCGAGCATGATGATGGAGTATAGTGATAAGACTATCGAGATACTCTTGAGCCAGCCGGTTAAGAGGACCACGATAGCATTGGCGAAGTCTGTTGCAGCCACGGTGACCGGGCTCGTCCAGGGAGGAGTCATGATAGCGGCGATGTTCGCGATGATGAGTGAGATGCCTAAGGGGCTTGGGGGCTTGTCGCTGCAGGCCCTCGGCTCCCCCTCAGCCATGGTGCTCCTAGCAGCCTCGGTTATAGCGGAGATGGTGTTTGCCGCAAGCCTCGCGCTGGCTATATCGGTGTTCATGCCTGGGCCGGAGGCGATGGGCGGCGCCATGGCGATAATAGTCGTTATAGGTATTGGCGTCGCCACGTTCGCGACGAGCTACGGCGTCCCCCTGGCGCCATTGAAGGCCCTGATGCTGTCCCCGATACCCCTCATAGGCCCGATGCTGGTCTCCGCGCTGAACCTTGCGGGCGCCGTGGCGTACGGGTGGCTAGTAGTCCTCGTGAGGCTTGTGGAGGCGGGTATACTCATCAAGCTCTTCGCTAGGCTCCTCGAGAGCGAGAGGAGCCTGACTGCAGCCATAAGGTTCATGAGGGGCTTGTCCTAGCCGGGGTGGTGCCTCGTGGCGGAGAACCTGGCTGTAAGGGTTGAGGGCCTGGTTAAGGTCTACCCGCGGGGCGTCAGGGCGCTTAACGGGCTGAGCTTCACGGTGAACGAGGGCGAGATATACGGGCTCGTCGGCCCCAACGGGGCTGGTAAGACAACGACTCTACGCATACTCGCGACGCTCCTAAAGCCGACGGAGGGGAGGGTCTACATCTACGGCCATGACGTAGTCAAGGAGTCGCTCGAGGTCAGGAGGCTGTTATCATACCTGCCCGAGGAGGCTAGTGCGCCGAGGGAGATGAAGGGCGTAGAGTTCATAGAGTTCATAGCAAAGCTGCGCTACACGAACCCTAGGGACATAGCGCAGGTGTTGGAGGAGGCTTCAAGGATATCTGGGCTGGGAAAGGATCTCGAGAGGAAGGTGAAGACGTACAGCAAGGGTATGAAGAGGAGGCTCCTCCTCGCGACGATGCTGGCAGTGAGGCCGAGGCTAGCGATACTCGACGAGCCGACAAGCGGCCTCGACGTCGAGCAGAGCCTTAGGATAAGGAGTATAATCAGGAGGTACTCGAGGAGCCTCGGCGTAACCGTGCTCCTCTCAAGCCACAACATGCTCGAGGTGGAGAGGCTCTGTGACAGGATAGGGATCATAATCAAGGGGAGGATAGTGGAGGAGGGGAGCCCCCAGGAGCTCAAGGAGAAGTACGGCGCCGAGACCCTGGAGGATGTCTTCCTAGCCGTCACCGGGAGGAGAGAAGCCGGCCCGCGATGAGCCTAATCCTCTCGACCACAGTCCTCCAGGCTTTTTCGCCGAGCTCCCGTGAGGCGGCAATCCTCGAGGGGTAGAGCTCGCTGCAGCGATAATCACTATGCATCCATGGCTGGACGCTCCCCGGCTCCAGGCACTCGGCCTCCAAGCCGGCAGCCATGCAGTCGCCTAGCCATACGCCGCAGGCGGCAAGCATACTAGCCTCAACAACGCCTGCATGCTCCAGGCAGCCGGCCCTGCCAGCACCCCTAACAGCCTCCTCGACGACGTTGACCACGGCAACCCTAACCCTAGTCGACCGCGACACAGACCTGGCGGCGGCGTAGGCGGCGTGGTAGGCTCCGCCATGAGTCACGGCGAGTACGACCCCGGCCCCACTAATCCTCGCGGCGGAGGCGGCTACAGCCTCGAGGTATGCCTCAAGCCTCCACGCCTCCCCGGCGTCAATGCAGACGGGGTGCTCGGCGCAGAGCGTGTAGGGGAGCGGGGGCAGCACAGCGACACCCTCCACGCCCTCCAGCCTCTCGCCGAGGCAGAGTCCGAGGAGGTAGTCGGTAGCCGCGGGCAGGCAGCCATGCTCCTCGACGCTCGCAACGGGGAGCACGATGACACGCCCCCTAAGCTCGGAGGCCCGGTACAGCAGCCAGCCCAGCGTGGCCAATGCATCCGGCACCCTTACCCAAGCCTTGACGCGAGCACGCGGTATCCATGCTTACGCGCCAACACCTCCACGCCGCCGAAGACCTCCTCCATGACCCTCGCAACCCGCTCAGCACCCCTCCTCACCACGAGCTCCAGCCACCCCCCTCTACGCAGGTGGCGCGGCGCACCCCTTATGATGCCCTCCACGACCCTCATACCCGCACTCATAGGCGGGTTGGATATAATGGCGTCGAAGACCCTGCCCTCCACCGGGCCGTATAGGTCGCCCAGCAGCACCTCCACACGGTCCTCAACACGGTTAAGCCTCGCATTCATCCTCGCAAGCTCAACGGCGGACGGGTTAACATCAACCATCACGACCCTTAGGCGGGGATAGCGCTTAGCCAGCGTGACACCTATAACACCATACCCGCACCCCATGTCGAGCACGACGCCATCCTCGGGTACAATGGCGTTCTCCACGAGGAGCCTAGTACCCTCATCAACCTCGTCGACGGAGAAGACGCCGGGGTAGACGTAGAACTCTACAGTCACGCCCCTAAGGAAGCAGCCTATAAGCCTCCTAGAACCCCTACGCCTAGGCCTCCTAGAGTAATAATGCTGCGACAAAGGAGGAACCCCCGCGGAGGGAGAGGGATACACATCCTCCCCGCCTAGGCCTTTGACTCCTGCTTCTTCGACCGCCAGTACTTCGGGTATACTCCGGGCTTCATTATAACCCTCCTCATCCTCACAGCTATGCCCTTCCTGGCCTTCATTATCTCCTCGCTGCTCATCTCAGCCTTACCTATGGCGACCAGCTCCCCCTTCAGGGTAAACACGGCGACCATGTCGCCCTTCCTGATGCCCTCGTGGAGGGCTGCTATACCTGGCACGGCTAGGTGTGCCCCATGGGCTATAGCGTCAACAGCGGTATCCCTTATCACTATCTTGGGCAGGTGGCTGACGGCATACTCCATCGGGAGTATATACTTCCTCAGCAAGTCGTCCTTGCCCTCGGTCTTCCACCGGTATAGGGCCTCGCTAAGCTCCTGCAGACGCACAATCCCCTTATCCTCGCTGAAAGGCCCACTCCTAATCCTCCTCAACTCCCTCATATGGGCGCCGACGCCGAGTATGAGGCCTATATCGTGGCAAAGCTTCCTCATATACGTGCCCGCCTCACACTCAACTATCATAAGGGCATACTTGCCGGTGTACTCGAGGAGGTCTATACGGTGTATAGTCTTCACACGCAGCGACCTCTTCACACTACTCCGGAGAGGCGGCCTCTGATAGATACGGCCGACAAACATCGAGACGACACGCCTAAGCTCCTCCTCGGGCACCGGCGAGTGGAGCTGCATAACGCAGACATACGCCTTACCCGTGTGAACCACCAACCCAATGATCTTGGTAGCCTCCTCCAACGCTACGGGCAGCATCCCAGTAACCTTGGGGTCAAGAGTCCCCCCATGACCAGCCTTGCTTAAGCCGAGCATCCTCTTAATCCACGCAACAACCTCATGGCTAGTCGGCCCCGGAGGCTTATCAACCGGTATAACGCCCATCCTGATATGCTGCTCAATAGGCCTCTCCCACGGCGGGGTGCCATAGTCGGGGCTGGTCTCCTCCATAACCCTTACAAGCCACTTCCTCTTCACACCAGCGTACTCGTCGAGCCTCCGCAGGAACTCCAAGCCCTTCTCAGCCAGGCTCGCCAAGCCCCTCTACCCTCCAAGCCAGCAGGAGGATGCAGTAGCTTAGAGGGGTTAATGGATACCGGTGCTCCTCCCGGGCTTCTTTGCGCGGGTTGCATTCAAAAAAAAAAAAAAAACGAAAGGCTGTTAAAGGATACATATTGTAAACGAGAGAAAAACCTTATTATATATTTCAGCAACTGAGTTTACCGGTCACCAAGGATCTCGAGGTGTCTATATCCATGACCTTATCGGAGCGAATGGCCGAAAGGGGCGCTGGGTATGTCGAGTCCAAGCCTCTCCTCCACCTATACCACTCCTACTTCGAATCCCTCGTCATGGACGCGCTTCCAAGCATACTATACCGGGTGCTGGGCAAGCACGCAGCCTTCCGCTTCATAGCGGAGTCAACCCGCAAGGCTGCAATGGAGGCGCTGAAGAGGGTTAATCGGTACCTAGGGGTCACGGGCAGCCTAACCCTCAACGAGACGCTGAGCCTACAGACGCAGGGGTACAGGAACCACTCGACGAGCAGGAGCATAGGCATGGTCGTACAATCCTTCGACAAGATGGTCGACAAGGGCGACGAGTTCATCCTGGAGACCGAGAACTGCGCATACGCAGAGCTCGCAGCAAGATGCCCAGTCACATGCGCGGCATGCGTAGGCCTGATGGCAGGAATACTCTCCTCGATGGGGCACAACGCCTACCCAATAATGCACGGCTCAGAGCTAAGAATACTATGCAGGAGCCTGGCGGCAAGAAACATCGACTACGTGGTGTACCGCGACGACGTACAACTACCACGCTGCAGGATAATAGTCAAGAGGATCAAATGCTAGACGTCTTTTTCCCCTCCCCCTCCTCCCCCGGACACCCTCAAGGGAGAAGAGGCCCCCGGTAGACTCCTCCCTGGGGCTCCTCCTCCACTCCCCCGCCCTCCTCTCGAGAAAATGCTCCTAGCTCGGTTTCTGGAAGGGCTGTAGGATTGCGGGGAGTTGTTGTGGAGGAGGGAGGGTGGGGGTGCTCTTAGGGAGGAACATGTGTTTTTGTCTGGTGAGGGGCGTGCCGTGCCCCCACCTTGGGGTTTTGGGGCGTTAAAGAGTGGGTGTGTGGGGTTAGAGTAGTCCTGGCCTCATTACGGGTTTGACGGGCTTCTTCATGAATTCTAGTAGTCCTGCTGCCTCTAGTGCCTTCTTTACCTCCTCGTCGCTTGCGCCTGGCTGGATGTCTATCTTTTCTGGTAGTAGCTCGATGTGGTTTATGTTGCATCTCCTTCTCTTCACTCCGCTTACGTCCTTGGGGCCTGTTATCAATACGAAGTTCTCGTCTATGATGTCGACTATTATGCACTTTCTTCCTGACTCCCTGCCCCTTAGCTTTATGCAGAGCCTCCCGACCTCTATGGCTGGCACATTGGCCCCCTCCTGCACTACCAGGCCTCTGCATGCAGCCTGGAGCCGGTTTTAGCTTTTTATTCTTTGCAGGTTGTGGTGTATGGTTCGCCGTAGCCGAGGCTTGTTAGTGTTGCGCAGAGGTGTGCGTGGATGACCCTGTAGGCTTGCTCTATGGTTAGCCTTGTGGTGTCTATTACGAGGTCGAATATGGAGAGGTCTCTGAGGTCGAAGCCGTAGTATCTGCGGAACCTCTCCGCGTGTAGTTCTTGGCGTAGGAACGTCTCGAGTATGACGTCGTTTAGTGGCCTTCCCTCCCTCTCCGCTATCCTCCTTGCCCTCACCATGGGGTCTGCTGTTATGTATATCTTTGAGTCTGCCACGTCGCTCAGCACCCAGGCGACGAGGTGACCCTCGACCACGACCCCGCCCTTCAACCCCAGCTCATAGGTCATCCTGTCTATCTCGAGGTCTATGCTTGGATCCCTTGCCGCGAGCTCGTTTAGCTCCTCGAGGCTGAGGCCTAGGCGTCTAGCAAGCCCCCTGAAAATACTCCCCGCGGAGTGGTGTTTTAGGGAGAAATCCCTGGCTATCATGCGCGCGTAGGTTGTCTTCCCGCTGCCCGGGGGCCCGCTTATAGCGATGGTTGGTGCGCGTCGCCCCGCCACGCCGCTTCAACCGGTCTCCTGGCTCCCTGCTGCAGGGGCTTTAACGGCGCTGAGCTCGGCTAGCACCGTCTCCCTTATAGTCTTCTTGAGCAGCCTCTCCAGGCACCTCGCGCACAGCACGCCGCCGTAGGGCCTCTCCGGCCTCTTCTGGCTGAGCGGTAGGTTCCTCAGCTTCGGAGGCCTAAGCCTCGGCACGCCGTTGAGGGGCTTGCCGCAGAGGGCGCAGCGGGCCGGGCCAGGCCTCCTCTTCTCATAGTATGTCCTCGTCTCGCCGCCGGGGGTTCTCCTCTTAACCCTTCTTAGGCTCCTCGACCGGTAAGCCGGCCTCGGCACGTGGAGACCCCTCAACCCTCCCCATCGCCAGCCTCCTATAAATCCTGAGCACAAAGACCGGCTCCTCTACGAGGGGTATCCAGAGCAGGTATCCTAGCACTATCAGTATCGGTGAGGGCATGACACAGATGCCCTTCACGGTGACGCTCAGCAGGGGGATGCAGGGCTCGACGGGGAGGACTATCGGGTACCTCTGGTAGACGAGGAGCACGGTGGTGACGTAGAAGAAGAGTATCAGCAGCAGCCTTATCAGCTGTATCTTGCTTATCCTGCCCCTCAACAGCTCTATCTCAGGCTTAAGCTTCTTGAACCTCCTCTCACTCCTCTTATCACCGAGGCTCCTAAGCCTCCTAGCCTCCTCAACCAACGCCTCAAGGTAGACCCTGCCATAGGCGTAGGGCTTAGGCCCACCAATAGACATGATGACGGCCAGGTCAGCCATTATTATGGAGACCGCGGGGAGCAGGACGAGTATCAACGCTATCTTCAAGCCTATCCAGGGATTAACCGACAACACCGTACACCCCAGCCGCCACAACCACCAGGCAATCCATGAAGCCTACAGGAGGGGCCTCACCATAAACACTCTCCGGCTAGACGCCCGGGCCTGGGGGCACTAGGTGATAAAGAGAGGGTGGTGGGGCGAGTGGAGGGCTCCCGGGGGGCCTCCTCGGCCTCGGGGGCTGGTTAGCTGAGTTTCTCTATGAGCTTTATGATCTCCTCTGCCGCCTTCTCGGGTTGTCCCTCGCGGTTGTATACTATGTAGACGCTTGAGGCTGTCAGCACCGCGCTTGCCATTGCCGCGGTCCTGGCCATCGCCATGAGCTTCTCTATCTCCTCTATGTTTGCCAGGTCTTTGCGGTACCTGGTCGGGTCCCGTAGCTGCCTTGATAGTATCTCCTCGGGCTTTGCCTCGATGACTACGATCGAGTCTGGGTTGAAGCATTTAATGATGTGTTCTGGGAGGCCTGGCCAGTACCCGGTGTCCGTCCTTATCGCGGCGTGGGTGTCTACTATGAGGACTCCTGGCTTCCCGCCCAGCTTCTCCCCCGCTGCCTCGACGAGGCTTCTCGCAGCCTCCTCCTGGAGCTCGAGCTGTGTGCGGAGTGGGAGGTGGCGTAGCTCGTCGCGGTTACGTACGAGGCCGCGGCGCTTGGCTGTCTCCAGCATGTAGTCTCCATAGTTTAGTATGACGTGGTTTACCCCCTTCTCTGCGAGCATCTTCGAGGTTAGCTTTAGGACTGTTGTCTTGCCTACTCCGGGTACGCCGGTGACGATTATGGTTAGGAAGGGGTTCCTCTTGGGCAAGGCGTGGGGGCACCGGCCTTTAGACCTCTACTCTGAGAGGTAAAAACTGTCAGCTAAACCTCAACACTGGTACTGGTCTGCCGGCTACTTGATCAGCCTCCTCAGCACCGGGTACATCTCCAGCGTCCTCTCGTACGCCAGTATCATGTAGAAGTTCTGCAGTATTCCTACAGTCAGCACTAGGCCGGAGCCAGTGCCGTAGGCGCCGAACATGTCTGCAAGGACTGCTATCACGCCGACTATTATCGAGCTTATTATCGTCAGCGGGTAGATGTACTTCTCTAGTATCTTTGCGAGCAGCTTTATGTTACGCCTTATACCCGGCACCTCGAGCCCGGACTTTATAATGTTCTCTGCCTGCTTGTCCGGGCTGAGGCCAGCTACCTCGACCCAGATGAAGCCGAAGAGTATTGACAGCGTTATCCATGCTATGGCGGCTGTGACTGTTCTCAGTGGGTGTGAGGCGACCTCTATGAGGCCCCTCGGCGTGCTCATGTAGATCGCTAGCATCGTGAATGCCTTGGCGAGGGGGTTCCCCGGCCCTGCTATGGCTGCTGTCAGCCCTGAGAAGACCTGTAGGTCTGCTATCAGTATCGCTACGAAGAGTATAGGTATGTTGGTCACGTATATGAACTGTAGCGGGATCCTCGTCTTGAGGCTCCCCATCCTTGGGCTGGTGACCGGTATGTCTACCCTCATTATCTGCAGGTAGACGAGTATCACTATTATCGCTATGGTCGCTATGAAGCCCACTAGGTCGGGGAGCCTGGGGCGTAGGATGACCTCGGTTATGCTCCTCGCGTGCAGCAGCTCCGGTATGAAGCCATAGTAGATCACCTCCCCCGCCTTCGTCTTCGCCACCGGGACCGGGCCTCCCAGCTCCCAGAACATGCCCTTAGCGACGTTGGCTACTATGAAGAGGCTCAGTGCGCTGCCTATACCCCACCCCTTCCTCGTGAGCTCGTCGAACCACATCAGTATCAGTGTCGCGAATATCAGCTGGACTACGACTATCACGCGCTGGAATATCGTGGCGGGGCATGCTGTTAGCCCGCCGCCGAGCCCCGAGACCCAGAAGGTGCAGCCCAGGGCGTACATGCTCGCCTCGAAGGCGGCGAATAGTAGTGAGAGTGTCCTCTGGGCGCCCATGAAGATTGCCCTGTCCCTCGTCTTCGAGAGGTCTAGCTTTATGAGGCCGCCTCCAACCAGCACCTCGAGCACTATACCGGCGGTCACTATCGGGCCTATACCCAGCGTCATCAGGGTGCCGGTGTTCGCTCCCAGTAGTATGGCTGCCAGCGTGGGTGCACGGGTGCCGCCCTTGATGGGTACTCCGTAGAGCGGTATCTCGCTCATTATCAGGTAGAGGGTTACGACGAGCGCTGTCCAGGCGAGCCTCGCGGGCAGCGAGGGCATCCTAGAAGGCTTCTCGACCGCGGGTATGTACTGGGATACTGTCGCCATCGCCTTCAATAGGCCCAATGAGGCCGCACCGCTAAACGGGGAGGGGCACGGCCCGGTTAAAAGCTCAACCAGAGGACTCCTGGCGGGCCAGGACGACTACCTCGCCGCCCGCCTCCTCAACCTTCCTGACAGCCTTCTCGGTTGCGTAGGGGGCTATGATGCGGAGCTTCCTAGTAACCCTCCCCCTGCCGAGGAGCTTGTTGAACCCAAGCCTCCTGAGATCTATGACTATGTAGTCGCCCTCCCTGCTCGCAAGCCCCCTCTCCACCAGCTCCTCAGCCACCTCGTCCAGGAAGCCCACGTTGACCTCCAGGGGCTCCAGCACTATGCTCGGCGGCCTCTGGAACCCGTGCTTGCCGAACCAGTTGGGCGCGTACTTCACAACCCACGTCCACATATGCTTATGCATGCCCGCTGCTCCGAAGCCTCCCCTGCTGCCGCTCTTACGGTGCTGCCCTATACGGCCCCAGCCCATCGTCCTGGTCCTGCCGCGTAGCTTCCTACTCTTCTTCCTCCTGCGTACGACCATCCAGCACCACCCCTCCCGGTGGCCTAGAGCATGCGCTCCAGCAGCTCGTTTATAGCCTCACCCCGGTAGCCGAGCTCCCCGCCGGCTCCATAGGGCCTCCTCGTGGACTTCTTGAAGCCGCCGCGGGGCGGGTGCAGCCTGAACACCGGCTTTATGATCCACTCCCCGCTCGGCGTCTTCAGCCTGTGCAGCATTAGCTCGCCGGATAGCAGCTTCTCGGCCAGCTCCTCTATGCCTCCCTTCAGCCCGAGCTTCTCCCGTACATAGTCGTCTGTGAGCGGCTTGTTGCCGGGGATCCTGCCCCTGGCCCTCAGCAGTTTGACTAGTGTCTCCTTGTTTATCTCTCCCCACGTCACCCAGTCCTTTACCTTGTGCAGCATCCTCTCTATGCCGGGCAGCGTCGAGGGGTAGAGGGTGCAGTGGAACTTCTTATGTAGCCTCAGCAGCTTCAACGTGTAGTCCACGTCTGGGGGTACGTCGACCCTGCCCCGGATTCTTATCACCGCGTAGAGCTTCATGCCGTTGCACCCGCACGCGCCCAGTCAGCAGGTGTTATGAACTTGTACGTCTTCTTGAGGGCCTCGTAGGTAGCCTTCACGAAGTTTATGGTTGTCCTCGTCTCGCCGCGAGTGAACGACCACACATCCCTTATCCCGGCCATCCTAAGCACCACCTTCGCCGCATCGCCGGCGACGAGGCCGGTTCCCTTAGGGGCTGGCTTCAGCACGACCTCGACGCTTCCAACCTTGCCCCTGACCGTGAAGGGCACGCTGTGGGGCTCTCCGCAGAGGCACTCCCAGCTCCCGCACCCCCTCCTAACCGGTATTATGTTGAGCTTCGCGTTCCTAATCGCCTTGTCTATGGCTAGCCTCAGCTGCCTCGCCTTGCCCTGCCCGACGCCCACTATACCATTCTCATTACCTATCACCACGACGACCCTGAACCTCGTCACCCTGCCCGCGTCGGTCATCTTCTGCACTATACCGACGTCGACGGTCTCCGTCTTCAGCTCGGGGCCTAGGAAGTAGTCCACTATCTCCGGCTCGAGGAGCGGGAGGTTCCTCTCGAATATCTCGTATATGCTCTTTATCTTCCCCTCCTTGACGAGCCTCCCGACCAGGGTGCGCGGCTTCCACTCAGCCTCCTCAAAGCTCATCCCAGCCACCCCTCCTACACCTATCCCTTAATCCCCCTCATGCCTGGGCCTGCTTCCCTAAAATCTCTCTATACTCGGCCTCAATCCTTCTCTTCACCTCCTCGAAGTGCTCCGGCAGCCTCCTCGGGTCAAGCCCCCTCCGCAGGTACTCCGAGAACCTCTTCTCATACTCCTCGGGCCTCTCCGAAGCGAGGAGGCTCGCGTACTTCGCTATGTGCTCCCCCCGGATCCTATACTCCTCCGGCAGTATCTCGGGGCTATGCGGTATCTTCAGCCCGGCGTCGACGCCGCCCTTCAGGGCTGCGAAGACCCTGGCCCCCTTCGTCGGCCGGTGAAGCCCTATGTCTATGATGGCCTCCTTTATCCCTGCCCTCAACGCGCGTAGGGCTGCCAGGTAGCCGGTGAGGTATGCGGCGGCGGTGTTCTTGGTGCCGCCTAGCCAGCCGTAGCGCTTCACCAGCTCCCTGCTATGCGCAGCCGCGATAACCCTGTCGCCCTCCGGCCTCGCGACCACTACCTGCACCCAGATGTACTTGTTGGTCTTCCTCACGACGAACCTGGGCTTCCCCGAGAGTATCATCTTGTACCTCTTATAGTAGTTCGTCTTACCCTCCCTACGCCTCCTCCTAGGAACCTTGTAGCGCGGCCCCCTAGCCAACACGGCTCACCTCACTGCTTCACGTAGCCGTGCTCTATCAGCCACCTCCGCAGCGACGCGAAGGTGGGGAACATGCCTCCCTTAGCCCACATGTACAGCCTCCTATACGTCCTCCTGTCTATGACGCCGTTGTCGCGGAGCCAGCGCAGGTACCTCCTCATCTTCCTTATACGGTTGACCCACTCCTCCTTCGGGTCCCTCCTGGCCGAGGCGACGCCCTTCCTTCTCCCATGGCCCCTCCTTCTACCCTTCTTCCTCTGCTCGTGCCTTATCCTCCACCTGCCCCTGCTCGGCGGGTGCACCGGCCTAACCTGTATAATCCTGTCCTTGATCAGCCTCCTTACCTCCTCCTTGGTTATAGCCTCCTTTACCTCGTCGATGTGGTCGGGGTCTATCCAGATCCTCTTCTCCCCGACCCCGAGTATCTCGGCTGCAAGCCTCCGCTGGAGGCTAAGGTCTGTCACGGCTCATCACCCGTTGCTAACCCTGAACCCCTTCTCCCTCGCCTTCCTGAGTATCTCAAGCCTCTTCCTTAGCCCGACGCTGTGCGCCACTAGTATTATGTGTCTCGCCGGGTTCAGCCCCTCCAGCTCCTCGGGGTTGTGAACCACTACTGGCTCGAGGCCCGTGGGGTGTAGGCCGCGTACAGCCGCGGGGCCCCGGTAGCCTATCTTGACTGGCGGCGGGTAGCCCTTGAGCTGGAGCCTGGTCTTGTTGTCTATCCCCTTCGGCCTCCTCCACTTCGGGTCGTTCTTGAACTTGGGGAACTTCCACCAGAGGGTGCGTAGGAACTCCGGCTTCCTCTCCTTAAGCCTCCTCCTTAGGCGTAGGAGCCTCTCCTTCTCCGCCGGGTCGAGCGTGGTCACTCCTCCATCACCTCCTTCTTGTATATGTATATGCCGTCGACGAAAACCCTCCTATCCTTGTCCTTGACCTTCGTGGCGAGCTCTATGTTGGCCGCGGTCTGGCCCACGGCCTCTATATCTATCCCCTCCACGACTACGTCGTTCTTCTCGACCCTTACCTTGGCCCCCTTCATTATCTTCGCTATCCTCGGCGCCTTCTCTCCGAGGAAGTTCTCTATCACTACCTTGTCTCCCTCAACCTTCACGGTTACGGGGAAGTGTGAGTATATTATCTTCAACCTGTACCTGAACCCCTTGGTCACGCCCGTTATCATGTTCTCTATGTGTGCCGCCAGTGTGCCGACCAGCGCCTTCCTCCTGCGGTGCGCGAAGTAGGTCTCGACCACGACCTCCTTCTTACCCTCCTCTCCCTCCTCAAGACGGATGATTACTCCCCTGGCGTGCGAGAAGTCCCTCGTCAGCTCCCCCTTAGGCCCCTTAACAGTCACCTTCATGCCGTCTATCTTTACCTCCACGTTGTCGGGTACGGGCACCCTCTCCTCCACGTGGACTATCCGCGCCAACCCCGTAGCACCTCGCGTAGCCTGCCTAGAAGCCAGGCCTCCCAGAGGGGGGTAAAACAAGGCTGTACCGTCAAGGCTAGTACACGTACGCCAGCAGTATGCCGCCAATCTTCCTCCTTATAGCCTCCCTGTGCGAGAGGACTCCCTGGCTCGTCGAGATTATCAGTACCCCTATGTCCCTGCTTGGCAGGTATTTGCGGAGCCAGTCCGGCATGCTTATCAGGTCTCTGTATGATACCGGGAACCTCGGCTTTATGACGCCGCACTTGTTTATCCTGCCTAGTAGCCTCACCCTTATCTTGCCCCACCTGCCGTCATCTATGTACTCGAACTCTCCTACGTAGCCCTCTCTCTGCATCACTCTCAGCACCGAGGCTATGAGCTTGGAGGCCGGCGTTATGATTACCTCGTTCTTAGCCCTCATCTCCGCATTCATTATCGAGGCGAGTGCGTTGGCGAGGGTATCAAGCATGACCATTACCAGGCACCTCCACCACGCGGCTACGAGTACTTCCTAAACCCCAGGCTTACGGCCAGCTCGCGGAAGCACTGCCTGCAGAGGTTCAAGCCATACTTCCGGATGACGGCGTCCCTGCTGCCGCAGCGCTGACACCTACGCGTCTCCCTACCCACCTTCACGTGTCTCGGGGGCCTATACTTCCCCATGCAGGCTCACCTCCCTCTCTCCCGATAGGGGCTAGACTATCGTTACCCCGAATAAGTCGTGAAGCAGCACCATGGCCTCCTCTGGCTTGACGCGGTGGCGGCGCGGTATATGCCTCTTTCTACACCTCCTACGCCTCACTATCCTGTAGCCCGGCCTCTCTATGGTCACTGCGACGTCCATGCCGAACACTCCTATCTCGGGGTCGTACTTCACGCCTGGGAGGTGTATGTGCTCCTTGATCCCTATGGAGACGTTGCCGTGCCTGTCGAACTGGCTGGCCTTAAGCTTGTAGTCTACAGCCTCAAGCACCTTCTTGAGGAACTCTATAGCCTTCTCCCTCCTCAGCGTAACCTTCACTCCTATACTCTCTCCCTTCCTAACGCCGAAGTCCTTTATCGTCCTCTTAGCCTTCGTGAACACGGGCTTCTGGCCTGTGAGCTGCTCAACCACCTTCGCCGCCTTCTGGAGCCTCTCTCCAGCCTCCCCCACGCCTATATTGACGGTGACCTTCACTATCCTCGGCTTCAGCATCGGGTTCTGCTCCCAGCGCTTACGTATCTCCTCTACAAGCTCGGGTGGCAGGGGGAGGCTCATTTCCATGCACCCTCCGGCAGGCTTATCCAGGGCTCCTCTCCCGGCGGTGCTATGACGAACACGTAGTCGAGGCTCGTCTGGAGCTTCTCGCCTCTCACGTCCTCAAGTGTGACTATGCTGCGGTACCTCCTCATACCCCTCTGTATCGAGACGACCCTGCCCACCCTGCCGACGTTGCGGCCGCCGAAGACTATCGCTAGGCTCCCCTCCTCGAGCGGGGCGTAGTCTAGGAGCTCCTGCTCCGGTATGGTGAACTTCACGGTTCCCAGCGTCTTGTACTTCGCTGCCTCAACAGGGTTGCGTGGATCCTGGACCCTTATCAGTATGTTGCGGCCGTCGTGGAGGTGTAGCTGGACGTGGCCTCCCTTGACGGTTGACTTATCCTCTATCCTTCCCAGCTTGAACCTGGCCTCCTCATCACTTATCCTGTGCAGCGTGAAGAACCTCGACGGGTATGGTAGAACCCTATACTTCTCCCCGGTATCCACGACCTCTATCACGTCCATGAAGCCGACGGGGAACTTGTAGTTCCTCCTAACCCTCCCGTCTATCTTGAAGTGGCCCTCGGCTATCAGCTTCCTAGCCTCCCTACCGGTCTTAGCGTAGCCAAGCACATCCCTAACTATGATGAGGAGCGGTATACACCTCATAGCGGGGTGGGGGCCGGGTGACGGCTTTACAGTGAATACCCCCACCCTGCCCCTAACGGGCCAGAACTTTGGCGCGGCTAGGGTCTTGATATGCCTCCTACCACCCATCCTAGCCATGGCTCACCGCCCCACCGGCCTTCATGAGCTTGAGTACGGCCTCGCGGCCCTTCCTCCTGCGCTCAATTATCTCCTTCCTCCTCTTATCGTCGAGGTTGAGGTTCACGATCATCACGTTCGAGGGGTGTATCGGGTAGTAGCGTGGCTCGCCGCGGGCGTTCTTAACGGTTATCCCCTCAATGTATATCCTCATCCTCTTCAAGTCGACCTTTGCGACCTTCCCCTTCTGGCCCTTCCAGTCACCCCTCATTATGAGTACCTCGTCACCCTTCCTCACGGGTAGGCTGCGGATACCATACCTCTCCCTAAGCTCCGGCGAGAGGGGCGCGGATACCAGCTTCTGCCTCTTATGCAGCGGGGCGTTGAAGAGGGCCTTACGCTGCTTCCTAGGCTGCCTCGACTCCGTGAGCCTCACGGCCAGCCACCCCCGCCTAGACTATTATGCTTGCTATGTTCGCCACCTTGGGCCACCTCTCGGCAGCCTCCCTCGCGATCGGGCCCCTAATCTCACTGCCCTTCGGCGCACCCTCCGGGGATACTATGACGACGGCGTTGTCCTCGAACGCGACCCATGTGCCGTCGGGCCTCCTGAAAGGCCTCCTCTGCCTTACGACTACCGCCCTGACAACCTGCTTCCTCATCTCCGGAGTCCCCTTCTTCACGGTGACCACTACCATGTCCCCTACGCCGGCCGCGGGTATCCTGCGTAGCCTGCCCTTGTAGCCTATAACGCCTATAATCATGACCTCCTTGGCGCCGCTGTTGTCGGCTACCCTTGCATAGGTGCCTACCTGCACTCCCGTGTTGATGCGTCGTCGTGGGCCTCCCGCGGCCTCACGTTTCGGCATGAATGCTTCCCTCTCACCATGCTCTCCTAGGGCCTTTTAAAGGCTAGTGGCTTGCCCTCTGGACGACGCCCAGCACTACAAAGTGCACTGTCTTTGCGAGGGGCCTCGTCTCACCTATGATTACGACGTCGCCCTCCCTGGCGTTGATGCATGGCGGGTTGTGGGCGTGTATCCTGCTCCTCCTACGCTCATAGCGGCGGTACTTCGGGTTGTAGTAGAGGTACTCCCTCTCGACGACCACGGTGCGCTGCATCTTAGCCTTTATAACGACGCCCCTCAGTATGAGGCCGCGTACCCTCACCCTCCCATGCCAGGGGCACTTGGGGTCCTTACAGGTCTTCTCCGGGGGCTTTACTCCAGGGATGCCTATGTTTCTCGGCTCTACGGACAAGCCACCTCACTCCCCGTAGCTTCTCCAGCCTCTTCAGCCTCTCCGCGGGGTCACCACTTATTTCCTCTCCGTATACAAGCACCCAGTCGCCGTCGGGGAGCTGGAAAAGGAGCATGGAGGAATCCTTCAGCACCCGTACCCTCCTACCACTACTCGTCTCCACTAGCAGGGTCCTACTCGTCTCGTCGACAACCACTCCCTCGAGGCCGCGGAGGCCGGGGTCTGGGTGGAGGAGGACGCGGACACGCAGGCCTATGAGGTTATGGAATATAATGTTCCAGGCGTTCTGCTTCAAGAAGACTTCTCCTTACCCCTCCTAATGCCGAGCTCCTCCTCCCTCATAACGGTGAGTATCCTCGCTATAGACTTCCTTATAGCCCTAACCATGCCGGGGTTGTCCAGGGTGCCGGTGACAGCCTTCAACCTAAGCTTCATCAGCTCCTCACGGAGCTCCTGCAGCTTCTTCAGCCTCTCCTCCGGGGTCATCTTACGTATATCATCCACCTTGAGTATGTACTTGCCCATTACGCGGCACCCCCGGCTGCCCCTGCCTCACCCGCCGCCTCCTGCTGCTGGGCCTTTATCGCGGCTGCCCTCGCGGCCGCCATCTCCTCGCGCAGCTTCTGCACCTGCTCCGCGACCTCCTCCGGGCTCCTTATCTCGACGTGGTCGACCGGCTTCATGGGCTTTACTATTACGACCTCTATCCCGAATATACCGGGCTTCAGCAGTACATGCATCACAGCCCTGTCAACCATGTACTCGACCTGGTGGCCGGTGGTGTAGACCTTGCCCCAGCGCAGCTTCTCGTACCTGGCCCTCTCGGTTCGGAGCTTGCCGCTTATCACTATCTGGGCTCCTATGGCGCCGGCGTTGATTATCCTGCGCAGCATTATGTGGGCAACCCTCCTGTAGTGTGCACCCCTCTCGAGGAGTATTGCTATCCTTGAGGCGACTACGCGGGCGTTGAGGTCGGGCTCCTCAACCCTCTTCACGGTTATCTGTGGGTTCTGGAGGCCGAAGCGGCGCTCGAATATCCTTGCAAGCTGCCTTATCGTCTCGCCCCTCCTCCCTATGATGAGGGCTGGCCTGGCGGCCTCGATGTAGATCCTCGTGCCTAGGGGGAACCTTATGATCTGTATGCCGGCGTAGCCTGCGCGGTAGAACTTCTTGGCTAGGTACTCGTCTATCTTCGTCCTTATCATGGCCTTCTCTATGAAGTACGACTTGATCTTCACGACTCCTCCTCCTCCACGATTACCTCGATGTGGCTCCTCTTACGGAACCTGGGGGATGAGCGGCCGAATGCGCGGGGCATCCACCTCTTGAGCACGGGGCCCTTGTGGACTGCGAGGTGTATTATGCGTAGCTTCTCCGTGTCTAGTCCTTTCACGTCCGCGTTGTTCTCGACGTTCTCGAGGAGCTTCAAGAGTATCTTCGCCGCCTTGACGGGGTATCTGCCGGCCGGCCAGCCGAACCTCTCCCCGAGGCCGCGGTGGTGGGCCTGCTTTCCATGGTACCTGCGGACGGGCACCGCCTGCCTACCCTTGATGACGTCCTCCAGGAACCTCTTGGCGTCCTGGAGCCTCATCCCCCTCAGAACCCTGGCTAGGTCTACGACCTTCTTGTACGATATCGGCGCATCCCACACCATCGCCTTAGCGGTCTTCTCCTCATCCAGCTGCTTGACTGAGTAGCTCCACCTGGGCAAGCCTCTACTCCCCGCTCCTTGCCGCGTCTAGATCCAGGCCTATAAAGTGGTGGTGCCTAGGGGTGGAGCCCCCGCTGGCTCATCCCACGGGGCGGGGACTACGCCCCAGTCCCCAGGGACTTCCATGAAGCTGCCACCCTTCAGGGGGTTTAGAGTATTCCTAGCTTCGCTGCTACCTCTGAGGCACTGTACTCCGGCGCAAGCTTAACGTATGCCTTCTTCTCCCCCCTCGGCGTTATCAGCGTGTTCACCTTCGCTACCTTGACGTTGAACAGCTCCTCCACAGCCTTCTTTATCTGCGGCTTCGTTGCCCTACGGTCAACTATGAATGTCAGCGTATTGTTCTGCTCTATGAGCCTTATAGCCTTCTCCGTCTGTAGGGGCCTTATAATGATCTTCCTCGGGTCACTCATACCCCCTCACCACGAGACCACGTCCTTGAACCTCTCAGCCAGCCTCTCAAGCGCGGAGGCCGTGACCAGGGTTAGCCTGCCAGGCTCTCCTCCGGGCGCCAAGTGCTTAATGTTCACTAGCTCCGGCTCGGCTATGTCGACGCCCGGCAGCACGGAGGCGGCCCTTGCCAGCGGCGAGCGGTGGTTCGAGACTATGAAGAGCACCGTCTTCGGCACGACGTAGCGGCGCCCCCTCATCTTGCCCTTCCCGGCCCTCCACCTCTTCCTCTTCATGGCTCTCTCGATGTCGGGCCATAGGCCCAGCTTGTCCAGCAATGCCTTGACATCCCTGGTCCGGACTATGACCCTCTCAGCCTCATCCTCCACGACGACCGGTAGTGTCTCGGCCGTGAATACGTGGCCCCTGGCCCTCACCATCTCCGGCCTGGCGGTTGCAGCGAGCGCCGAGGCTACGGCGAGCCTCATCTCCTTCTTGTTTATCTCCTCCCTCAGCTTCTTCATGGGCGTGGGCGGGAAGGCTAGGTGGCCTCCAACGGCCGAGTTTATGAAGGCGGCCCTCCCCAGCCCGGGTATCCTCGGCACCCTGGCTATGCCGAGGCCTACGCCGAAGCTCCTGGCAGTAGTCCTCTTGCCGGCGAGGGGATCCCTCCCCTTCGGCTGCAGCCTGGCGGTGAACGCCGCCAGGAAGGCCCTGCGTATCAAGTCCTTCCTCACGGGGAGCCCGTAGACCGGGGGTAGGCTGAGCTCCCCCTTCACGGAGCCGTCTACTCCGTAGAGCTTCACCTTAGGGGGCTCCGATAGGAGCATGAACATGGTTGAGCCGAGAGGCACGGTTCACACCCCTCCTAGGTCACGAGGCTAGTTGCTCTGCTTGCTCCCGAGGCTGATGTAGACTATCTTGGGCGGGCCTGGAGGCTGCCATGTCGGGCGCACGGGGTGCCTAAGCACTATCGGCCTCTTGGGCGTGCCGGGTATGCTGCCCGCCAGCATGACGAAGGTGTTCCTCACCACGCCGTAGTGGAGGAAGCCGCCGGCGGGCGTTATCTTGAAGCCGTCGTCGCCTATCATGAGTATCCTCTTGTTGTACTCCGTCCTCCTATGGTAGCCCATCTGGCCCGGCTGCGGCACCTCGCTCCACGAGAACGTCGTCGCAGGCCCCCTGGTTCCCGGGCCGCTGCGGCTCCCCTTCCTGTGCTTATGCCAGCGCGGCAGCTCCTTCACGCCATACCTCTTGATGACTCCCTGGAAGCCCTTCCCCTTAGTGACCGCTATCACGTCTACTAGCTGCCCCTCCTTGAAGACGTCGCGCACGCTGAACGTGTTGCCTAGGAGCTTCACGGCGTAGTTGAACCTATCCTCTATGCTGCCCCCAGCTATCTTTATCTCTATGGCGTCCGGCTTCTTCTTGCCGAGCCCCTTCACGAGCCTGGGCCTCGTGAGCGCTATTATCCTTACATCGTATATCCTCGGCAGGAGCTCCTCCATCTTCTTGACCTTCTTCTCCGGGTCGCCCGGCTTGAGGTTGGGAACCAGCCTGTAGACGTCAACGTTGTACTTCTCCTTGAGGGTCTCGGGGCTGGCCCACGCCTCGGTCAGCGTGTAGAGGCCTATGTTGGGGTCGTAGCCGTAGACGCGTATAGCTGCTGCAACCATGTCGGGGGTCTCGACGATCGTCACGGGGACGAATATCTCCCTTCCATGCGTCGTGGTGCCGGGCCTGTCATCGATCATTATCACGTGTGTCATGCCCGCCTTGTAGCCGAGGAATGCGAGCGGCATCGGGGTCTCTACGTCGAGCTCCGGCCAGGACTTTATCCTCGGCACTATCCTCGAGGCGCGCTTCCTGGGCCTTACACCTAGGCTACCTCTTCGCGGTGCATGCTTCTTTCGCGCGCCCATCAGTCACCACTCTCTCGTATGATTCCCTTGTCTCCGCAGCCCCGCACCCTTTTTAATAGCTATGCTCCGCCCCTCTCCAAGTCTATCCTCCAAGTAGCCCTGTTCAACACGCTAAGCGTGGCGTGGACTGCCTCCTCCGTCCGGACTGTGAGGGTTCCCTGCAGGGGCACTGTGTTCACTATGTAGTCTACGTGGCTTTTCAGGTTGAAGCCCTCCCTCGAGGCTATCTCCTCGAGGGACTCCTTCGGGGAGCCGAAGAGGACGAGGACCCTCATGGACTTCTTTATGTCCTCGAGTATTCTGTCCTCGACACTGTCTATCGGGTCGCCGTACTTGTCGGTAGCTATTATGAGTGTTGAAGGGCTCCTGCGCACAACGGTTCTCAGCGACGAGTAGATGCGTACACTATAGCCCCTATACACCGGGGCCCCCTCGGTAATGGATACCCTGGGAGGGTTGAGGGACTCTATCCGCACAAGCACTATGCTCCCCTTCCGCGCCCTCCCACGGGCCTGCACTGGCCTGCCGAGCCCGGCCTCAAGTAGAAGCCTGCCCCGCCTAGACTCGAGGACCAGCGCCTCCCGGTACTCACCCTCCCTCGGCCCGCCGGCGCCATGTGTTGGGAGCTGTAGGGGTGGTAGGAGGCCAGCGTACTGGTATTCGTGGCGTAGGGGGTAGAGGTGTCTTCGCAGGTATGGTGGCGTGCGGGCGTACTCGAGGAGCTTGTGTAGTAGGTCGGCGTCCAGCCAGGCGTCGGCTCTGTCAATATATATCTTGATGACGTCGACGCGGTATATGGAGCATGCCCTGGCCAGGAGGCCTGCCTTCAGCGTCTTAAGCTGCAGCGTGGGCTCCGTTGAGAGGAAGGAGGCGGGCACAGCCACCTCTAGGAGGTAGCGCCTCCTCGGGGGAGGCCATTTGAACAAAAGGCTTCATTCCCCTCCTCTTCCTGCTTCCTCCCTTACCTCTTCTTCTTCCTAGCCTTAGTCTTCCCCTTGGCCTCCTGCTGCTTCTTGGATCCAGGCGTCATGAAGAGGCTCGTCTGCTGCCTGCCACCCATACCCCGTCTACACCCCCGGGAGGCGGCTAGGGCGTGAGGCAGCCATATATCTACCTGGACTCCCGGCCCTAGCATTCCTGGAGTAGTGGCTGGTTTCGGCCTGTGAGGAGTTTGCCGAGTGCTGAGGGGCTGATGAACAATCCCCTTCTCCTGAGGCCGGCTCATCACTAGCCTTTTAACCATGGCGTCAGCGTTTGCACCCCTCAGCACCTGGAGTGTGTGCTCAGCCAGGCGTGGTGTGGGATGACTGGGGGGTTTAAGTGCCTCCACTGTATACACTGCTGCTTCTTCGCGCAGGAGTGGGAGTCTCCCATAGTGTTTCCGTGGGAGAAGAGGCTGCTGGAGAGGATGCTGAATGATGCCGGGCTGCGTGGGGTCTTCGCGCCGGTTGAGGCGTATGGCCCGCTGCCCGGCGGTGGCTGTGTTGTTGTCCTCTACCGGTGGGTGGTGAGGGGTTTCTGCCCCTTCTATGACTCGGTTTCGAGGAGGTGTATGATCCACGAGTTGAAGCCCCTTGCATGCAGGATGTTCCCCTTGCTCCTCGAGCTCCCCTCTGGCAGGCTAATGCTCTCCGCGGCGTGCGATGCTGTTAGGCCCCCGATAAGGGGTGGGGTTGAGAGGGTTTTCCCCGTGGAGCTTAGGGCTGCTGAGACCGTGCTCCTCCTCTACACGGGTGTTGTTGAGAGGCTTAGGAGCCTTGGCCTTGAGAGGGTTGATGCCTCGAAGTGTGGGGGGCTGGTCGATGCAGACATTTACCTGGAGATGCTTGCAGGTGGCGAGGGGTGGGGCGTTGAAGGTGACTAGGCTCTTCTTCAACACATTCTACCCGGATGCGGCTGAGGCCGTGCTGGCCGAGCTTCGGAGGCTCTGCAGCGAGGTGGTGGTCTCCAGGTCGCGTGTCGTCGACACACTCTACTACGTCGAGTTGAAGGGGTTTGATGACCCCTCGAGGGTCGTGGAGGTTGTTCGGAGGGTTGGCGGGGACAAGGTGTTTGGTGTTAAGGCCTACGTCGTCGAGGTTGGTGGCTCAGCCGGTTGATCCCTCACCATCCCCCGGGGCTGCGGGTGAGCTTATCGGGCTCTCGTCACCGCCTAGCCCCCATCCTTGGCTTGACGTGGCGGTTTATGAGTCTCTGTGCGAGCCTATAGAGTTTTGAGGCGAATTCGAGCTCCAGTCTCTCCCCCCTCTTCGTCTCGAGTATTATCCGTGCTATCCTTGGATCCTCCCTGTCCCTTGTGAGCCGTATCGTCTTGATATCGCTGTATGGTATGGTTATGTCCTCTCTCGAGCCGGTGCCCGTGCTCCTCCTGCGCTTCTTGTGTATTGAGTAGATGAGGAGGTCTGCCCTCCGCTGTATACCGGTTACCGGTCTTGTAGCGTCCCAGTACTCGCCTAGGTAGCGTAGCTCCAGTGCTTCATCAGTGAAGTATAGGTCGTAGTGTAGTGTGTCGGGCCCCCTCCTCAGCTTAACGCTGTATATGACGTCCATTGCCCCATGCCCAGGGTCTCTATAAGGGTGTGCGGGTTATAGTGTTAGGGTGGAGCATGGTGATGGTCGAGCCGGTGGGGCTTACTGGTGAGGGTTTGGGTGCTGGGGAGGAGGTCGGGGAGACCGTTGAGGAGAAGGTTAAGAGGATCTATGGAGGGGTTGTGGAGGTTAGGGAGCCGGTTAGGAATCCGAGGGAGATGGTTAGGCTGCTCCGTAGCGAGTATAGGCTTGTGGTTGATGAGAGGCTTGTGTCGCTTGTTGTTGCAGCGTTCCTGGCGGGTAGGCCGGTGTTGTTTGAGGGCCCCCCTGGTACTGGTAAGACTGAGATCGGGGAGGCTATTCTCAGCCTCTGGGCTGGGAAGACTGCCTTCGTTATACCGTGTAGTAGTGGATACGACGAGTATAGGGTTATTGGGGACTTCCACCCCTTGATGGCTATGAGGCTCGGCTTCAACGAGAAGAGCTTCATACCACGCCCCCTCCTTGCGGCGTTGATACTTGATGCTGGTGTGTTGGTTGATGAGATTAGGAGGAGTAGTGAGGAGTTCCAGAACCTCCTCCTTGACGTCATTGATAAGCGGAGGATAATCGTCCCGGAGATTAAGAGGGTGTTCCGGGCCCGGGGGATAGGCTTCCAGTTCATATTCACGAGCAACCCGGAGGATATAGCGCAGGGCGAGCTGAGCGATGCTTTTCTCAGGAGGGTTGTGAGGGTTAGGTTTGACTATCCCCCGCCCAGTGTTGAGAGGGAGATAGTCAGGCTTAGGCTTGATGTTGACGTTGAGCTCCCCGACGAGCTTCTCTCGGCGATGTTGAGGGTTGTGGGCGAGCTTAGGAGGAGGGCTGTCTATAAGCCTGGGCCGGCTGACACTGTGCTCTGGGCGCGTATAGCTGCGAGGCTTGCGAGGCTTCGTGGTGATTCCAGGGTTACTAGGCGTGACTTGATCGATGCGGCTAGCATTGTGCTCTATAAGAGGGTTGGTGAGGAGGATGTCGTCGACGCGGTTCTCGAGGAGCAGCTCTGACTCGTGTATCGCTGACCTCGTGGTTGCTGTTGCTGAGGCGCTTAGGGCGCGTGGTGTCAGGGTTCCGACGTCGGCTGTGATCGAGTCGGTGGAGGTCTTGGAGTCGTATGTCGCGGTGCGCGGCCTCGACCCCTGCTCGCCCGATCCCAGGGAGTTGTTCTATGTTCTCTCTTCGACGCTCGTGAAGGATGATGAGGGTGTCGAGGCTCTCCGTAGGGTTGTCGAGGGATTGACGGGGCATGGGAGGGATGCTTTTGAGGCTGTTAGGCATGATATGGCTGCCGTCGGCTCTAGGTTTGGCGGCGGGGTGGCTCCTCCCTGGAGGCTCGGGGAGGGTGGTAGGGCTGCGTATGCCAGGCTGAGGCTGCTTGGGCTGATGGTTAGGGGGAAGCGTGGCTGGAGGATTCTTGGTAGGCGTGCCGCGCGTGGGAGGGTTGAGAGGCTTGTGAGGCGTTATGGTAGCCTTGAGTCTGCTCTTGAGGAGGCTGTTGTTAGGGATGTCGAGCGTGGTGGTGGGGTCTCTGCCCTGCTGGGCAGGGAGTTTCCGGAGGCAGTCTTCGATAGGGTTAGTATTGATGGTCTTGCCGGCCTTGTCGAGTCTGCGCTCAAGGTCGGCGAGTATGGCCTGGCTAGGCGTGCCGCTGCGAGGCTTCGTGAGAGGGTTGCACGTGGTGAGAGGGGGTTTGATGCTGATAGGGTTTACCGTGTTCTTAGGCGCATGGGCCTTGTTGATGGCGTTGTTGCTGCGCGCCTTGTTGATGAGGAGCCGAGGCTTGTTGAGCGTATGGGGTTGAGTGTTGAGGGGCTTGAATCCCTCCTCTCCCGTGCTAGGAACCCGCGTGCCATTGGTAGGATTGTCTCTGAGCTGGAGAGGCGTGGTGTTAGTGTTGGTGGTGTGCCGCTGGATGTTGCTGGTACTGGTAGGCTTGCGAGGGCACTGGTGTATGCGTTGAGGGGGCTTGAGACGGGTAATAGGGGCTATGTTGACATGGCGTATTCGGAGCTCGAGAAGGCTGGGGGCGGTGGTCTAGTCGGCTTGCTGGTTGGTGCTGTTGACTGCTTCCTCTCCAAGGGTTCTTGTGTGGAGGAGCTGGTTGACGTGTTGACTAGGATGCATGTTAGGGGGATGCTTAGCCTTGAGGGGCTTGTCTCGGCCGTTGGGGGTGTTTCGAGGGATCCTAGGCTGAGGGGTGTTGCCAGGCGGTTGATGAGGATGGTGCTGCATAGGCTGTTGTACAGGTATTATGGCTGTAGGGGTGTGCAGGGCTACTACTATTCCGCGTCGAGGGCTCCTGGCGCGAGGCTTGATGTGAGGCGTAGTGTTAGGAGCCTTGTGTCTATGAGGGGGTGCCCGGTTTATCGTGTGCCGCGTAGGCGGAGGAGCGTGGTCCTGCTTCTCGATAAGAGTGGTAGTATGAGGGAGTATTCTCTCGTGGCCCTCCTGGCCGCCTACGCCTTCTCGGGCTCGCTGAGGAGGCTCGTCGTCTTCGACCAGGATGTGAGGGTGTTTGACGGCGAGGCGGTGGCTGGCAGGGTTTTCGCTGAGCTCTTCAGCCTAGGTGTGAGGTTTGAGGGGTATACCGACGTCGTCTCGGCGCTTGCTGAGGCTTCCCGTGGGCTCCCGGCTTCAAGGCTTGTGCTGGGATCTGATCTCCGGCAGACTGTCGTGTCGGAGGAGGGGGTTGCTGAGGCGTTGAGAAAGCTTCATGGGAGGGGGTGGAGGCTGTTTATAGTAGCTCCACCAAGCGTTGATGAAAACGTCTTGAGGGCTGTGAGGGGGTTTGCCAGGGTGCTTGTGGCGGGTAGTGTTGAGGAGCTTGCAAAGGGGTTGAAGAGGCTCCTTGCATAGCCTTACTTCAATGCTATGTGTAGGCTGCTGCGCGTCGCCTTCAGTCCCGGCTCGCTGTGCCTTACCTGCCTGCATGTCGGGCTGAACTCTCCCAGGTAGTGGCCTATCATCTCCGGCGTTATCCTCACCGGGACGAACTCCTTGCCGTTGTAGACTGCTATCGTGAGCCCTATCATCTCCGGCAGTATTATCATGTCCCTTACATGGGTCTTGACGACGGCCCTCCCGCCTTTGAGTATCTTCTGCCTCGCCTTCCTTATCCTGCGTAGGAGTTTGCGCTGCGGGTCTGTTAGGCCGCGTAGGAGGCTCCTCCTCTGCCTCGCCGGTAGGAGCTCCACGAACTTGTCCATAGGCATCCTTATGAGCTCCTCTAGGGTGTAGCCACGATACCTGAACTTCTTCCACTCCGATGGCAGGCTCTCCAGCCACTTCTTTATCTCGTCCTCCGCCGTGTACGACTGCCTGGCGCTCACGCCCCCTCACCTCTTCCTGCGGCCGGTTGTACGGGCGGCTATATGTCCAACCTTCTGGCCTGGTGGTGCGTTCCTCGACACAGTTGTCGGGAATCCTGGGCTCTGGTGCCTTCCTCCGCCGTGTGGGTGGTCGACGGCGTTCATCGCTACTCCCCTCACGCGCGGCCACTTCTTCGCCTTGGCGCTCCACTTGTAGTATGCGGCGCCGGCCTTCAGTAGGGGCTTCTCGAGCCTGCCGCCTCCCGCAACAACTCCTATGGTTGCCCTGCACGTGTTCGGCAGCTCCCTTATCTTGCCGCTTGGCAGCTGTACTAGGGTGCGGTTTCCGCTCCTCCCTAGTACGAGCGCGTATGTGCCGGGCGCCCTCGCGAGCTTGCCTCCGTCGCCCGGCCTAACCTCCAGGTTGCAGACCTGTGTTCCCTCGGGTATCTTGCCGAGTGGTAGTATGCAGCCGTTGCCGGGCCTGGCCTCGGGCCCTACCTGTATCACCTGCCCCCTGTACATGCCCTCGACGGCCGGTATCCAGAACTCTGTGCCGTTCTCGAGGACTATGTGTGCCAGTGGGGTCCAGCGTCCGGGGTCGTGTACGAGCTCGACCACCCTGCCGCGTAGGGTCTCGTTGCTTAGCGGCGGGTATCTTGCCGGCGCCGGGTGTAGCCATGGCTTGCTGCGGAACGTCGATGTACCCCTACCCATTCGCTGAGCCAGTATCCTCTTACCCATCTAGACCCCGTGGACATGCTGCGAAGCTGTGCCTGCTTTAATTATTTCTGGCTCGGGCTCCACCCTCACGAAGACCGGCCGGGGGTCGTCTGCAAGCTTTAACGCGGCCTCGCCTATGTGGAGCCATCTTAGCCTCTCAAGATCCCTCTCCGTGAGCCTCAGCACCCTGCCGACCTGCTCTATGAACGACTTATCGTGCGAGCCGAAGACTACTACGAGGGATGCGTTGTTCCAGGCGGTGTCGGGTATGTCGCCCGGATCCTGCGAGGCAAGGACCAGTGAGACACCGTAGCTCCTAAACTCCTTCACTAGTCTCTCGAGGAGCTCCTTCGGCATCTTCATGGCCCTCCACGCCTCGTCAACAACTATGACCCTTCTAAGCCCCCTAGGCCTCCTGGATCCAGACGAGTACATGGCATGTATGAGTGCTAGCAGGCCGGAGGCGGCGATGTTCTTAACGGGGTTGCTTAGGCTGCTGAGGTCGAACGCTTCCAGCCTACCCCCGCCCAGGGGGATGGGTTCTCCTGGTTCCCTGCAGAGCTTCTCCACGGGTAGCCCCATGACGCGGAGCTTTACGGCGGCCGAGGAGGCGTAGGGGTCTGTCGTATCCTTGCAGAAGAGGAGGGCGTCGATTGCCCTACGCTCAGCCCCCGTCAGCTCGACCCCGGCCTCGAGGATCATGCTTATGGGTGTACCCTCTCTGTAGAGCTGGCCAAGGATCGATGCAACCATGCCGGTGTCGACCACGGTCTCTGCTACACCGATGCTCTTCAACGAGTCTATGAGGTCGCCCTTCGGGTCTATAGCGGTGAGCGGGGTTGAGTCCAGGGCATAGAGCCTCACGAGTAGGGTGGCCAGCAGTGTTGTCTTACCCTTACCCGTCGGCCCGACGATTAACACGTGGTTAGCCCCCCTCCTCTCATCCCATAGGTTGAGGTAGATCGGCAGCCCAGTATCCATATCTCTCCCTATGAATACGCCCTCCCTGTAGCTCCTAATCCTCCTCGACATAGTCACTAGGGGATCTATGGCTGTCATTGAGTCGAGGGGGCCCTCAGCCCTCCTCGACAGTACTGAGTTGAGGTCGCTGCACACAACCCTGCACCTGCAGCCATGGATCTCGAGGGTGCGTTTCGCCGTCTCAAGTCTCCTCTCTATCTCGCTGCAGGGCTCGGGGTCTGCTATGACTATGACATACCTAGCCTTTAGAGGCGTGTAGCCCTCCGCCACCCTCTTATACATCCTTGATAGTATCTCGAGCCTAGCCTCGGCAGTCTTGTCGTCCGGGTTGCGCTCAAGTATGACACGGTATGTCATCATCTTTGCCTCAAGGCTCCTCATAGCCTTGCTTCTATCAAGGGGCTCCATGTATAGGAGCAGTCCACGCATATTGCAGCTCCCTATGAGGAACTCGAGGATATTCATCTCTCCATAGAGCAGCCGCGCTATACACTCAGGGTTCTCGACCTCCAGTAGGGCGTAGCATAGGCCCTTTACACGGGTGAAGCAGCCATCACCCCTAACCCTGGCGGCCCTCGAGAGGATGCCGAAGAGCCTCACAGGCCTGCCCTCCACGCGTAGAATGCAAGTAGCAGTGTGAGTAGGAGGGAGGCGAGCAAAAGTACGAGGATCGTCACACTCGCCCCGCTCCCCGCACCAAGCATTATCATTGCAACCTCTAGTACCGCTGCGAGCACTAGTGTATCCCTAAGCTTGAGCTCCCGCCCCGTCATGGCAGGCTCACCACGAGCCTCGGGTACGTTGCACCCAGCACCCTCGCCAGGCCATAGACGCTTGCAGCAACCACGGCCACATAGCTTACCATTGCAACCATCAGCTTCACATAGTTCCAGACCATGTCCATGAGAATCCTCCCAATCCTGTCAATCAACGTCTTGATGTAGTTACCCGTACTTATCCTCGGCACATATCTCCTACAGTCACCCTTAAGCTGCGGCGTCAAGCTTATCGATATGTATGCATGGTTGGGGCTCCTAAGCACGGTGAATGTGTCAACCTCAACGGGTATACCCCTCCACTCCTTCTTATACCACCTTATACCGCCGACGATCTTACCCCCGCCGACAGCCATGTAGATGTCCCCAGTCGCATCGGGTATCATCGACACATTCACGTACGCCTCATTGTATATCGGCACACACTTGACTATCAGCGTCTTCCCCTCCTTGTCAACCCCTATTATGGGGCAGAGTGAGGTAACTACATTGAAGTAGCAGGAGTAGAAGACAGTGTCAACAGCCCTAAAGTCCTGCCTATACTCTATCCCAGGCTTACTCAAATCAACCTCACTAGTCAAGGGTATCTCGACCACTGAGGGGTCGAGACGGATTCTTTGCCCCAGATGCTCCGCGTACACACGGAGCTTCACATACATTGGGAGGCCGCTCTGCGTCTCCGGAGCATAGTAGGCGCCCTCCATACTCGTCCTAAACTCAAACCTGCCACCGGACTCATCGCTGAAGACTAGCACGCCCCTACTCATAACACCATAGCTCCCAGTCACATTCCCCCAGACGCCGGCCACGGGCTTCAGCACGGTTATCATCTGGTAGGGCTTCTCCGTGTACCCGAGATAGACATGTATATTGAAGAGCGAGTACCAGGACGGAAACAATGCTATAGCCACCGGGGCCACAATAGAGAATGCAAGTAGTGACGCACCAATACTCCTCCCAGCCCTAAAGGGTAGGGCATAGAGGAGCGCCGAGGCAGCCACCAGTAGGGGCTTCCCCTCGATGCCGAGAGCACCTATTACAAGCATTAGCAGGGATGAGACAAGTACACCGTTGGCAAACATTATGACGGGGCTTAGGAAGCTATTCACAACACCGCTGAAGGGATACGGGATTATAGTTGCAACAGTCTTTGCAACGAGCGTAACCATGGCAGCCGCATTCAAAGCCTCATTGATCATCGTTATCCCCTTGTTGACGCTGAGCCCCGCAGCGGCCAGGACATAGTCAGCTATCTTGACCACAACTCCATAGAGCGCTATGAGGAAGGCGGCCATGATCCCGTCGTTAACCAGTATGTAGCCCCAGCGTTTCAAAGACCTACTAGGGTAGGGGACTGCGTACAAGAGTATACCGATATGGTACGTCAGTATCGCCGTCAGAAACGCGGCGTAGAGGAGGTCGCCGATCGTCATCTCGGTTACTGTCGGCGCCGCCATACGCCGCTACCTCACAACAACTGCAGTGCATGCCCCATGCCTAGGGGGGCTTAGGCGGGGTCGCGCCGAAGAGCTTGGCGATATACGCTATCAATGCGAAGACTGAGGTTCCGATTGCGAGTCCAAATGCAGCCCAGACGGCGTCCTCGATGAGGCTCTGGCCAACCCTCTTGAACCTAAGCACCGGTATCGGCGCGCCCCTTATCAGCCAGCCGACACTCCATGTCAGTAGGAAGAGGCCCCACGCAGCCGTCGTTATCTTGACTGTGAGGTCGGTGATGAAGTTGATTATACCGCTCGCCAACCCCTGGCCACCCAGAAGCCTGGAGGAACGTAGGGTATGGGCTGCATGTGGGGGCTGAGTGAAACTAATCCTCACCTGTGCTGCCAATACCTCCTAGTGCGCAGGAACCTCTGCTCAGCCTCCATCAACGCCTTATAGTAGGCCTCCTCACCGAGCACCAGCTTGCTCAGTATGCTCCTCACATTACCCGGCCCGACGCCGGGGACGAGCAGGGCCTCTATAACCCTCTTGCCGTAGCTTAGGACTAGGTTTCCGAGCTCTATCAATCTACGCGCAGCACCCTTCTTGGAGGCACGGTACCTCCTAAGCATCCTCACAGCCTCCTCGGCGCTGACGCCTATGAGTGGGGCTATGAACCGCGAGCCGCACTTCGGGCATCTAGGCTCCTCCTCTATCTCGGCGAACCTCCTCTCCCATGTATGCATGCACATGAGGCAGATCAACCTAACCCTCCGGGAGGCTAGCCTGCGGCGATAAACCTCCGGGAGCAGCGTCGACGGTATAGCGGCAGTCCTGGCCGCGCGGAGGATGGGCGTGGACTCTATCAACGCCTTCGCAAGCCCGGAGCCACCTGGCCCACGGTAGATGATCTCGATGGAACCATCCCTAATCATCTCGAGTAGGCGCAGCATGCCGCCGGTATCGAGCCTCGACGCCTCAAGCTCCCTCACAGCCTCCACGCCGATAACTGTGTCGCGCAGGCTGCGGAGGAGGCGATGATCCAGGGGCTTACCGGGCTCAACAACCCCCATCTTCCTTGCAACCTGCCCCATCCTCCACTCAAACAGCCTACTACTCCTCAACCCCTTCTCG
This sequence comes from Thermoproteota archaeon, assembly GCA_013153145.1. GTDB lineage: Archaea > Thermoproteota > Thermoprotei_A > Sulfolobales > Pyrodictiaceae > JAADEY01. Next base: position 20,782 of record JAADEY010000002.1, on the reverse strand, counting down.
AGAAGCCCACGGGCCTCCTCCCTACTCAGCCGGCGCAGCAGCCTCGGCAGAGCAGAGGCCACGCGTGGCGCAGAGTCACGAGTGAGGCGGAGCAGTATCGCATACGGCGTGGAGTAGCTCGCAGGCTGGAAGCCGAGTATCTCCTCTACAAGCCCCCTCAACATCAACTCAAACGACTTAGCAATCCTCGACCCAAAGAAGCCATAGACGAAGACAAACTCACCGGAAGACTCAACAACAATCCTCCTATCCGTCGGGGGAGGCTCAACGCCACGGAAGAAGCCTGCAACCTTCTCAAGCAACCCCCTATCACAGGGGTAGACCCCGGCAAGCCTACCAGCATCAACACCCTCCTCAACAAGCCTCCTAACCAGGCTCCCCATCTCCCTCGCAGCAAGATACTCAACCGGTATCATATCGCCCTCCCAGGACGGGAGGACAAGCTCCCCCTCCTCAGCAGGCGTGACATAGACCCTCCCCTCAGACACGTCGAGAACCCTCCACACCCTCCCAGCAAGGACAAAGACATCGCCCTCCTCGAGAGACGCTGCAAACTCCTCATCCAGGACGCCAACCTTCTCCCTCGAAGCAGCGTCAACAACTACATAGTGGACTTCATCGGGTATCATCGTTGTAGAGTAGTAGTAGCTCCTAGCCCTCCTACCAGGACAAATCCTATCATCCCTAACCCTGAGAATCCTCGCAGCCTCCGCGTACTCGACAAGCCCACTGAACTCCTCAACACTCAACCCCCTATAATAGGGGAGGGATGAGAAGAACGAGTAAGCATCCATGAAACCGATACACCCCTCCTCGAGAACCATCCCGACAAGCTGATGAAGCAGCGCATCAAGAGGCTTAATAGGCACGGTAGGCTTCTCTAGATCGCCAGCAATAGTCCTCCTAGCAAGCACAATAGACTCAAGCACATCATAGACACCCTCAAGGCTAACAACATAACCCTCAGAGACACCGCCAACCCTATGCCGCGACCTGCCAACCCTCTGCAACAGCCTCAAAGCCTGCCTCGGAGAAGCATACTGGATAACAACATCAACCCACCCAATATCTATGCCCAGCTCAAGACTACTAGTAGCGACAAGCACCTTTATCCTACCCTCGCGGAAACCCTCCTCAGCAGCAACCCTCTCCCTCCTACTAAGACTACCATGATGCACGGCAACCCTATCATCACCAAGCACACGCTTCAACAAAGAACCGAGGTACTCCGCGGTATCCCTAGTATTAGCGAACACGAGCACGCCGCCCGCAGCCTCCCTAGCAACCCTCGCAATGAAGCAGACCCTCGCAGCAACATCACTAGGAACACCCAGTACGCCGGAAAACCCGCACTCATCACGCTCGGGAGAGACGACACTAACCCTCAGCCCCCTCCTACTCTCCCTATCCTCAACGATAACCATGTAGTCCCTCGGCGAGATTAACCTGGCAACCTCCAGCGGGTCAGCAACCGTAGCCGAGAGAGCAGCACGCACAATCCTCCTACCCGTAAGCCTCCTCAGCCTCTCAAGAGCAGCAACAAGCTCAACACCCCTCTCACTATAAACAAGCTCATGAACCTCATCAATAACCACATACCTAATACTACGAGCTATCCTCCTAAAACGCGGCACCGAGAGGAGAAAGTAAAACGCCTCCGGCGTCATGATAGCCGCGTCTGGAGGCTCCCGCAGAAAAGCACGCCTAACAGACTGGCTGGTATCACCATGACGGACAAGAAGCCTAAAACCAAGCTCAGAAGCAAGCCCCTCAAGCCTGTGAAACAAGTCCCTATTAAGACTACGCAGCGGCGTGATATAGACCAACCGTAGCCCAGAACCCCCCTCCTCAATCATCCTACTGAGGAAGGGCAGGACGGCAGCCTCCGTCTTACCCATCCCGGTAGGGGCGACTATCAGGCAGTTGAAGCCCTTCAATAATACCGGTATAGCCCTACGCTGGATAGGCGTAGGCTCCCTATACCCATACCTAGGCAGCAGCCTCCTAAGCCTCGGATGAAGCATGTCAAAGACACTGGGCAACAGTAAACACCCTCCCCCGCCACGCACGCTATGACGGGAAGGAAGCACTAATGATAGCCCGGCTACTAGCAGCCCTACTAGCCTGCCTAGCCCTCACCCTACCAGTACTCGGGATCCACGAAGCCCCCCTACTAGCCTTACTCACAGCCCCATCACTACTCCTCCTACCCGTGGAGTCACCATCAATAATCGTCGCCGCGGCAACGATAACAACGATACTCTACACGCCAACACCCATACAAGCGGCATCGATAACGGCAACAATACTCGCAGCCGCGTGGAGCTGCGCGGCAAACGGCACAGAACCCCTAATTGAAGCCCTAAAGAGGCTAACAACACCGAGGCCATCACTAAGACTGGCAGCCACAGGGATCGCGGCAGAGACACTAATACTCCTGGCATCAAGGCAGCCACCACTAGCAGTAGCACTCATGGCAACACCCATAGCAGTCCTAGCCACCGCAGCAGCACCCCGCAAGCCGCCACTACACGTCGCGGCAGCATACATACTCTCGATAGCAGCAGCACCCCTAACCCCCGCCTACGCACTATCACTCCTAATCGACACAGCCCCCCTCGTCGAAGACGGAGAAAAACCACTAGCACCAGCAGAGGCAATCCTAGCCTACAAGCCACCACTAAGATACGCTCCAAGGATAAGGCATAAGACGAAATGGTGGTGGCTACGCCTACAACCAGGCACGACCTACCACCACCCCCACCACGGCTCAATAAACCCCCATGTAACAATCATAGGATCAACTGGCTCGGGCAAGTCACACGCAGCAGCCCTACTATCATCAAAGATGGCCAAAGAGTACAGGGCGACAATACTAGCCATAGACCCCCACGGGGAGTACAAGGAGCTCTACAAGAAGTACGGACTAAGGGTAGAGGTCATAGACGCGGCCCAGCACGGCCTAAACCCCCTCATGCTACTAGAAGGCGAAACCCCCAGGAGGAGGGCCAGGCAAATAGTCGAGCTCATGAAGGCACAATACCCCATAGGCCCACTCCAGGCAACGATACTGGAAAACGCGATCATAACAGCCTACATCGACAAGGGGTTGGACCCGGACACACCCTACCAGGGCCAGGAGACGGCGTGGCCAACACTAAACGAGGCTGTAAGATACATCGCTGAGGAGGCGGCGGCCGGCAGGAAGTCCGCGGAGACACTAAACTACTACGTCACGGACTTCCTAGAGAAACTCGGGGCAAAAACAATACCCATGGAGAAGATAGTCGAATCGAACGTGGTCATAGACCTACACCGCATAGGAGCACGTGGAGCGAAAACACTCTACGTCGACACGCTCCTACGAATACTGTACCACTACTACACCTCCAAGGGCATAACCACGGGGATCCGGAAGATAATAGTCGTCGACGAGGCACACACATTCTACCCCAGAGCAAGGCAGCAGACCGAGACAACACTAACAAGGCTCGTAAGGGAGCTGAGGAAGTATGGTGTAGCAGTCATAGTAGTCACCCAGAGCCCGCTCGACCTCGAAAGAGAGGTCATAGACAACACGGCCACAATCCTAACACTCACACTCACCGAGCCCCGGGTCCTCGAGTATACGGCAAAACTGCTGGCAGCCTACCGTGTCGAGGACAGGGTTGAGGCGGTCAAGCTGATACTACACGAGCTGCCAAGGGGGTATGGGATCCTAAAGACGCATGGACTCCCCTCACCAGTCATAGTTAGGCTCATGGAGAAAAAGCGGTAATATAATCCACCAGCCCCGGCACTGGGAGGACACGGTGGAATGCCATGGTGAGGGAGGAGGAGGGCAAGCAGAGCACGGGAGAGGCCGAGGAAATAGAGATGGATCTCAACGCCTCGCTCCTCGAGATAATGGTCGAACGTACACTCATCCTAGAGGAATTGATGACAAAAACACTGCCACCCGAGGAGGCGTTGCAGAAGCTACAAGAACTCGGCGCCAGGGCCGCGGCGCTGCTTGCTCCTAAAAGGAGGAGGCATAGGGCGGCTGGCTCCTAGCCCATCTTTTCAACAGTGATGTCCTTGTAGCCGAGCTCCTCGAGCGCCTTCTTGATATCGTCAACACTTATCCTTCTGTCGAAGACGATGACGACCCTCTTCTCCCCATCCTTCTTATAGAGCTTCAGCTTATCGACAACCACCAGGCCGCGGATATAGTCGTCAGTCCTCTTAGGCGGCGCGATATAGTCCTTGAACTTCTTCTGCATGTACTCGTAGAACTCGTCGAAGTTCCTGATATACCTCTCAGCCTCGTCGAGATCCTGCCCCCTCTTACCGGTAACCTCGGCTATCTTCGACAATAGCTTCAACGCCTCAGAGGCCTCGAGATCCACGTACTTGTACCGCGCCAGGTCAACCCTTATCACGACACCCATTACCCATTCACCACCACTGCACCCATGTGCCCGAGCTAAAATAAAGACCTGGCCCCATTGATAAAAGGTAACGGTGGAGCCCCCAATATGAGCATGCGTGCAGTCTACCCCGCGGCGACGAAGTTCAAGTACATCGTCGAGACCCTTGCCAAGGCGATAGACGAGATACCATTCATAGCAACCCCCGAGGGGATAACAGTGAAGAGCCTAAGCCCAGACAAGACCACGATGATAGTCCTCAACATGCCTGCATCAAGCTTCGAGGAGTACGAGGTGTCACAGGACAAGGTAACCTTCGTGGTCGGCGCCGACGAGCTGAGGAAGGCGGCGAAGAGGGGTACACGCAACGATGTACTCGAGATAAGGGTTGACCTCGACGCGAGGAAGCTCATCCTCGTATTCAGGGATAAGAAGACCAACATATCCAGGAGCTTCGACGTCCCGCTGAGGGAGAGTATTGTAGAGGAGCTGGCAGAGCCCCAGGTCGAGCTAACCGTAACAGCCCAGCTCATAGCAGACGACTTCAAGCTCATCGTTAGGGATGCTAAGCTCGTCTCAGACGAGATAGAGTTCAAGGCGTATGAGGACAGGATAGAGGCGATAACCTCATCCATGCAGAAACAATACAAGTGCATCATGGATACATCGGGGGGCCTCATAAGCCTAGAGGTTAGGGGGAAGACACCGGTCACAGCGAAATACGCAGTAGACCTGCTACAGGCGGGGATGAAGGCCGCGCAGGCAGCGCAGACAGTCACAATGGAGTATGGAGAGGCGCTACCAATGAGGCTCGTCTTCAGCCTCCCAGCGGGCAGCACGCTTGTGTACTGGATATCGCCGAGGATCTAGCCCTCACCGCCAAGCCTCTCCAACAAGCTCTCAAGAACCTTCTTAGCCTCAGCACCCCCACCACCAGCAGCCTCCACAGGCTTGAGCTCACGGAGCCATGCAGGCCTGGGACACCCCCTCCTCTCCGGGCAGGCCAGACAGCAGTACACGCACACCATGTCCTCTGGGTGGAGCCAGCACTGCCTCACAGGGTGGTGCCTCCAACAAGTACTACACTTCTCCCAGTAGATCGACACAGCCAGGCACCCGCACAACAAGCTATGCCTGCCGGCAGGGAGTATAACCCTAACCCCGCAACCAACTACTCCACGGCGGGCGATGAGCCGCGGTAATCGCGGCGGGGCACACCCCTGGAAGGGTGTAGGCCCCGTTGATGTAGGCCGCGGCGAGCACCCGCCGCCCCTCACACTCCACAGGGGGAGAGATGGGTCAGCCGGTGGTATCGGTTCTTCATGGCCGGCATGCAGCTCGAGCGGGTAGAGCTGCATCATCCCCTTGCAGCGAGGAGCTCCATGAACCTCTTAGCGTCGCTGTACATGTATATATTGTTGAACATCACGTATATCCTCTCGGCGCCCTGCTCCTCCAACCACCTTACCTCGCTGAGCAGCCTCCTGAGATCCTCCTCGGTGTACCTGTACCGGTAGTTGACCTCTCTGCCGCCAAGCCCGTGCAGCCTGGTGTAGGCAACCTTCTTGACGATGACTGGCCTCCTCCGCAGGATGTCTGTGACGTGTATCACCTCCCCCTCCTCCAGAACCCTCCTCAGCAGCTCCCGGCTCGTGTGCCAGCAGCCCCTCGGCTCCCAGGCGACCAGTAGGTTATCCCTCTCTATCATCCGGAAGAACCTTATAGCGTTCTCCGCGTTCTCCTCGGTGCACTTGAAGCTCGCAGGAGTCTGCAGGACGACTACCCTCGCCTCCAGGATCCTGGCGGCCTCGAGGGTGACCCTCCACGCCTCAAGGTTCTCGGGTGTTGGTTTGAGGTAGCCGTAGTTCTCCGGGTTGCCCTTAGGCTTTATCCCGGCCTTCCTCCACGTGGGGCTTGTCGGTGGATGAGTCACAGCCTGCCAGGCCTTAACTGTGAACTCGAAGCCACTGGGCGCCTCCCTCCTCCACCTCTCAAGGGTCTCCTTGGAGGGAGGCTTGTAGAAAGTCTTCTGGACCTCGACGACCCGGAACTCCTGCATGTACCGCCTACGCGACACGGGGAACCCGCAGCAGCCTACAAGCACCTCTGCCAAGATGCTGCGCCCACGGCTACCTCTTCAGGGGCTTTACATTTATCACTTGTATCTCTGGTAGCGAGAGGAGCTCGCGTTTTATCGTATCTAGGCTCGCCTTGCTGGGGGCCGTGTCCACGACTATCACGCACTCCGCCAGCTCTCCCCGCTTAATGGTGGTACAGTGGGTCATGACCTGGTCTACTCCAAGCTCGGCCAGCTTCTCGGATATCTTGGCGAAGGCCCCGGGGACGTCCTTGAACTCTATCCTTATCTCAGCGAGGTTCTCGGGCTTGGCTGAGAGGGGTGCTATTGTTATCTGCCGCGACTCCGTGTCTGCTATCAGTATGAGGTTCATCCCCTCGATTATGTTGAGCGTCTCCCTTACAACCATTGGGATTGTTATCCTACCCTTACTATCCACGCGGACTATCTCGGCTATCTTCACGGAGGCCCACCCGCCTACACACCCTCACTATAAAGGATTATAAATTGTGGTATCATTCACCCACAGGGATAGAAGCGGTTATTTTCGAGGGTGGCTCGGCGCTTAGCCTGCTCATCACTTCTCAGTGCTTGGACCCTTCTCCTCCCCGCCACCCTCCACTATCTCTATAACCCTGTCGGCTACAGCTAGGAAGGCTTTCGCCGCCTTGCTGTCCGGGTACTTTATGAAGAACGGCTCCCCCTTATCATTCGCCTCGGAGATGCGTGGGTCTATTGGTATCTCCCCGAGGAACCTCAGCCCCGTCTCCTCCGCTATCCTCCTGCCAGCCCCCTTGCCGAATATGTAGTGGCGGCTTCCATCGGGGCACTCGAAGTAGCTCATGTTCTCTATTATCCCTATGATCGGTATGTTCAGCTTCTTCGCGAACGTCACAGCCTTTAACACCACTATGCGGGATACATCGGAGGGTATGGTTACTATTATCGCTCCAGTGAGATCGGGTATCAGCTGCGCTATGCTGAGCTGCTCATCCCCCGTCCCGGGTGGAAGGTCTATGAGCAAGTAGTCCAGCTCGCCCCACGCGGTGTAGGCTAGTAACTCGCGGAGGGCTGAGGCCTTGAGGGGCCCCCTCCATATGACGGGTGTCGCGGCCTCAGCTAGCATGAGGCCTATCGAGACAACCTTTACTCCAAGCTCCGCCGTGGCGGGCAGGATCTCCCCCTCGGGTGAGGCCATGAGCGTGTAGCCCTGCAACCCAGTCATCTTCGGTATTGAGGGGCCGTGTATGTCCGCGTCGAGTATTGCTACCTTCCTCCCCTTCTTAGCCAATGCAAAGGCCAGGCTCGCGGTGACGAAGGACTTCCCGACCCCACCCTTACCGCTCAATATCATTATCTTGTACTTTATCTTCGACATCTTCTCCTTAATCTTCCTCTGCTGCTCCATGATCTGCTTGAATATCTGCTCCCTCGTAATACCCGTGCGTGGAGGCCTAGACGCCAACCAGCCCAACCATAAACGCGCGGCTATGGTTAAGTCTATATAGGCTTAACCCCGCAGAGCATTTTGATGGGCCTAGCCCGGCGTGACTGAGGTTTTAAGGGCTGAGCATGGTGATGTCAGAACCCACGCGAGGACCGGGCTGCCTCGACCCCGACGACGCCGCCTCAATGATTAATGCCCCGGCTGAAGTCCTCGTCGAGGCTGTGGCCTACGGGGAGCTCTACGATAAGCCCTGGATCCTGGTCTACCGGGGTTGTAGCGGTGGCTGCCTCCTCTACGGCGGCCTCTACCGCCTATGCCTGGGCGCCTTCGGGGTGTACGGCGTCGAGTTCATAGGCCACGCCTACCTGTGCCCATGCAGCATCGTGTCGGGCGTGGATGTTGAACGGGTTGTGGCGGTGCATAGTCTTGGGGGAGTATGCTTCGTGGTCTTAGATGATAGGCTTGAGGATGTATGCTCCGGGGAGGACAGGTTTTCCTGGTATTATTTCGCTTCTACGAGTATTGAGGAGTTGGCGGACGAGATGCTCCGCAGGGGCGTCGAGGTTCTCGGCGCGGGCATGGGGGAGGATGCTGGAGCGGGGAGGGGTAGTTGAGGAGGAGGGGAGAGGGGTGGTGTGCTTGTGAGGCTTGTGTTCCGTGTCTGTAGGTGGCTTGAGAGGGACGAGTATGAGGAGGTTACTGCGCTTGCCGAGTATCTTGGTAGGAGGGGTGGGTGCTCGTTATTCGGGGCTGATGTTGATAGGCTTAGGAGGCTCGGGTATAGTGTTGAGGAGTTTGTGGAGTTTGTTGAGAGGTTTGGGGGAGAGTTTGATGACTCCTCGAGGGCTGTTGTTGATAGGTTGTTGGAGCTTGAGAAGACTGTAGTCGTGAGGGCCGCTCCCGGTGAGGGCTTTGTATTGTCTTCGGCTAGGCTGTTGAAGGGGTATCTGGCGGAGTATATTGAGGATGGTGACGCCTATTATTCGAGGAGGCTTGGGGGCTTCGTCGTCAAGCCCTACAGGATTATAGATGTTGTCAAAAAGCTTAGGCTCGCGGGCCTAAGAGTCGAGGATGAGACCGGCCTCCTGGAGCCCGCCGGCGGCCTCGATGTAAACCCCTCCTTCAGGCTCAGGGACTACCAGGAGGAGGCGCTGAGGAAGTGGCTTGAGGCTGACGGTAGGGGTGTCGTGGCTCTGCCGACTGGTAGTGGTAAGACCTTCATCGGGCTTGCGGCGATAGCGAGGCTCCGTGCGCCGACGCTCGTCGTCGTGTATACTAGGGAGCAGTTGAACCAGTGGAGGGAGAAGATAATCAAGTATCTCGGCGTGCCGGCGTATAGGGTGGGTGTCTACTACTCCGAGGAGAAGAGGATAAGTGACATAACGATCACGACTTACCAGACAGCATACCGTTACGTCGATAAGCTTGGAGGCCGCTTCTCGCTCCTAGTGGTTGACGAGGTTCACCACCTGCCTGCGGACAAGTTCAAGCTGATTGCTGTGGGTGTGCTCGCCCCGTACCGTCTCGGCCTCTCGGCAACCCCTTACCGTGAGGATGGGAGGCATGAGGAGCTCTTCAAGCTCATGGGCGGCATAGTCTACTTCAAGCCTCTCAGCGACCTGCAGAGGGAGGGCTACATAGCGCCATACCGTGTAATCCCCGTCTTCGTGAGGCTTGAGAGGAGCGAGGAGAGGCAATACAGGGAGCTCTCTAGGGAGTACCGCCTCTACGCCCGCGGCAGGAGCGTCGAGCAGCTGCTCCGCGACGCCAGGAGCGGTGATGAGTCGGCCAGGCAGGCGCTCCGTGTACTGAATAGGATGAGGATGCTGGTCGCCTATAGTGTGAGTAAGTTGAGGGCGGCGAAGGAGATAGTTGATAGGGAGCTGGCGGAGGGCAGCAAGATAATAGTGTTCACGCAGTATGTTGGCCAGGCATCCAGGGCCGGAAAGTTCCTTGGGGCGCCGGTGGTAACCGGTTCAACTGACCGGGTTAGGAGGAGGCTCATACTAGAGGGCTTTAAGGCGGGCAAGTACCGGGTTGTGGTCATGACGACGGTCGGCGACGAGGGCCTGGATATACCAGACGCCAACGTCGGCATAATATTGTCGAGCACGGGGTCTAGGAGGCAGTTCATACAGAGGCTCGGCAGGCTCCTCCGCCCGGCGCCGGGGAAGGAGGCTAAACTCTACGAGATAATAGCGAGGGGCACTCTCGAGGAGAGGTACGTCAAGAAGCACTACTCGAGCCTCCTCATGACGGGCTAGGCCCCGGGCCAGGTACTAGCCTTTAAGAGGAGTTGGCCGCGGCTCTCTCTGATACCTGGAGCGTGACGCTTGTAATGGGGCGTGGAGAGCTGCACATCTACGCCAGGGGTCAGGGTAAGCAGGAGGTGGTCTACGAGGTCTCGTCGACACCCTACCGCCTCGGCGGCCTCGGCAACCCCACCACCGTCTCCCTGCTACTGACCCCTCCAATGATAAGCGATGAGGTCGAGCAGGTGCTGCTGGACGTAGCGTTGAGCCACTCCTCAAAGGTGCTGTCCAAGTGGAGGATATGGTTTGACGGTGTCGCGATAAGCAGGGAGTATAAGCCCCACGTGCTGCTAGACGTCGATGATAGGTATTACAGCAAGGTAGTCTACGACCTCACGCCGATCTACAAGCCTGGGGTGCAGCATAGGGTCGGCATAAAGTATGAGGGGAGCAGCCCGGTGACGGTTGAGGAGGTGGGGCTGCTCGTCGTCTACAGGGTTGAGGACTCCTATACATACTATAGCTTCGCCTCCGGCTGCCTAGCACTAGCCCCCGGCGAGGAGGCTGGCTTCGAGCTTGCAGGTGACTGCCAGGTGCCGGGGGCGGGGAGGGCAGTCTTCCGCGTAGTTGCCTCAATGCCCTGCAAGAACGCTGTACTCCGCCTAGAGGCCGGCGACGTCGTGAGGAGGGTGAAGGGGTACACCGGTGTAGGCGACTTCGAGGTCGAGCTGCCCAAGCCTCCCCGCGGCCTCAGCCTAAGGATAGTGCATGAGGATACGGGAGGAAACTACTATCCACGCCACGTGGTCGTCTCAAGCCTGCTCAGCCTAGTCTACCGCTGCAAGGAGCCGAGACTGGAGGCAATGGTCGAGTCGAGGGGCGGGGGCTCGGCGAGGATAAAGATAGTCAATAGCGGCGATGCAGCCCCCGACAAGGCATTCATAGTCGTACTTGCAGCCGGCAGGATCATAAGAAGGGTGAGCATGGGCAGGATACAGCCCGGCGAGGAGAGGATAGTGGAGATACCATTGGAGCAGGGCTACACCAATATAGTTAGGCTGGTGTGGAGCTATCATGGAAGGACGGGGTTCAAGGACTTGAAGGTACAGGCCTAGGTGAGTCGCCCCCTCTTGTGATGAGTTACTCCCGGACCGACCCTTCAGCCGGGGGATGGTGACTACTTACCCGGCTGAGAACTCGTTGAGCCCCTTGCAGGTGTACATGTTTACCAGCTCTTTGAGCCCGACCCCCTTTTCCCTTAATAGCTCCTCGGTCACCTTGTAGTTCCCGTTTCTGGTCTCCAGGAGGTCTTCTATGCGTATGAATGTCCAGGAGCCGGGGTTGCCGGTCTTCACGGCTATGTATGCCTTGCCGCCTGCCCTCTCCGCGAACTCTCTCAGCTTTACCACCTGCTCTCTGCTGATGTATATTGTTGTCTGCGTTGTCCTCCTCTTGACCTCGAAGACGAGTACCCTGCCCTTCCTTATGGCGACGATGTCAGGGTAAATAACGTGTTTGGCTTTTGCGCCGCTTGCCGGGCCCCTTATCACTGCGAAGCCGTGCCTCCATAGCTTCTTTGCGAGGTCGTGTTCGGCCTCAATACCCCTCCTCTTCCTCGTGGCGGGGCCCGGCAAGGCTCGCCACGTCTCTAGCCTATGAGGTTGAGTCTTATGTTTATGCCGAACTTCTGCTCTAGTTTCCTCAGCTTCTTCATCTTCTTTGCTGCGAGCCTGGCCATCGGGCGTGGTATGCTGACTATTGCTGTATGATCCCTAAGCTCTATCTCGGCTCCTGGGAGTATGCGTTGTATGTAGCGTCTCAGTTTCTCTTCGAGGCCTGCTGTGCCGCGGAGCCCCTTGACTGGGACTATGACTGTTTGTTCTCCGAAGGTGTAGATCTCGTAGGCTAGTTCCCCGGTGAGGAAGTCCCTGACCTCTACTACTGGTCTTGCTAGTTCGGCCTCGCGCAGCCCGGTTGGCAGTTTCACTGTCATGTTGAGCGTGTATATGGTTGATACTTTCCCGTATTCTATGAAGATGACGGTGTCGATTATGCTTGGCAGTACTCCTATGTCTGTGCGGTGTAGGAAGCGCTGCACGGCGTCTATCGGCGTGGTTGCGTGTACGACTCCTATCATGCCTATTCCTGCGAGCCTTAGGTCTATGTAGAGTTTGAAGTCCTCGTCTGTCCTCAGCTCGTCGAACACGGTGTAGTCGGGTCTGCTGAGGAGGAGTATGTCGTGGAGCTCGCCGCTGCTAGCGTATGTCTTGGAGTATTGGGTTACTATTGGCGGTAGCCTCATGTCCCTCGGGGACTCGATGGTCTTCACTATCTTGCCCTTCTCTGCATAGTACTCGGCGAGGGCCTGCGCGAACGTGGTCTTACCCATGCCAGGGGCCCCGGCTATTAGTATGCCCTCAGCCCTCTCGTCGAGGCGGCGGAGCACCTTCGGCGGGAGGTTGTAGTCGCTCAGCTTCAGCTTCTTGATGGGCCTAACGGCTGTTATCTCCCAGCCGCTGCTGAACGGAGGCCTAGTTATCACAACCCTGTAGTTTGCCAGCTGTATTATAGTCGAGCCCTTCCTGTCGCTCTCTATGAAGCCCTCCGGAGACATCTTGGCGGCTTCTATCACGTTGCGCGCTATCTCCTCAAGCTCCTGCCTCGATAACGGCTTATCCCCTATCGGTACTAGGCGCCAGTTGCCGGGGGTACCCTTCTTGGCCATGGGTACTACTCCTTCCTTGAGGTGCACGCTCATAGTGTTCTCGTCGAAGAACTCCTCTATCCTCAATCTATGCTCCTTCCTGGGCGGTATGTAGATCACGGAGACACCCATAGCCTCCGCGACCAGGGCCTGCACCCTATCGGCCGTGATCAGCGTGGCCCCTATCTCGTATGCATACTCCCTTATCAACGCGTCTATGGAGCCCGAAGCAGCATACCTTACATCACTCCACCTCGGCGGCTCACCGGCGACCTCCACCTCTATGAGGCCCTTCATCGCCAGCTCGCGCAGCCTCTTTATCTCCGCGAGCCCCGCAAAGCCCACAGCCTTACCCATGTTAGCCTGATGCTCAAGCTCCATCAACACTGCCCTATGGATTACTATCCTACCCCGGATACGGCCCTCCTCAACAAGCCTACTAACAGCTCCCTCAATCACGATACTCGTATCCGGCACGTAGACCGGCTGAGGGCCACCACCCGTAGGGTAGTACATGGCCTCCATGAACCCTCTACCCTTCACACCTACCCTGCCCCCGAGGCGTCACAGCCCACCCCCAGCCCCCGCCGAGGGGAGGGGCTCACCCGGGGGAGAGGCCCACACGTGTAGGGGGCCTGGAACCCCCCTTCTCCATCCTAGGGCCAGGCTGGGGAAACCCTGCTAAAAACGGTAATGAGGGCCTCGAATAGCTTCGCCCGACACCCCCATGCAGAGCCTCCCCGCAGCCGATGACGCCCCTAGCCAGGGGGGGTTGAGGCTTGAGGGTTAGCATAGAGCCCCTGGTGGTGCTCGTGCTGGCGGTCAAGAGGGGCAAGAGGTTCCTAACCGTATCAGAGGTCTCGAGGAGCCTCGGGGTGTCGAAGAGGACTGCCGGCAGGCTGCTGGCACACCTATGCAGGCAGGGCTACGTGGAGCGCTGGAGCAGGACCACGTACAGGATAAAACCCGGCACACTAGAGAGACTCGCATCGAGTGCCGCCCCATGGGCGTAAGGGTGCCCTTCGTCCCAACCCCGCTCCCAGTCGCCAGGAAGATGCTGGAGCTTGCCGGAGCAGGCCCCGGAGACATACTCTACGACCTAGGATGCGGCGACGGCAGAATCCCCCTCCTCGCAGTCAAAGAATTCAACGTCGACAAGGCGATATGCATAGAGCTGAGGGAAGACCTGGCAGACAAGGCTGAGGAGGAGGCAGAGAGGCAGGGCTTGAAGGGGAGGATGGAGGTAAGGAGAGAAGACATGTTCAAGGCAGACATCTCGGACGCAACAATAGTAACCCTATTCCTCCTAACAAGCGTCAACAACGAGCTAGCCCCAAAGCTAAGGAAGGAGCTGAGGAGGGGTACAAGGATAGTATCGCACGAGTTCCAGATAACTGGCTGGAGACCCCTGGCATTCGCCACAATAAGCGAGGGCCACATATCACACAATATATACCTCTACGTCATCGGCTACAGCACCCGGTGAACAAACATGGCCCAGATACTGATCGTCGAGACAGAGGACGGCAAGCTAATCAGGCAAGAAGTAGTAGAGGGAAACCTATACGAGAAAGTCAAGGAGGTAGCACTAAAACTGATAGAGAAGTGGGATCCAAGCCTAAGCGACTTCACAGTCATAAGGGGAGGATACGAGCTAACATACAAGATACCAGTACCAGTAGACGTCCTAGACAAGATACAGGAGTACGGCCTACAAGTTGCCAGATCCGGCAACGAGGCAATAATAACACTACCAGTATACACCATAAGCTACAACAACGAGTGGACCGGCGACACCTACCGTGACAGGGCAATATGCATAGTAACATACTACATAGACGAAGACGCAAAGAAACAAATCATAGACTACGCCGTCGACGCCACATCAAAGCCGAAGCAACTAGCACCACAACTAAGCCTAACCGAGGAGGAGCTCGCAAGACTAGAGGAGGGCCTAGCAGAGGCGGAGGAGGCCGAGAAGCCAAAGAAGAAGAGGAGGCGCCGCAGCAGGAGGAAGAAATCATCCTAGCAGGAACGCCTCAAGCCTAGACGCGCCGACAACCTCATCCCAGGACATATTCAGCGCAGCCAGCAACTGCTCAAAGCTCGACCTCATATGGTCAACATACTTATCAACATCAACCTCTAGGAGCTTCGCAAGCTGTATAGGCTTAACACCCTCCCTACCCCTAACCTTCACAAACGTTATCACGTCGCCCGGCAACACCTCAATACCAACCTGCTTCAACTGAAGCGCAGCCCTAACATGCTGAGGCATATTCTTAGTATACTCCTCAATCCTCTTACCAAGAGCCATCCTTATAGCGAGCTCATCAAGATTATACTCGTAGTTCTTAAGCTTCCTATACACCTCCCTCAGCTTCTCACGGATAGCATCACGAGCCTTAACGAACTCCTCCGGGCTAGATATAGCAACGAGGATGTCGAGTATCTCCTTAAACTCCTTCTTAAGGAACTCCGGCGTATTCCTCTTCTTAGCCTGAAGACCCTTAACAACAATCTTACCCTCCGTAGTCACACCAACATAGTTCTTCTTAAGCCCGGAGAACGTCACAAACTTATACACCTTGTCAACCTCCAGCTCAAGGCCGAACTCCCTCTCAACATAATCCTGCAGCTCCTTCAAAGCCTCCTCAGGCGGGCTCCAAATGAACAAGGAGTCCGTGTCACCATAGATAACCTTAAGCCCGAGCTCCCCAGCCCTACGCAGAGTCTGCATAATCGAGTACCTACCAATAGCAGTCACACTCTCAGCGAGAGGGGGTGCGTACAACGGGAAGCTCTCAGCACCAAACACACCATAACTAGCATTAATATACACCTTCATAGCCGCCTGCACAACATTATACCACCGCCTCTCATCCTCACTCAAAGACTTATCCTTAGCCTTCCTCTTATAGATCCTAACACGATAATCCCTAAGCAACCCAACAATCATCGAGGTCAAACCACGAATACTCATACACACCTTATGCCCAACACCAGGAACCTCAACAAGCTTACCACCAGGACAATAAGCAGGATTAACAGTCTCATAACTCAAATTCCACCTCTTAATAATAGTCGGATACAGGCTGGCAAAGTCAAGCACAACAATATTGAAGAACACCCCGCTAGGCGGATCAATAACAATAGCACCCTGATACTTCTTACCCTTAATAATCGCGGAGCTCCTAACCTCACCCTTAAGCTGCACAACCTCCTCCCTGGTAGGAATCAGGTACCCCCTCCTCCTATGCTCCCAGTACAACAGGCTCTTAATCCACGCAGACACAGCGCTACGAGTAACATCCTCGAGCGGGAGCTTAGAGATACGCATCAACAGCACCATCAACTTCCACGGCAAGTAATGATCGAACGAGATGAGCTTAAGGGTCAGATCAGCGTCACGCATGTTATACGTAACCAGCTCGGCCAGCGTGAGATCACTAACAGTAGACTCAATAGCGATCTTCTTCTCACCAAGCAGGGCCTGAGCAATAGCATCCAGTGTAAACTCCTTGTACGCGTTGCCGAACGCATAGGTCTGTATAGCCTTAATGTTGTAGAACCTGTAAAGATCTATGTGCAGCCCATACCTCAACTTAACAGTAGGCACATGCTGCCCACCACCCCCAGTAAACCTAAACGGCAACAAGCGCCTATCAACACCAAGCTTCAACGCACGATTATACAGATAAGGCATGTCGAACGCATCACCGTTAAAGCTGACGACGAGAGGATAATTAGCAATAATCCTTATAGCGTCAAGAACCAAGGCACGCTCAGAATCATAAATCTCGATAAACGCATCACCAGGAAACTCGCTAGGAACCCTATCACCAAACACAGCACCAGGCCTAGCAAGAAGAAGCACGCAACGCCAACCACCACTATCAGCAAAAGACACGCTAATCACAGGATAGGCCGCCTCAGAAGCCTCCGGAATCCTACCCTTAAACGGCGTAAACACCTCAATATCGAACGCAACCATCTCAAGACTAGGCGGAGCCTCCTCGAACAACGGCAGCCACGCCACAGCAAGCTTCAACGTCTCCTCATCCTCACCCCTAAACACACCCCTAATCCACTCCTCCTCATCCCTAGAAACCTCAAAACCAACAGGCTCCAGGCCACGGCCAGCAACACGATAACGCATACCAGGCACAAGGCCAAGATCATAGATATAGTTATGATGATACTTGATGTTAGCCTCCCAAGCCCTAGGCACCTTACCCCTCAGGACACGCACAACATCAGGAGTCTTCACAACAATCTTCGTCAACTTCCTACGAGTCCACCTCAACAAGTCAAACTTCTCCACAACCTCCAAGTGGTCGAAACCAGGATGACCAACAACATCCCTCAAACCCCTAACCTTATCCGGAGGCAGATCAGTAAGGAAGTAAGGCATATGCCCAGTCCTATCAACATAAACCCTTATACCACCATCACTACCAACAAGCTTCACAACAGCCCTACCAAGACCACCATCATAATACACGTCAAGAAGATAACCAACAAACCCCTCCCCAGCAGGCTCAGGCTCACGAGTAAGACTAAGACCACCAAACCTCCTCACATCACCAGCAACACGCACAACAACACCCCCACCCCCTCCACCAGAACCAGCAGAACCACCACCCTCCACAACACGCTCCTCAACACGACGCTCTACACGCCGCCCAACAACCCCGCCGCCACCACTGCCACCACTACCCTCACTCCTCTCCTCCGGCCCCTTCAGCAAGCCAAGGAAAACCTCAATACCAACACCACCATCACCCCTACGCCCCCCTCCACCAGAACCACCATTCACCGAGCCACCGCCAGACCCACCACCACGACTAGAACCACGCCCAGCAGAACCGCCACCCATAAGGAACCTCAACAAATCAGCATTCCTACCCCTCCCAGCCCTACCAGACTTCCTAGCCACAACACCACCCCACAATCAAACAACACAGCAACAGTACAGCACTACACCAATCCATACCATCTAGACATGGCAACCCAATATACAACACAAGCCCCGTAACACCCCTAAAGCCTAACCCACCAGCAAAACCAAAAACCGGCACACACCAAGACCCAAAGACCCGGGCCGCAGCAAACCCCACGCGTCCCCTCGGAGCGAGCTGGCTGGGCCCGTAGCTCAGCCAGGACTAGAGCGCCGGCCTGCGGAGCCGGAGGTCCCGGGTTCAAATCCCGGCGGGCCCGCCACAGCAAATTTTGAAAATAACCTCCTTCTCAGAGGCTGACTATGCACATAGGCTTTTGTATCCCCGCCAGAATGCACGTGCCCATGAGAAGCCTTGGTTGACCCACGCATCATAGACCTCTCGTCCCTAGACGATGAGACACGCCACAAGATCTTCATGTACGTCCGGTGTGAAAAAGGAATCTCTCTCCCAGAGAACTCGGGATAAGCTCCTCCTCTGTAAACAGCATTAAAACCGTAGAGGAGTATGCGCGGTTGACGGGCAAACACATCGTGGAGAAGGTAGAGCCGAGCACCGTTGTTAGAGTACTCGAAATAGCATTAGCAGACTCGCAGCTATGGGACATCGTCATCGACATAGTGTTGTGACACGTTGGAGACCGGTTGATTGAAACACTATGCGAAAGTCTACCATGTGAGAGAGCAAAACATACAGCTATTCTTCAAGACTGCTACAACAACCGCTCAAAGGCAAAAAGCCAAAATCGAAACCATCAAGAGATACCACCTCTACCTATCACGGGCGCTAGCGGAACTAAACTATGAACCGTCATCAGACAAGATAATACCGAAACAGCCGGAGAAGCCCCAGCCCCAAACGCTTTAACTCAACACTTACTCCTTCCGCTGCTCAATCATCTTGAGCAACAGCTGGTAGATGGCGTCTAGCCGCTGATTGATCTCCCTGCGCACAGCCTCAATCTTGGAGTTCAGTTCCCTTCTAACACCCTCTATCTTAGCGTCTAGCTCGCTTCTCATACTCTCCATCTTCTTGTCTAGCCGGTCAATCCTACCGTTAAGCTGCCTGTAGAGCTCCAGCATCTCCTTCCGCAGCTCAATGATCTGGCGGTAGTTTAGGTCGAGGAGCAGTATCATTAGCTCCTCTGTCGAAAGCTTCTCGCCCCGCTTCACCCTCTCCAGGATACTCCTGGTAACCTCGGCAAGCACGGCGCCAGCAACACTAGTAGCAGCATCAGCCACTACCCTCCCTCCCCCATGTGCAGTATGCAGAGTACTACCAGATTAGGCTCTCCCTGCAGCCACGCTGCATGGCGGCATAGATACTAGTAGGGCTAGGCTACGTGTTGCGCGACGGCCGTGAGGGCTATAGCAAGTAGGTAGTCTCTACGCTGCGACTCCTTCTCGAGCTCCTTGACACGGCTTATCATACCCTGAAGCTCATGGATCACCTTCTTGGCCTGCTCGCTATCCAGCCTCACGATAACGACGTCCAGGGCTCCTATGCCACGCCTCCTCGAGGCAACCTTCTCAATAATCTTCAACATCATCATTGCAATGCAGGGTGCAATGTAGCGGCTTAACTCACTCATTGACTTCCTCGGGATGGATCTGCCGAGTACGAGTATGTCCTCAGAAGCCCTATAGTACTTCACAAGCACATTACCCCTCTGCTCAACCCTGGAGACTTCTATGAGGCCTAGCTTCTCAAGCCTCTTAAGGTGATAATGTATCGTCGAAGGAGCCAGGCCCAGCCTCTTCGATAACTCGGTTAGGCTCCTCTCACCCATGGCTAGCTCGAACAGTATAAGCATCCTGGTGGGCGAGAAAACCTCCCTAAGAACCCTCAGCGCATCATCCAAGCACTCCTCCCTCTTTAGAAGGATTCGAAGCACTGCTAGAAACCCTTATCGAGTCTTGACGGGGCAGGGGAATATAGGGCAAGTCTAAATGGATGCAGTGGTAGTCGAGAACTTAGTCAAGGTATTCGGTGAAATAGTTGCTCTAAAGGGAGTATCGTTTAGGATCGGTAAGGGAGAATACGTCGGCTACCTCGGCCCAAACGGCGCAGGCAAGACTACAACCATAAGGATACTGCTCGGCCTCATCAAGCCCACAAGCGGCCGTGTCGAGATCCTGGGCCACGATATCCTAAAGGATCCGAGAAGCGTCAAGGGCAGGCTGGGCTATGTTAGGCAGGGCCTCAGCCTAGAGCTAGGCCTAACCGTCGAGCAGAGCCTAGAACTCTACGGCTACCTATGGGGCCTCAGCAGAGCCGAGGCACGCAGGAGAACCCGCGAACTCCTCGAAGTCTTCGGGCTCGAGAACATCCGGAAGCTCTACCCATCACAGCTGAGCATAGGCATGAGGAGACTGGTACAGGTTATCCGGGAGTTGATCCACGACCCCGAGATACTATTCCTAGACGAGCCGACCACGGGGCTGGACCCCGTAGCCAGGAGGAGAGTCATCGACTACATAGCCGAGTGGGGCCGTGAACGGGACGCGACAATACTACTATCCACACACATACCCCAAGACATCGAGAGGCTATGCAACAGAATCATACTCATCCACCGTGGAGTCATCCGCGCAGACATGAGCGTAGACGAGTTCAAGAGAACCTTCGGTGGACTAACCAAGATCACGGTGAAGTTCCCCAAGAAGCCGGATCCAGGCTTCACCGAGCGCATCAGCAGGGAGGCTGGGGAGGCTATCCGAGCCCTCCGGGTTCTCGGGGCATGCATCGAGGTATATGCAAGACGGGGAGACGTCGCCCGCATAGTGGAGAGCATAGCTGTTGAGGCCCGACGCGAAGGCCTCGAGCTGATCGACCTTAGAATCGAGGAGCCGACCCTGGAAGACGCCCTCATAAAGGCCTACCTCGAAGCATAGGTGTCCACAATGAGGCTCCTAAGGCTCGTCAGGAGAGA